>JBKPNV010000262.1:0-6450 GCA_046732795.1 Acidobacteriota bacterium
GTGCCCGTCACCAATGAAAACTTCTCTCGATCGCTTGGCCATGTCCTCGGCCGCCCCTCGTGGTTGAAAGCGCCGCCGTTCGCGCTGCGCCTGATTCTCGGCGAGATGGCGGATGCGCTGATCCTCGGAGGTCAGCGCGTCGTGCCGGCGGTGGCGCAACAGCACGGGTTCGTTTTTCGCTATCCGACGCTCGAATCAGCGCTGCGAGAAATCTACCCGTAGCGACGAGAGAACACGCCGGCGGCGGGTCTGAAACCCGCCGTTGCAAAATCGGCCGAAATCCGCCGCAACACTACACGATCAGTGGCGCGCCAGCACGGAAGTCGCCGCCGAGGATCGCCGTGGAGGCGGCGCCGAGCCAATTATCCAGGACCCGCGCGTAGACGGACCGGAAGTCGGTCTCGTACCGCACATCGCCGCCGTTGTTTTCGAGAGTCGGATTGCTCACATCGGGATTGAGCGACGGCGCCGTTCCGTAGATGCCGCCGCGCACCGCACCGCCGATCGCCATCATCACCGCAGCCGCGCCATGATCGGTGCCGCCGCTTCCGTTCTCGGAAATTCGGCGACCAAACTCGGAGAATTGCAGGATCAGCGTTTCTGACAGCAGCCCCTGATTGCGAAGATCGTTGTAGAACGCAGCGACACCATCGCCGAACATTCCCATCAGCCCGCCATACGCGCCTCCCCCTTGCGCTCCCTGCGTGGCATGCGTATCGAAGCCGCTCGTCTGCACCCAGTAGACGCGAGTTCCCGTGCCGCGAGCGATCGAACCTGCCACCGTGCGCAAAGCGATCGCGAAGCCGTTGTTGGGATAGACGACGGTGCCGGTGTAACTGGCAACCGAGGCGACGCGATCGAGCGTGTCGAAGGCGCCCGTCGCGGTGCCGTTGACGAAGGCAAGATGCGGCCGATCGACGGCGACATGCGATGCGATTCGCTGCGCCGCCGCCCGTTCGTTCAGCGCCTCGGCAGCACCGTTCGGACTGGCAAAGACATACGTCCGCGCGTCCGGGATGCCGGGTACGCTGACCTCTTTCGAGAGCAGCGCCCGTGGCACCTCGCGCGTCGTCGCCCATCCCGACAACGCATCCCGGGGAACGGTTTCGAGATAGCGGGCCAGCCAACCCGTGGATGTCGTGTTCAACGGATTCGCCGTGCCCCAGATGTCGAATCCCTGGAAGTGCGACCGGCTCGAATTCTGATAACCCGTGCGCTGGATGATGGCGAGGCGCCCTTCGTGGAAGATGCCCTGCAACCCGGTGAGCCGCGGGTGCAGGCCGAGCGCGCGACCACTCGTGTCGGTTCCGATCTGCAGCACCTGTCCGGCTGGCACGGCAATTGTCGGCCGCCGACTGTAATAGAACTGATCCAGATACGGCACTACCATGTTGAGCGCATCGTTGCCGCCGCCGAGATACACCACTACGAGGCTGCGCGTCCGCCCTCCCTGCGCGCGGGCAATGTCGCTCAGGAACGACGGCGCCGTGAAGCTGACCGTAAACGCCGCAACACCGTCGCGGAGGAAGTCACGTCGTGTCACTGGCATGCGCTCTCCTGTCGGAACCGCGAACCCACCCGTACCCCCGCTGCGGTTACACGAGCTGATACTCACCCGACCCGACGATGAGCCGCGCCAGGCCCGCGGCTTTCGTCCGTAGCTGCGTCTCCGAGCCGGTCCAGGCGCCGCCAGCTTCGAGATAGCCGAGCAACTCACTGCGCGCGCTCGAGTCGAACGGCGCCGGCGACAAGCGATCGAGGAAGAAATCGAGCACCGACTCCGCCGACGATCCAGAACCGCCGATCGCGCGCACGAGATTGACACGTTGATTGCCCGCGAGCATCGCGGCGAAATTCATTCGCGCCAGCATGCCGCCGGTCGTGAACCATCCCGTGCCGAGCTCCCAGCCGTTCACATCAGGCGGCTCGAACAGGGTCTGACCCATCGTCGTCAATGGTGTCCGGAGCGAGTCGACCGAGAAACCGCTCCAGCCAACCTCCTTGACCGCTCGCACCACGTACTCAACGGGCCAACTGAAGTGCGTGCGCCAGTTCCCCGGGTTCTGGAACTGGCGTGACCGCAGCATGTAGTGGACGAGCGATGCGATGCTGGTGCCGTTCAGCAGATAGACGCTCGCGGCATCGTTGATGGTTCCCTCATCTGGTGCCACGACTTCGCTGACGAAGAAATCCCACATCCTGCGTGCCAGCCGTCGTCCGGTGTTGGGATGCGTCGCGAGGGCGGTGATGAAATCGATCCCGTCCTGCATGCCATCGGCGGCGGCACGGGCCGGAATCGTGGCACTGCCGTTTCGATAGATCGGGAAGGAGAACGTCTTGTCCCCCGTGTCGTGCTGGTTGGCGTTGAACACGAACTCGTAATACGAGTTGGCATCGTTGCCGCGGTTCACGATCCGGAGGTTCCACCCGGTGAAGACGCGCGAGGCGGCGTAGACGTCGAACTCGTTGTAGTGGCCGATCCCGAACGTGAAGAGCTCCATGATCTCGCGGGCGAAGTTCTCCTGCGGGCGCTGCGCCGTGTTCAGGCGGCCATCCAGCCAGAACAACATCGCCGGATCCTGGGCAACCGCGATCAATAGATCGCGAAAGCTGCCGAGCGCCATCGATCGGAACAACTCGATCTGACCCTGCGGGCCAGGCAGCTCACCGGCCTTGAGCGCCATCATGCGCGTCGCCTGCGCGCCTCCCGCGATGCTGGCGATCTTCGTGTACGCCGTCGCGAAGTGGTTGTGCCAGAAGAGCGCCATCTTCTCTTCCAGCGGCCGTCTCGTGTGCAGCATCCGGAACAGCCATCGCTGCCGCGCGTGCTCGATATTGAGGTTCGGAGAGAAGCCGCCGACGGCGGTGATCGACGCGTAGGCCGGATCGCCGATCTTCGAATCGACGTCGTCGGCTTGCCGTCGGTAGTCGAGCAGATAGTCCAGAACACCGGACGTGGAGGTATTCTCGAAGGCGTTCAGATCATCCTGGCTTGCGCCGAAGCCGGCCCGTCGCAGCAGGTGCTCGACGCCCGTTTCGCTTCGTGCCATGACATCGCCCCTCCACGAACGTAATCCGGGATACGCCGAGATGCGAACCACAGGGTCGGCGGCGCGTTCGCGCGCCTATCCCGTGCAAATTGATCGCCCACTCGCTACCATTGCACTTCGACATGGCCCCACGAAAACGACCGGCTTCTCAGCGATCCACTCGGCGCCGCACCACCAGGACTCGATCCACGGGAAGCGCCGTCACATCGTCGCCAGCAACCGCTTCGCGGCGCGCAGATGCCTCGAGCGGCCTTGCGCCTGGTATGCAAACCGTCAATACGTACTTGGCCGTGGCCAACGTCAACGCGTCGATGGAATTTCTGGAACGCGCATTCGCCTTCACACGCGGTGTCGTCCTTCCCGACACCGACGGCCAGGTTCGATACGCGGAAATGCGTCACGGCGAGTCCGTGATCATGCTGGTGCGCCGCGGTGATTCCACGACGGCGAGCAGCGGAGCGGCTGCATTGTATACCTACGTCGGCGACGTGGATCACGCGGCCGCCGAGGCGCGCAAGGCGGGCGCCGGCGTTACCGATGCCGAGGATCAACCATGGGGTGACCGTACGTCCGTCGTCACCGACCCGGACGGGTATCGATGGGTGCTGGCCACGTTCAAAAAGCTCGCGCCGTTCACATGAACGGCGCGGCTGCCAGACATAGATAAAACCTCAGATGAGCGTCCAAACTATCTATTTGTCTATCGACGGCCACCCCCGTAGTCTGGCGATCGGATGCTGTTTCCGTTTGCCGAGTTCTGGTGGGCGTACGCCGCCTTTACGGCGTTCGTGCTGGCGCTGCTCGCACTCGACCTTGGAGTGTTTCATCGGCGCCCTCACGTCGTGTCGTTCCGCGAATCGCTGGGCTGGTCGATCGTCTGGGTCGCGCTCGCGCTGACGTTCAACTACGCCTTCTACCTCTACGCCACGTCGATCGCCGGCCCCGTCGCAGGGCGACGGGCGGCGCTGGAGTTTCTGACCGGCTACGTGGTCGAGAAGTCGCTCGCCGTCGACAACGTCTTCGTCTTCGTGCTGATCTTCAGCTACTTCGGAGTGCCGCCGATCTATCAACATCGCGTGCTGTTCTACGGAGTACTCGGTGCCCTGATCTTTCGGGCGGCCTTCATCGCGCTGGGCGCCGTCCTGATGCAGTACCACATCGTGGTCTTGCTTTTTGGCGTGTTCCTGCTGCTCACCGGTGTCAAGCTGCTCTGGTCCGGCGATCAGAAGATTCAACCCGAGCGGAACCCGCTGATTCGCGTGTTTCGTCGCGTCGTGCCCGTCACGCACGACCTCCATGGCCCGCGGTTCATCGTCACAGTCGGGGGCGCGTGGCACGCGACACCGTTGCTGGTCGCGCTGCTCTTCATGGAGGTGAGCGACATCATCTTCGCCGCGGACTCGGTGCCGGCGATCTTTGCCGTGACAAACGAGCCGCTGATTGTCTACATGTCGAACGTGTTTGCGGTACTCGGTCTGCGCGCGATGTACTTCCTGCTCGCCGACGCAATCCGGCGATTCGATCTGCTGAAGTACGCCCTGGCGCTGATTCTGATCTTCGTCGGCTTGAAGATGACGTGGTTGAACGACCTGTTCGATGGCAAATTCCCGATCGAATGGTCGCTCGCGATCATCGCGGCATTGCTGGCGGGCGCGATCGTGGCGTCAGTGCTGAGAAGTGGCCGACACGCTACCACCAGCGCCTCGCCCATACGACCGAGACTCCAACCTGATGATCGACGACAGGCACGTTCCACTTACGAATCGCCGAATGAGCGAGCCTGATGGTCGTCTCGGCGTTCACCAGGTAGCCAACCGTCGTGTCCGTGTACCAGGACGTTTGGTCGGGCACTTCCCCTGTCGCCACGACCATGACGGGGGACGTGATCACTGTGCCGCGGGTGTGAGCGAACAACCTGGGTGTCAGCGTCTGCCTGACCTGCAAGGTCGCCCCGCGCGCCTCTCGGCTGCTCGTCGGCGTATCAAATCGATCACGCGTCACTTCGCCGCTGATCTTCGTGTAGCCGAAGGCATATTCACCTTCCAGGTTGATCAACGTGTAGGGATCGCTGACCTTCGCGTCGCCCGAGCGCCCCCATGCCGCCGCCGCGCCGATTCGCATGCCCTGACGCGGCGAGATGCCGCCACCAACGACGCCGTTGGGACGAAATGGTGGGTTTTCAGTATGGAAGAAGTCGGCTGGCGCCCGGTCGATAAAGGCGAGACGGGCATCCCAGTGCTTCGACGATGTATTCGCCTGGATACCGATCGGGTAGATCGACGCAATGAGAGCGTGAGGCGCCGCGCCACCGCCGATCGTCGGCAGATAGCTGTAATAGCCGCGATGCCACCAGATCACGCCGTCATTGATGCTGGCGCGGTTCTCGGTCATGCCGAGACCGATCGGTGACGTGAACTTTCCGGCTTCCAGGCGCCATTTGCTACCCTTCTCGAACTCGTAACGGACGGAGGCCTGCGGGATATAGACCTCCCAGTCGCCGGTCATGACACGCCAGAAGAGCGGTCGAATCGACACCTGAAGTCGGGGCGCGACTTCGACGGTTCCAAACGGATCGATGATGAGCTGCGTCTTCCACGCACCGGCATCGTCAAAGTAGTCCTGTACGCCGACGACCGTGTCGACCGCGACCGATCGAGTACCGGCACCCGCAATCTGTGCCCGCGTTGGCGTCGCGATCGCAATCAGCAGTACGCAGGCAAGGGCGAGAGGACGTCGATTCATTCAGCCCTCCGCAAGGCGAGTTGCCCGTGCTGACCGGCCGCGACGCCGCGAGAGGGGAATGGAACCAGCCCGCCCATCGATGGTCTCTCAGCCGCAGGTTCCTCACTGGATCCTTCGCTTAAGGCAACGGGGAGCGCCGCCATGGCCTGCACGACCTGCGCATCGAAGTCGATGCCGATGAGACGCCACAGTTCGCTGATGGCTGCGGTGACCGGCAGCGCGCCGCGGTAGGCGCGTGCGCTCGTCATGGCGTCGAAGGCATCGGCCACGTGGACGATGCGCGCAAATATCGGGATCTCGTCTCCCTTGAGACCGTGAGGATAACCGCGGCCGTCGGGCCGCTCGTGGTGAAGCTCAACGATCGCTAGCTGCGCGTCGAGGAACCTGAGCGGCTTGAGAATGCGCGCGCCAAGCGTCGGATGAAGCTTGATCTGCTCGAACTCGTCCGGCGTGAGCTTGGTCGGCTTCCGGAGAACCGCGTCGCTCACGCCGATTTTGCCGATGTCGTGCAGCAGCGCGCCGAGGCGCAGCGTTTCGAGATCGGCCTCCCGCAGTTGCATCTGGTGGCCAATCGAGACCGACAAGTCGGCAACCCGTTGCGAGTGACCGGCCGTGTACGGGTCTCGCGCATCGAGCGCGGTTGCGAGCGCCCCGATGA
>JBKPNV010000263.1:0-11187 GCA_046732795.1 Acidobacteriota bacterium
GCCTCGTCCGTGTAGAAATCGCGCCCATAACGGAATAGTGACATCGGCGCGCGTGCATTGTACGCGAGCTCTGTTGCGCTCACGGTCCGGATCCTGGGACGAGATTTGCACTGTGTCGTGCGCAATCGAGATTTGGCGGAGCATGAGTCTCCCCGACGACTTGAGAGGTGCACCGTGAACGATGACCGACCTGTTGCCGTGCAGGATGAGGTTCCACTCAATCTGAGACTGCATAGATCGCCGGCCGTGAAAGTAAATCGGACACCGTCGACGCAGGCGGTTCAGTTGCTCGGCCTGATCGCTTCCGGCGTGTTACTGCTGGTGGCCAGCAAACGACGAGGGCGGTACGTTATCCCCGCGGCTGCTTCTCTGGCCACCGGGAGTCTCGCCGCGCTGGCCGCCACCATCGTGTCGCGACGCCGGCATGCCGCGCGCGAGGCGCTCATCGACGAGCGAGTCAGGCAGTCGTTCCCAGCGAGCGACGCGCCTCCGGTGTGACCTGATCGTTGCCCGCGATACAGCCAACCATCGAAGCCTTTTTTGCAGCCTGCCGCTCGGGAGACGTCACCGCCCTCCGTGAACTGCTGGCACGCGAGCCCGGCCTCGCTCGGGAGCGTCATTCGGGTACGACTGGCCTCCACGCCGCTGTCAACCATCCGGACGCCGTGAGGCTGCTGCTCGAGCGCGGCGCCGATCCCAACATCCGCGACGAGGATGACAACGCGCTGCCGTTGCATTTTGCCGCCGGAGGCAGCCCGCTCGAATCCATAAGGGCACTCCTCGACGCTGGCTCCGATTGTCACGGCGTTGGTGATCTCCATCGCTTGGAGGTGATTGGATGGGCGACCGTGTTTGCAGACGCGCGGCGCGACGTGGTCGATCTGCTGGTCGAGCGCGGCGCGCAGCACCATGTGTTCTCGGCCATCGCCCTCGGCGATTTGAATCTGTTGCGACAGGTAATTGCGAGCGACCCGAACGCGATTCAGCGGCGTCTCTCACGATTCGAGCAGGAACAGTCAGTGCTTCACTACGTGATCGCGCCGCCGGACGGACTCGTCGGCGGGCTGTTCCGCACCGGCGATCACTATCGCACGCTGGAACTGCTGATTGAGCTCGGGGCCGATATCGAAGCTCGGGACGCGAAGGGACGCACGCCCCTTGCGCTCGCGATGCTCCGAGGTGACTGGGAAGCCATGCGGCGATTAAGCGTTGCCGGAGCGATAGTCCCGAAACCCGAAGGGCAGTCACCAGCACCCGCCGCACCGACGTTCGCAGTGCTCAGTGCGGCCATTTCGAAACAGACGCCGATGCTCAGTGTTCCGGACGTCGCGGCAACCGTGGCCTGGTATCGCGCGGTTGGATTCGAACTCGTTGGCAGCCACGGAGACGAGGGGAAGCTGGGCTGGGCCTGTGTTCGCCTCGGAAGTGCCGAGGTCATGTTCGTGCCGTCGAGCGATCCGTGGCGATCGCGCGTATCCGGGGTCAGTCTGTGGTTTCGCACCGACCGGATTGACGATCTCTACGCGCACTTCAGGCGGCGTCAGCTCGCCCGTGCGCGCGCCGTGCTGGCCGGTGAGGCGTCAGATGCGCCCGACGTGCGAATCACAGTGGATCTATACACCGCGTTCTACGGCCAGCGCGAGTTCGGCATCCGCGATCCGAATGATGTCGAACTGATGTTCGCGCAGTCAACCCGCGACGAGGGCTCCTCGTAGCGGTAGGAGGGGTCTCGTTCTTGAGACCCGGCGGGTCCAGAAATCAGGACCCGCCCAACGGCGCGCAGGCTATTCGCTGCGCAGTGCCTCGAGCGGATCGATCTGTGCTGCGCGGTGAGTTGGCCTCCAGCACGCCAGGAGCGAGACGGCGGCGAACAGCAGACCAACACCGGCCAGCGTCGACGGATCGCTTGCCTCGACCTCGAACAGAAACGTCGTCAAGGCGCGCGAGAGCACGATGGCGACGAGAATGCCCGCCACCACGCCAGCGGCGATGAGGCGAAAGGCATCGGAGAAGACAAGCTTGCGAATGTGAGTGCCCTGCGCACCGAGCGCACTGCGCACGGCGATCTCGCGTCGCCTCGCCGCCACCGAGAGAGACAGCACGCCATACACGCCGACGAGTGTCAGGATGCTGGCGACAATGGAGAAGCCGACGAGCAGCTGCGTCGCAAACGTTCGGGTCGCGACCGAGTCGGCGCGAACCTGATCGAGCGTCTTCACATTTTCGACGGCCACCGTCGGATCAACTCCACGCAACGCCCGTTGAGCATCGGCCATGACGGCGCGCGGGTCGGCCGTCGTTCGGACCACCAGGTCCTTTGAGAAGGCACCTGCCTGCCACAGCGAGAGATAGATTTCCGGCTCCGGTGGCCGAGTGAGATCGCCGGTTCGGCTGTTGGCGACGACACCGATGATCTCCATCGGCGGCTGCTGGCGCCCTCCAAAGCGCCACACCTTCTTGCCAATCGCGCTGCTGCCAGGGAAATATCGATCCGCGAGCGCACGGTTGACAATGGCGACGGCGGTCGCAGTGCGAGTGTCGGAGTCGCGAAAGTCGCGTCCTTCGATCATCGACATGCGAAGGATGTTGAAATAGCCCGGTGTCACGGAGCGCACGGGCAACGATGCCGCATCGCCCGGTCGTGCGACAGGCGGCTGACCTTCGAACTCGAATGTGCCTGGCCAGTTGTTGCCGGTCAACGGAACACCCCAGGCGAACGCCGCGCCTTCGACGCCCGGAAGAGCGGACACACTCTGCAACGCGCGAGTATGGAACGCATTCCAGTCGCCCTGCACCGCGGTGACCGTCATGTTCAGAATCTGCCCGGTGTTGTAGCCGGAGTCGACCCGCGCCAGATTGCTGGTCGTACGCAACAGCAAACCGGCGCCCATGAGCAACGCGAGCGTCAGCGCAGTCTGGCCGACGGTGACTGTTTGCAACAGCCGGCGTTCAGCTCGGCCCGCACTGCTCTTTGGACCGGCACTCTTGATCACTGCGATGGCATCGAGCCGCGACGCCCGAAGTGCCGGCAGGAGGCCCGCCGCCAGCGCGCCGACGAGGGCGACCGCAAGTCCGGAGGCGAGGACCGGCCAGACGGTGGTGACCGCGTCGAGCCGCGGAATCGCGGGGCCGGCGATGACCTTGAAGATCCTCACAATTCCGATCGCGAGGCTGACGCCGAGCGCACTACCGAGGAGTCCGAGCAGCAGACTCTCGACCGCGACTTGCCGGAACAGCATGAGTCGCCGGACGCCAAGAGCCGTGCGAACGGCGTACTCGTCCTGCCGCTGTAACCCGCGTACGAGCAACAGCGCCGCCACGTTGCCGCATGCAATCAACAGCACCAATGCCGCGGCGCCAAGCAGCGGCAGCAGGATGCGGCTGGCGTCGCCGTTGAAATTCTCGGTCAGTGGCTGAAGTTGTGGCGTCATGCGCTCGAAGTCCGGATCCGCCTTGGCCTGCCTCGCGGCAATGAGTTCAAGTTCGGCACGCGCCTGCTCGATGGTCGCGCCGTCCCGCAGTCGTCCCACGATGTCCCAAATGGGCGCCTTCAGCCGCTCGGGATTAGGCGCCAGTGGCGCCCAGAAGTCCACTTGAGCGTTCACGTTGTAGTTCGGCTCCTGTGCGGTCCCTGGCGAAGGCAGGAAGCGAACTCCTGGCGGCATGACGCCAATGATCGTCGGCGGCGTGTCGCGTCGGCTGATCCGGACCTTCGTGCCGATGATGTCCGGATCACCGCCGAACTTGCGCTGCCAGAGGTCATAACCGATAACGATGACCGGTGCGGGAGGAAAGCTGGCTTCGGCGTCGGAGAACGTGCGACCGAGTACAGGCTGGAGACCGACAACCGTGAAGTAGTCCTTGCTGACGAACATGCCCTCGAGCGATTCGCTGCCCTCGTCGAGCACCATGAAGTTGAACGACCAGCCGTACCCGGCGAATGCCTCGAAAGCCTTGCTGTCGCGCTGCCATTCTGTCCACTGGGCGGCCGACCATCTCCGCGCGTTGACCGGGCGTCCTTCGGTTGGTGCGGGCTGAATGAGGACGAGTCGGTCCGGGTTTCGATACGGTGGCGGGGTCAGCAGCACGCCCTGGACCAGGCTGAAAACGGCCGATGTTGCGCCAATGCCCAGCGCGAGCGTGAGCACGGCCACGATCGTGAATCCGGGTTGCTGACGCAGCTTTCTCCATCCAAGTCGAACATCGTCAAGCATTCGCGTGCTCCTCGCGCCGTTTTGACGATGAAAGCAGGGCGATGGTTGTGCACGCAGACCGTGACAAGACGGTCCGGCGACATTCACGGACTGCTCGTGCGCCGCTGTAGAATTCCGGCAACATCAATTGCGCCGTGTCCCTGCGAATGCGGGACGCCGTGCCTGGAGGTTCCGATGGCATGCGGCAGCACCAAGACAATCGTGGGCCTGTTAGCAGGCACGTTCGTATACGGACTGATGTTCGGGGCATTCGCGAGCGCTCAGGACAGAATGCCGCCCATACCCGCCGACAAAATGACACCGGCGCAGAAGAAGACCGTTGATGATTACAAGAAGGCACGCGGCGGGGAGCCCGGCGGCCCATGGGCCGTGCTGACACGAAGTCCGGAACTGATGTCGCGCACTTTGATGCTGAGTGACTACCTGCGCTTCAACAGCACGCTGCCGCCCCGACTGAGTGAATTCGTCATACTCATGACCGCCCGTGAATGGGGTCAGAACTACGAGTGGAATGCGCATCAACCGCTCGCAATCAAAGGGGGTTTGAATCCCGAGGTCGCCAAAGCTGTCGCAGAAGGCCGCCGCCCCGTGCAGATGGCGGAAGACGAGGCGAGCCTGTACGACCTGATCCAGGAACTGCTCCACAATCGGACGGTCAGCGATTCCACCTACGCCAAGGCAGTGTCGAACTTTGGCGAGCAGGCAGTCGTGGACGCGGTGAGCATTTCGGGCTACTACACGATGGTCGCAATGTTGCTCAACACCGCGCGCACGCCGCTCGCGCCCGGGGTTCCCGCACAGCTGCCGGCTTTTCCGTAAACAGCCCCGCGCTGAGCGCCGGGTCGATAGTCGCGTACCGGCACCGGGCGTCGGCGCGGTGGCGGGGACACGTCGCGGTGACCCGCTACCGGATCGGTGCGTCTCTCTCCGTCTCCTTCTCCTGATTGCGCGCACCGGCAAGAATGTTGCGCAGCGAGTAGTTACCCTCGTGGCAGGCGTACTCGAAGAGCGGTTCGCGCATCCGTATCAGCGGCATCATTGCGCTCCACGGCCGGGTGTACATCGTCGGGTCCGTGACGGTGAATTCGTACTTGATCGTTTCGGCGTCGACTCGCGTGAAGCGTTCCACCAGCTTCGTGTTCGCACTGGAGCCCTGCAGGCTCGTCTCGCGCCGGAAGTTGATCGTCTCGACGACGAGCGTGTCGCCTTCCCATCGGCCCCGCGAGTCTCCTGACCACTGGCGGAGCGTCGTGTGCGGGCGCCCGTCGGTAGGGATGATGCGGGCGTTGTGCACCATCTCGTTCACGATGACGACGACCCCCGGCGATTGCACGATTTGCACGTTGTTGTTGTATGCGCCTGGCGTCATCGGCGGGCCGGAGTTGAAGCCTTGGAGACACCGGTCGGCGAGAGGCCGGTCCGCATACGAATCGCCAAGACCGGAGTCCGATCGCTGCCGCATTTCTGCAACCCTGCGCCGAGCCGCATCCGTGAACGGGATTCGTCCGTCCGGAGGATCGACGATGAGCGACGTGCGCTTGTCACGGGTCAGCTTGTTACCGCGCTCGTACCAGAACTCGTTGTACGACAGCACGCCGCCCTGGGCGCGCGGCAAATAGCCGGCGCTTGGCTGGCCCTTTTCGGGATCGAACAGATCCCGGTTGAGGCGTGTGTTCTCCGCCGCTTCGAACGCGGCTGCCTCTTCCGCGGTCAGCGTTGCTTTTCCCTCGAGCGCATCCGGCCGCTGGAGGGGCGTGACCGTGCTGAACGAATAGATGCCTGCGAGCTCTGGCTTTCCATCGGGAGTCCGAGCTGGAGTGGTTCCTCGACCTTGGGCCGATGCCTGTGGCGGCGCCAGTGAGACCGTCGCCAGCAACGCGAAGCCCCCGACTAGCGAGCGAGTGCGCATCATAACTCCTCCACATCGGCGGCGCCGATCGCGTGCACGGTAGCGCAGCTTGTCGAGAAAGAGCAAGGACTCATCATTTGCCGGACGGACCAGCGATCGTGTCGTGCACGACCTTGCCATCGACGACCGTCAGCGCTGACGTAATCTTCCGGATGGCATCGTCGGGTACGCGCTTCGGATCGAAGTAGTCGTCGCTGAGGACGACGAGGTCGGCGAGCTTGCCGGGCTCGATGGTGCCGAGCGCCGCTTCTTCCTTCAGGAACCAGCCGTTTTCGGCGGTGTAGAGACGCAGCGCTTCCATGCGCGTGAGCTGTTGCCCGGCGTTGATGAGCGATCCGTCCAACGCTTTGCCCGTCACCATGTAGGAGATCACCAGCCATGGGTTGAGTGTCGAGATCTGTGCCGAGTCCGATCCCGCGCCAAGCTTGATGCCGCTGTCGACCAGTGTGCGAAGGGGAGGACCGCCGCGTCCACCGGCGAGGAATTGAAACGGATGCACCGCGATTGCGGCGCCGATCGCCTTCAGCCGATTGATTGTTGCCGCGTCGACCGTCCCGACGTGCGCGAGTGACCATCGCAGGTTGGCGATTGGGGTGATCTTGTTGACCGCTTCAAACGTGCTGACCGTGAGCTCGTTCTCGGCAGGCGAGAGACTGTGCTGCTGAAATGCCCACCCTTCCTTCGCGATGCGCGACAGTGCGGCCTGGTAATTGTCTGGCGGCTTGTTGCCGAAGAGCGGCCAGCTCGAGGCGAACTCGCCGATGCCGGAGATGCGCATCATGTCGTCGCCGAAGCCGTCGAAGTCGTTGCGCAGGCGTTCGGACAGGATCGGCACGTCCTGCCTCGTATCCATGGTCAAAAAGAACACGCGCAGCCGCGTCGTCATCTTGCCCTCGCGATGCAGCGCGACCACCGGGTCGTACATCGTGAACTGGTTCGCGCTCGCGAGCGTGTCCGCCTCGAACGAGCCTTGAAGGTCCGGCGTCCCCGGCAGATTGAATGCACCCATGTCGGCGCTCGTGGTGACGCCGACGCTGGCGGAGTACGCCATCGCATCCTGTGTCCCGCGCTTCTTGTCGTCGAAGGTCTGCACTGCACGCAACGCATTGAGCGCGGCGAGTGAGGGGGCGTTGATGGCGATCTGGCCGGTGTCGCTGACCGCTACACCCTTGCTCGCGAAGAAGTCCTTGCCCTTCGTGTTGGTGGCTGCCGGCCCGGTGAACGCCTGGTAGACCAGCACGGGGTGATCCGAGGTCGCGGCATCGAGCTCGGCCAGAGTCGGGAGCCGCTTCTCCATGAACTGCGCCTGATTCCATCCGCCCATCGACGTGATGAAGGCTCCAGCGGGAACGCTCTTCGCGCGTGCTTTGATCACCGCCTGGACTTCGGCGATCGACGCAGTGCCCTCGAGCGGCGTGTGGTACCCGGGGCGAATACCGAGCAGGACGATGTGGTTGTGGTTATCGATGAGGCCAGGCACGACCGTCCGGCCGCGAAGATTGATCTCGCGCGTGCACGGGCTCAGTCGCTGATTGCCGCGGGGACCGACGGCGGTGAATCGTCCGTTCTGTATGGTGACCTCTGTTGCCGAGGACCCACGCGCATCCATCGTCACGAACCTGCCGTTCGTGAGGTGCAGGTCGCGGGTACCAGCGCAGGGATCGACCGTCGCCGGTCTGGCCTGGCCAAATGTCGTGACGGGAGGGAACGCGACGGCCGCAAAGACCGCGGCTGCGCCGCAGCAGGCCACGAGGCTTCTGAATCTGAACATGCGGGAGATTGTATGCGGAGCAGAGGGAGGGGCGGATGCGTGATTACGTCACACAGAGGACCCGAGGCACCGAGAAGAATCCAAAGGATTTCTCGGTGTCTCGATGCCTCGGTGTGTCGTAATCGTCGAGCGGGCGTTTTAAGCCGTCGCGGGCGCCGGATTGGTCGCCGCGAGCACTGCCGACTTCTTGCCCGCCAGCCACTGATCGAAATTCTGCAGTGACGGATTCAGCCTGCGCGACAGCTCGATGCTGCGTGCCGCGTTCACTTCCTTCTCGAAGTCGCGATAAACCTGGAACATGTTGCCGTATTCGTCGGCGCCAGGAAACCCGAAGCTCCGGAACAGGTTGGCGTCCACTGCGTTGAACTGCACCGGCGAGATGCCGAGACCGCGTTCGAGCTTCTTGCTCATCTCCTGGAAGCTCAGGCTTTCGCCAGCGATGCCGACGGTCTTGCCGATGTATTCCGAGCCGGCCTTGAAGATGCCGTAGGCGATCTTGCCGATGTCTTCAGCCGCGATGCCGGGCAGCTTGGCCTCGCCCATCGGGAACGTCCAGCTGTAGACGCCCTTGTCGTCCTTCTTCGGCGCCAGGTTGAACAGGTAGAAGTTGTCCCAGTAGAACGAGGTTACGAGGTAGGTTGTGGGCAGACCGCTGAACGCCGCGTTGGCTTCGGCTTTCGCGTCGAAGTGCGGCACGCGGTACTTGCCCTGGAGGATCGGCATGCGGGTGTCGTCTGCTGACATCAGCTTGCGCGTATCCTCGAGCGTCGACCAGATCACATGCTTCACGCCGGCAGCCTTGGCCGCCTCGGCGATGTTCTTCGCCTGCTGGATCTCCTTCTCACCGGAGAAGTGCTCCCAGAAGTTGGTGACCGCGTACACGCCGTGCGCGCCCGCGAACGCCTTCTTCAGGCTCTCGGTGTTGTCGATATCCGCGCTCACCACTTCCGCGCCGGCCGCCGCAAGTGCCTTTGCCTTGTCCTTGCTGGTGTCGCGCGTGATGGCACGCGCGCCAAAGCCGCCGTTGGGATCGGCGAGGATTGCGCGCACCAGCCCGCCGCCCTGCGATCCCGTTGAACCCACTACTGCAATGATCTTCTTATCTGCCATGTTCAGACCTCAGTCAATCGATTGAAGATGTGGCGATCTTTGATTGTTGATTGTTTGGTGATTGGCGATTGTTGATCGTTGATTGCAATTGCTTCGCAGCAATTAGCCAACGAATCATCAATCAACACTCAACCATCAAAAACGAATCAAAGATCACCCAATCAGTAATCAGAAATGTTCTAAACGCCCGCGACCTCTTTGCGGACGATTGCCGCGCCCTCGGCAAGCGCCGCGAGTTTCAATTTTGCGATCATGCGCGCCAGCGGCTTCATGCCGCAGTCGCTGCTGAGCGTGACCTTATCCGCCGGTACAGCTTTTACGACCTTGCGGACGCGATCGGCGATCATCTGCGGCGACTCGACGGCGTTGGTGCGGATGTCGAGCACGCCGACCTGCGCGCCCTGGTTGGCGGGCAGGTTCTTCAGGAACTCGACGCCGTCCATGTGGCGATTGGCGTAGTCGAGGACGAACTCGTCGATGCCGGCCGTGCCGAAGAAATAGGGGAGCACCGTCTGATAACCCGTTGGGAAGGCGGCGCTGAGGATGTCGTTGCCCCACGCGTTGCCGAAGCAGAAGTGCCAGCCGATCTTGGCGTCAACGCCATCGCAGCACTGCTCGACGACCTCACGGATCCACTTGTAGTCGTCCTTGTTGCCGGTGAAGAGCGGCAGCCAGGCACCCAGATCCTCGAGTTGCAGGTACTTGGCTCCGGCCGCAACCAGGTCTTTCATCTCCTGATTGAAAATCGGCGCGAGCGCGAAGCTTAATTCCTTCGCGTCCTTGTAGTGCTTGAAGTACACGTGCCAGGCGAGGTTGATCGGACCGGCGCCAACGGAGACCTTGACCGGTCTGGTGGCGTGCGCCTTCGCGACCTTGTACAAGTCTGCGAAGCGGAGCCGGCTGTTTTTCACAGGGCCGTTGTTCACGACGCCACCCCAGTCGTGAAGCATTTCCTGTGTCACGTTTCGTTCAGACACGCCGACGGTAGACGGATGTTCTTCCTTTGCCGCCTCGAAGCCGTCAATCCGTTCGTACAAGTACCAGCAGAACGATCCGATGACGCCAACGTAATCGTCGTACCACATGTTGCCGTCGGTCACGATATCGAGTCCGGCCCTCTCCTGATCGCGGATGACGGTGGCGACGGCGTCGTGATACGCCTCTTCGTGCTGGACTTCCTTGAATGCCACGCGGATGTCGCGGCCGAGCAACTGGTGCCTGAACCAATGCGGACGTGGATACGACCCGACCATCGTGGTCGGGAGAAGTGTGTCAACAATCTTCGTTGCCATGTAGTCCTCTACCTTGAAGGCGTGTCGATATCGGCGGGGTGTTCCCGCGTGGCGGCCAATGCGTGGCTATTCCGGCGTCGCGGCCGGTGCCAAGCCGACGATTATTGCACTAGATCGCGAGTCGAAGGCAACTGCCAGTACGGGATCTCGGGGCGCTCCTTCGACGAGCTACCATCTGACCGCAGCGCTCCGATATGATGACGGGTACGCCGCGTTTCATACTCCCCTGGAGAGCTGAATGTTCATACGTGTTGTCGTTCGTAGTGCATTGGTTACGCTTACAGTCGCGGTTAGTGCCTGCGGTGGCGGGTCGCAATCCCAGCCAGAAGGTGGCGCGTCAGCGCCCGCGCCTGCGGCCGCGCCTTCGACGCCGATCGGGAACAGCACCATCAGCGGTACCGTCAAGCTCGAAGGCACTCCGCCTGAAGCTCGAGTGATCCGCATGGGGTCCGATCCGCTGTGTATGCCGGAAGGGCAGTCTTTGTCGGAAGTGGTTGTCGTCGGACCGGGTAACGGGCTGCAGAACGTCTTCGTCTACGTCAAGGACGGCCTGGGAGATCGCAAGTTCGCGCCTCCTTCGACACCCGTTGAGCTCGATCAGAAGGGCTGCAGGTACACGCCGCACGTCTTCGGCGCGCAGGTTGGTCAGCCGGTGAAGATCGTCAACAGCGATGCGACCCTGCACAACATCCATGCCGTGCCGAAGGAAAACACGGAGTTCAACTTCGGTCAGCCACTGAAAGGCATGGAAACGACGCGGATGTTCGACAAGCCCGAGATCATGGTGCGGTTCAAGTGCGATGTCCACGGGTGGATGCAGGCGTGGGGCGGCATCGTTGCGCACCCGTTCTTCGCGGTAACGAAGCCCGACGGCAGTTTCGAGATCAAGGG
>JBKPNV010000264.1:0-4997 GCA_046732795.1 Acidobacteriota bacterium
CCGGCCTCGCCGTTCCAGGACGTCAGATTCACGGCCTGGACGCGTCCGAAGCCGCTGGGAACTTTCACATCCTCGAGGAACGCGGGAACGAGGATGCCGCGGCGCATGCCTTCGGCAGCCTCCGCGCGCACCCAATGAGACGCGATCGCCGCCTTAGACCACAAAACGACGATGCAGGAGGCGTGCTCGAGTGCATCCTCGATGACAAAAGTTTTGCCCGGGGGAATCGTGCGATCCCACCAGACGGTCCAACCATGTCCAGTGAGTGCTCGTGCAATGAGCTCCGCTTTCGCAGCGTCCTCGCGAGCGTAGCTGAGGAAGACGTTAACCATCGAGACGCGGGTGTATCTCGTTGGTAACACGGTAGTCAGAATTCCAGCAAGCTCAACTGACTGCTGACACGGCGCGAGAAGTCGTGTCCTCACCTCCGCAGTTGATGCCGTCTTCTCAGCGTCGACGCACCTCAAGGTGCCGGATCAGGGTCCGCCGACGACGAGCGATACCGGAGTACCTGGAGGTTGCCGCGTGCCCGCCGCGGGATCCTGCGCGATCACGAGATCGATCTCGGATCTGCTCCCCGGTTTCAGGCTGACGCGGCCGATGCTCAGACCGCGACGTGCAATCCGATCCCGTGCAACGTCGACTGCGAGTCCGGTCAAGGCAGGCACTTCTGGATTTTGCGGCGCACGTGTTTCGACCCTCGGTTGTGCGGGCGGACGAACAGGCTCCGGCTTTGCCGCCGGTGGCGGAGCAGCGGCCGCGTTCAAGTCGAGCGGAGGGGCCGGGGTCACAGGGTCCGCGGTCGGGGGAGGCGCATCGGCTGAGGCCACGGGCTGGCTGGATTCGCTGGAGGAACGCGTCGGCGCTGCTTCGTTTCGTTTCTGCGCACTGTCAACAACATCGCCGCGGGGTGACGAGGCGATCCGCCATGTGGCCAGGCCCACTATGATCGCCGCAACGATCGCAATCGCGATTGCCCACGGCGCGAGATGGCGGCGCGGTGATACGGCCGGCGGCGCCTGGAACAGAGGAGGCGTGCGCTCGAACGTATCGAAACTTGGCTCCGGATTCTGCTGCGGCACTTTGGCGCGGACGGGGCCGATTGTCGTGGGTTGCATCAGCATCGAAACGGACTGAAGGAATTGCTCGAACTTCGGATCGTCGATGCTTCCGTTCCACGATCTGAGATTTGCGGCCTGGATGCGCCGGAACTCGAGCGGAATCTTCACGTCCTCGAGGTACGCCGGGACGAGAATGCCACGGCGCATGCCTTCGGCGGCTTCCGCGCGCACCCAATGCGAGGCGATCGCCGCTTTGGACCACAAGACGACGACGCAGCCGGCATCGTCGAGCGCGTCTTCGATGACGTCGTCAAAGGTTCTGCCAGGCGGAATTGTCCGATCCCACCAGACCCTCCATCCTTGTCCGGTGAGAGCGCGTGCGATGAGCGCCGCTTTCGCACCGTCCTCGCGGGCGTAACTCAGGAACACATTGGCCATTGCGGCGCCCTAAGTATCTCGCTTGGATAGCCCGGCAATCCAGATTTCAAGCAAGCTCAACCATTGCGTCGACGGCGCCCGACGCGCGAGGACGAGTCGGGACGCGCGCGCTCCTTTATTGGTAAACGCGCTCCATCGCGGGTGTGAACGCTGCCCGCCCGCACTAACGCGCTCGGTTGCGGTACTCGGGGCTGTTCCGAAGCTGGCGCTCCAACTCCTCGCGCGACATCTTCTTGCGATAGATGGCGTCGACGAACCCCTGGCTGCCTGAGTCGGGTTCCCTCTTGAGGACGGTCAGGTAGGCCTGGCGAACGATCTCCTCCGCCTTCGCGCGTGTCATGGTGGTGCGCTCGCGGTACTCCTGGCTCTTCCGCAAGTCCTCGCGAACGGCCTGTTCGGTCCAGCCGTCGTCGATGATGTGGCTGCGGTAGATGCGCATACCCGCCGGATCCGGATCGCGTTCGAGGACGTCCTGATACGCGCGCTGAACGATCAACTCGGCGTTCTGCGATCCGGATCGTCCGCCGGACGAGCCGCCACCGAACGATCGCCCCTCGATGCGGATCGAAGAGATGGCGTCGTCGAAGTTCTCGTCTCGCAGATCGCGGACGCTCGAGTTCACCCGCAAAGACTCTCCGCGAAAGCGCGTGTCGCGAAAAACCCGGACGTCTGCCCTGCCGAGGATTCGAATCGACGACACGCGATCGTTGGCGCCTGAAGGCATGGAATCCAGACTGTCGCCGGAGTCGACGCAGAAGTACCGGCCGCGATACTGAGTGTCTTCGTAGAAGCAGGCGCCATCTCGCGGTAAAGGCCCGTTGCCCTGCGCACCTGCGACCGACGACGCGAAGAGGGCGAAACTCACTGAGGCAATCGTCATTCTGCCGGACATGTCATCGCTCCTGTTCGCCATCAGCAGTGGCGATATCAGGGTAGAGTGCAAGTGACAGGCCATCGCTCATCGCACGACAGTCGACAACGCTGCACGCCCAGGCACAGAGTTACCGTCACCGCCAGAGGAACAGCGGATTTGATCTCTACGTCAAACGCTGCTGACGTAGAATCCGAGTACATTCCTAGTCCAGAGAGGCGGTTATGGGCAGTCTACGCCGGTCACTGGTCATCGCCATCGTCCTTTTCGCCCGGGCAGGAGTATCCGCGCAACAGGCGGCGCCGGCCGCGCAGCCCGCATTTACACCAGAGGAGATGGAAGCCTTCCTGCTGAAGGCGAGCGTCAGCAACAGTCGCAACGCCGGCAAAGGCGTCACAGGGTCAACCCGCGTGACGCTCTCCGATGGCCGCATCACACATGATGCGCAGGTACAAGCGGTCGACGTCTACAAGAGCGTTTTCCAGGCTGGCAAGGCGTCGGAGGTGAACTTCAGGGATACCTATCGCTACAACATCGCCGGTTATCGCCTGGCGCGACTGATCGGTCTCAACACCGTGCCGATGTCGGTCGAACGAGACATCAACGGGACGAAAGCCGCCGTGACCTGGTGGGTCGACGACGTGATGATGGACGAGGACGGCCGCATCAAGAAGAAGACCGTCGGACCGGACCCGCAACGGTTCGGCAAGCAGATCCAGGTGATGAAGATCTGGGACGAGCTCATTCAGAACAAAGATCGGAACCGCGGCAACCTGCTGTGGACCAAAGACTGGACGCTGTGGCTCATCGATCACACGCGAGCGTTCAGGCTCGAAAAGAAGCTGCAGAGCCCGAGCGACCTGACGCGCTGCGAGCAGGGGTTGCTCGAGGGCCTTCGGCGGATGACGGCGGAATCGCTTGCGAAGGCCGTGGGCAATTCTCTCACGCAGGCAGAACAGGAAGCCGTCCTGGCGCGACGCGACCTGCTCGTGAAGCATTTCGAGGACCGCGTTGCGAAGCTGGGCGAAGCCGTTCTCTTCACGTACTAGTCATCGACGTGAGCTTGCCGCGCAGCGCGCGCGCGAAGCGTCGTCGTCCGCGCCAGTCGGTCGTGTAGGCGAGGATCTCTTCGAGCTCCAGCAGGCGCGCCACGTATGCGTCGAACGGCCGCGGCGGTGACGAAGACGTGATCTCTTCAGCTCTCGCGCGCTGGCAGATAAACACGCACTTCTTTCGTGACAGCACCGTCAATTCTTCGATTTCCCAGACCAGGTTCTCCGTCGGCTCGGACACGTCGAACAGTACGACTGAAGACACCGATGCGAAGCGGCTGACGGTCTGCCGCCATACACTCGAGGCCACACGCAGCACCACGAGCTGCGGGCCGAACACTCTGCGGCTCTTCTCGGTAATCGCGGCGGACGCGGCGCCGATGTCGGCGTCGTTGCGGATCTCGCGTGTCTTTCCCTGTTCCGCCTCGAGCACGGCATCGGCCGGGAACTGAAAGAAGAAGAGAAATACCGCGCCCACTGCCCACGCCACAGGCGCTGCCGTCAGCGCGGTCCCCAGGCCGATGACAATCCCGGCGAGCACGACAGCCAGCAGGGCAAAGAGTCCGGGCAGGTGCGGACCGATCGAATCGATCGGCAGTTTCCCTTCAAAGGTCGTCGAGATGATATGGAAGTAGGGATTAAGTACAGCCATCCACGCGCGCTCGTTCTGCGCGTGTTCCCAGATCCGCGACCGCACCAGATCCGCCGCCACGATGGCCCACAGTCCAAGCTGCGCGGCAGGAAAGATCCGAAGCAGGAAGTTCGCGAGCCCCTTGATCGCCACGGTCATCATTCGAACGACGCGGAACAGCCACCGCGTGCCCGTCGGCACGCCCACCGCAGCAATCTCGGCATCGTCGAGCGTTACGACTCGCCACGATCGTCCGATCGTGTTGGTCACCGCGTACGTCACTGCGCTCTGGGCATCGTCGTAGCCGAAGCGTCGGAGGAAGAGGACCAACGTACGGCCCTTGCGCACGAGACGCAGGCCGCGTGAGACACCGAAGAACGCCAGTGGTGTGGCGATGGCCCACACCAGCAGGATCTCGTTGGCGGTGATCCTGCGTCCGGGCGCGATGTCGGTATTGACGTTTTCGCCCAGCAGCCATCCGGCTGCCAGGACATTCGCGGGGACTGCGACCACTGACGCGGCGATACCAAGGACCAACAGTATGGCGCCGGCCACCATGGCCATCGCGAGCCACAGGCGACGAAAGAGGTAACGTCGCGGATGATCGAGAACGACTCTGACTGGCATCCTGGTTGGACTGGATCTCCCCTTGGTGTCAGGCAGTGAATCGTGAACGGCGATTCACGAATCGGTGTCAGGCACCGAATCGTGAACGAACCTGCCGCCGACGGCCGCCGACGCCGCTACTCCTTCGCCGGCGCGCGCGGCGGCAGCGGCTTGCCGTTCTCGTCGACCTGCACCGTCTTCACCGGACCCATCCCGGTCAGCAGAATGACCGCCGGTTCCTTTTCGCCCGAGCGCGCCCCATCCCAGTGAACCGTGTTGGCCACATCGGTCGAAAACGTCCCGGCATGGAATGGATACGTCGTCTTCTCGTCGTACAC
>JBKPNV010000265.1:0-24287 GCA_046732795.1 Acidobacteriota bacterium
CGGTCAACTCATTGCACTGGCGAATGTTGCCGGTCCCGGTGAATTTTTGCACCCGGCCGTTGTACTGATTTAAAATGAAGTGTTTAGGAGACCGGTAACGGAGAAGACCGTACGGCGGTTCGGTGGATGCCGAGGGCAAGAAGGCCAGCGGCACTCGGGTCTGAACCGTTCGCGAAGGAGCCACCAGTGGCGTTAAGCAGGGATCGTAAGAGCGGCATCATCGGGACATACAAGACACACGACGGCGACACCGGGTCGCCCGAAGTTCAGGTTGCGCTCCTCAGCGAGCGAATCAACTACCTCACCGAACATTTCAAGATCCACGCAAAGGATCATCACTCCCGCCGGGGGTTGCTGAAACTGGTGGGCCAGCGTCGTCGGCTGCTCGATTACCTCAAGAGCAAGGACTCCGAGCGCTACGCCGACCTCATCAAGCGTCTCGGCATACGTAAGTAGAACCTAGTCACATGCACAATGTTAACTTGCAGAGGCGCGAGATCCAGGTCGGATCCCGCACGCTGTCCCTCGAAACGGGCAAGCTCGCCAAGCAGGCCCACGGCGCCGTGATCGTGCGGTCCGGCGACACGATGGTGCTCGTTTCGGCCTCCCGTGCCGCCAGCGCCCGCGACGTAGATTTCCTTCCGCTCACCGTCGACTACCGCGAGTACGCCTATGCGTCTGGGCGGATTCCCGGCGGATTTTTCAAGCGCGAGGGCAAGGCGGCAGAGAAGGAAGTGCTCACGAGCCGGTTGATCGATCGGCCGATCCGGCCGCTCTTCCCGTCTGGCTGGCGGTACGAAACGCAGATCATCGCGCTCGTCCTGTCCGCCGACACCGAGAACGACGCTGACGTGCTCGCGATCACCGGCGCCTCCGCCGCGTTGTCGATCTCCGAGATCCCCTTCGAGAAGACCGTCGCCGGCGTTCGCGTTGGCATGGTGAACAACGAGTACGTCATCAATCCGACATACGCCGAGCGCAAACAGAGCACGCTCGACCTGGTCGTGGCTGGGACGCGTGACGGCATCGTCATGGTCGAAGCTGGCGCCAAGGACGTCTCGGAAGCTCAGGTCGTCGGGGCGCTCGAAGCGGCGCACGCTGCGATCAAAAAGATCGTTGCTGGCATTGAAGAGCTGAAGTCGGCAGCCGGCAAGAAGAAGCTCGCGGCCGAAGCGAACGCGATTGCCCCCGAGTTCTACGAGCAAGTCGACAACAAGGTGCGCGGACCGTTGACCAGCGCCATGCGCATCAAACAGAAGCTCGAAAGCTACGGCCAGGTGGATGCCGTGCTCGCGGATCTCCTGGAGTCGCTGCCGGAAGGCGACGCGCAGCAGAAGAAGGATGCAGAACACATCTTTCACGAGCTGCAGGAAAAGATCATGCGTGACGAGGCACTCGAACGCGGCCTGCGACTCGATGGTCGCAAGTTCGACGAGATCCGCCCGATCTGGACCGAGACCGGCATTCTCCCCCGCGTGCATGGCTCAGTCGTGTTCACGCGCGGTGAGACCCAGGCACTTGTCAGCTGCACGCTCGGGACGGCCGACGATCAGCAGAAGATCGAGCATGTCACCGGCGAGCAGTACAAGCGGTTCATGCTCCACTACAACTTCCCGCCGTTCTCGGTCGGCGAGGTTGGCCCCCAGCGAGGGCCCGGCCGCCGCGAGGTCGGGCACGGTGCGCTTGCCGAGCGAGCGCTTGCACCTGTCGTCCCCGCCGAAGAGAAGTTCGCTTACACCATCCGCATCGTCTCCGACATCCTCGAGTCCAATGGCTCCTCGTCGATGGCGTCCGTCTGCGGTGGCTCGATGGCCATGATGGACGCAGGCGTGCCGATCACGGCTGCCGTCGCCGGCATCGCGATGGGGCTCATCATGGACGAGAAGACAGGCAAGTACGCCGTCCTCTCGGACATCGCGGGTGCCGAGGACCATTACGGCGACATGGACTTCAAGGTCGCTGGCACGGCAAACGGCATCACAGCGTTGCAGATGGACATCAAGGTCACCGGCATCACGTCGGAGATCATGGCGCAGGCGCTCGAACAGGCGCGCGCCGGGCGTATGCACATCCTGGGCGAGATGGCCAAGACGCTGCCCACCACTCGCGGGAAAATGTCGATGTTCGCCCCGCGCATCATCACGATCAAGATTCCCGTCGACAAGATTCGCGACGTCATCGGCCCCGGCGGCAAGATGATTCGCAGCATCATCGAGCGCACGGGGGTGAAGATCGACGTCGAGGACAATGGCCAGGTCAACGTGGCGTCGGCGGATGGTGAGTCAGCCGCCAAGGCGATCGGCATCATCCAGGAGCTGACCGCAACGCCCGAGCTCAACAAAACCTACATGGGCAAAGTGCAGCGCATCACGGACTTCGGCGCATTCGTCGAAATCATGGCGGGCACCGACGGCCTGCTGCACGTTTCCGAGATCGCCAATCATCGCGTAAAGGACGTGCGCGACGAACTCAAAGAAGGGCAGCAGATCCTCGTCAAGGTCATCAACATCGATCCCACCGGGAAGATTCGGCTCAGCCGCAAGGCGCTGCTGCAGGAAGAGGCTCAAAAAGCGGGCGCGCCCGCACCCGCCGCTAAAGAGTAGGCAATCCTGTGCAACGACGAACCGGGACACGGTCCCGGTCGTCTAAAATGCAGAGATGAAGCTCAAGAGTCGGACGTCCAGCCTCCTGGTCGTCGGCGTGGTGGGTCTGCTCTCGCCTTTCGCGCTCCATTCAATTGCTCAGGAGCAGGCGCCCAACCGACGCGAGATCACGCTGACGGCTCGCAACTACCATTTCTCCCCTGTCCGCATCGAGGTCGCTCAGGACGACCTGGTCAAACTGACGGTGCAAAGCGAAGACAACGCGTACAGCGTGACGATCGACGAGTATCGCGTTTCGCGGCGCGTACCAGCAGGTGGCTCGACGACGTTGGAGTTCCGCGCTGATCGTGCCGGGACGTTCCCCTTTTATTCCAATCTCACCAACGACTCCAGGCACTCCCAGATGCGAGGTGAGCTCGTCGTTCGCGGACGTTAGTTGGGTCTTTGGGTGGCAGGTAGTTGGCGGCTCGGCAATTCGATTCCGGTTTGACCAGCAACCCAGCAACGCACCCTGGCAACTCAGCGACCCGCTAACCAAGCTACTCATTCACCTTCGAAGCCCAGATTTTCGCCGCTTCTATCCGTGCGGCTGTTGAGGGGTGTGTGTGAAAAAGAAGCTCGACCAACCGCGAGGGGTGGTCCTCGGCCAGGTTGGTCGCCGCCAGGCGCTTCATCGCGCTGATGAACGCCGTCGAATTCCCCGTGGCGTCGAGGGCATAGCGATCGGCACGCCGCTCGTGGGCGCGCGAGAGCGCATGGGCGGCGGGAGCGAACACGAGAGACACCAGTCCGACGGTCAAGAGAATCAGCGGCAAACCCGCCACGTCGGCCCTTCCCGCGAGACCAATCGCCGACGCAAACTTCGAAAGCACGCGGTCCGCGACATAACACCCCACCGTGAGGAGTGCGGCCTCGAGCGCCAGGGCCGACCAGATGTCGCCGTAGACGTGGTGCGCGAGCTCGTGCGCGAAGACTGTCTCGATCTCATCGTCGGAATGCACGGCAAGCAAGGTGTCTGACACGAGAATCCGACGCGTGCGGCCGATGCCGACGAGTGCGGCGTTCGCCTTGGTCGTGCGATCGCCGACACGCCATTCGTAGGCGCCCAACACCGGAGTGCCGGCCCTGTCGGCGAGGGCCACCAACCGTTCACGCAAGGTGTCGCGCGCCAGCGGCCGGACGTCGTAGAAGAGCGGAAGCAGGAGCACTGGCGCGAAACGCGCGAGCAGCAGCAGCCCCGCTGCGAAGACGATCGATGCAATCAGCCACCACAAAGCCGGAACCGCGCGCAACAACCCGGTGATCAGCACACCTGCGCCTGCGAGCACGATCAGGACGATAGCGGCCGCTTTGAAGTGATCGGTGAGCCATCGTCCCGCCGATTCCGTCGACAGGCCGTAGCGCCGCTCGAGCAGCACGCCATGATAAAAAGCGAATGGCAGGTGCACGAGCTCGGACAGCGCTGCGACCACGAGGACGTATGCAACGACGAGCGGAACGAGGCTCGTTCCCGCGATGGACTCGACGCTTTCCCGGATTGTTGAAGACGCACCGGTCAGCATGAGCGCGAGGAGGAACACCGCCTGCGCCCCCGTGTCGAGAAAGGAAATGCGGCGACGCAACCGATGATATCTGGCCGACTTGTCTTCGTTAGCCACCGCTCTACGAGCCTGGCGTCCCTCGTAACCCGACGCGCACGCCGCCGTTGGTCGTCTGGACAACCAGGCGCGGTCCACCATTTCCGATGCGGCCCGCTACGCGTTGACGGCTATGTTCGTCGTTGGAGAGCGAAAGACCGTCCTGCACTGAAACGCCACCGTTGACGACCGTAGCCTCGAGGTCGGCGTTGACGCCAGGCGCGACGCTCAGCCGCACGCCGCCGTTGACCGTCACCATCCGGGTATCGCCGGTGACGTTCTCGAGGTCCATCTGAATTCCGCCATTGACAGTCGACGCTTCGACCGCGCCTGAGAGGCCACGGCCCGTGATGCCTCCGTTGGTCGATGACGCCTCAATTCGGAGGCCGTGGATGTTCTCGAGTTTGACTTCCCCGTTCTGTGTCTTGAGGAGGACGTTCAGGCCGGCCGGAATGCGCACATCGTATTTGATTGAGATCTGACGACGGCCGAAGCCGCCACCCTCCGGCGCACGGGGCGCCTGGATGGTGACTCGATCCGCTGAGACCTCCTCACGCATCTCCGCCTTCTGAAGCATTTCACGAGAGGCTTCTTCGCTGCCGGCCCGCGCTTCGCGAATGGCCCTCACTTCGACCTTGGTTCCGGTTGAAGAAGACGCGTCGATGTGGCCGTTGACGTTGATGATATCCAGGCGCCCACCGGGCTGGAGATCGTATGAGCGCACCCACTCGTCGGTCGCTTTGCCGCCTCGGAAATCGACCGACAGACCGCCGCCCTCGCCGACCTTGACGTCGCATGCGATGGACACGAGGGCCAAGCACAGCACCACGCCTCCAGTACACAGATATCGCATGCGCATATCGTCGACCCCCGGAACTGTACTACGTGTGGGCCGGCCGGTTCGTTCGGAACGGTCTGTGGCACACCGCACGACGGGTCTTGTTCTTGAGACCGGGCGGGTTCATACGGCAGCACCCGCCCCACGCGACGTCAATTCAACTGGACCGAGATCAGCTTCGAGACGCCCGGCTCTTCCATCGTCACGCCGTACAGCCGGTTGGCAATCTCCATCGTCTGACGGTTGTGTGTGATGAGGATGAACTGGGTGCGATCGAGCATACCGCGGAGCATCTCGACGAATCGATGCACGTTGGCGTCGTCGAGCGGCGCGTCGATCTCATCGAGCAGGCAGAAGGGGCTCGGTTTGTACTTGAAGATGGCAAACATCAGCGCGATCGCGGTGAGCGCCTTCTCACCGCCCGAGAGCAGCTGAACGCTCTGCAGCCGCTTCCCTGGCGGCGACGCGACGATATCAATGCCGCTCTCGAGCGGATCGTTCTCGTCGAGCAGCGCCAGACCTGCCCTGCCGCCACCGAAGAGCGTGCTGAAGGTGACCTGGAAGTTGGCCTGAATCGCGGAGAAGGCTTCGCTGAATCTGGCCTTGGTCGTCTCGTCGATGCGCGCAATCACATCCGTGGTCTGCGCAATCGAGTCCACCAGGTCCCGGCGCTGCGTCGTGAGGAACACGTGACGCCCTTCGAGCTCGTCGAACTGCTCGATGGCCATCATGTTGACCGGCCCAAGACGCTCGATCTTCGTCTTCAGGCGCGCGATCGCTTCCTCGGCCGTCATGGTCGTCGGGACATCGACGGCAGCAACGCGCTCGACGGCCGCCGGCTCCGCCGCTACCGCCGGGGCGCCGGTCTCGTCCTCGGCCTCGGGGTCGGGTTCGTCAGCGGATAGCGCAGCAGCGTCCGGCGTCGCCTGACCACTCTGCTCCATCTGTTCGACCTGCGCGAGCACCTCGTCCAACGTAGCCTGAACAGCGTCGACGCAGGTCTGCGCCAGGTGGGTCAGATCGCTCTCGGCGGTGACCCTCGCCAGATCGTGCTCCCCAACTTCGACACGTATCTCTTCCAACGCGCGTCGTGACTGCCGGATCGTCACATCCTGCTCGTCGACTCTCGCACGAAGCGCCGCGGCCGCCTCATCGGCTTCACGAAGTGTGTCGCGCATCGACTCGAGTGCGAGCACGTCTTCGTCGAGCGCGCGTTCACCCGAGGCGATGGCCGCGATCAGCGCCTCGCGCCGGCTGTGTGTCTGCTGGCGCTCGGCGAGCCTCGTCGCAATCCGCATCTCGAGTTCGCGTGCGCCTTCTTCGAGACGCAGCACCTCTGCGCCGATGGCGGCGGCACGCTCAACGAGCGCCGCGTGCGAGGCGCGCGCCTCGGCGGCTTTCGTCGCGAGGGTACTGGCGGTGTCTCGAGCAGCGGCAAGACGTCGTTGCGCCTCGGCAAGATCTCCCTCAACGACTCGTTGTTCCTCGGTGAGCCTGGCGATAGATACCTCGGCTTCCGCGCGGCGCGCGTCGAGTGACGCCAGCTCCTCTTCGGCCCGACGACGCTCCAATGCGACGACTTCGGTCTTGCGCGACAGGCGGAGGTTGTCTTCGGCCGATCGCGCCAGCTGCGCATCGTGCGCGACGAGCGCTTTTTCCTGATCGTGCTCCTCGTCCTGCAGATTCGCGATCGCCGTCGTCGCGTCGACGATGTGGGCGTCGAGCCGAGCCACGTCGGCGGCCAGACGCAGCAGCACGTGCCGGTCCCGGTCTACCTTCTCGCGAAGCTCTTTGATCTCGCGCCGTGTCGCGAGGATGCCGCGGGACTCGACTTTCGCGCCGCCGGCGACCAGGTGTGGGCCGCGAAGCACATCGCCGTCAATCGTGGCGATTGGCGCCGGGGTCTCGTGCGAGAACGCGACAGCCTGCTCGAAGCTGTCGGCGACGTACGCCTCCGGGATCACCTTGAGAATCGTCGGCGCGTGGGGGCCGTTGACCCGCAACACATCCGACACGGACACGATGCCCGGCGCGCGCAAGGTATCGTACGGATGATATCCATTCGAGCCTGGTTCGACGACGACGAAGCCACAGCGGCCGGCGTCCTGCTGGCGGACCAGCGACAAGCCGGCAGCCGCCTGGTCGTGCCGTTCGACGATCACGTGCTGCAGGAGCTCACCGAGGCAGGCTTCGACGGCACGCTCGTAACGACTGTCGACCTCGAGGTAGTCGGCGACAGCGCCCTGCTGGCCGACCCGGCCGTTGGCCTGCACCAACACCATTCGCGCGGCATCACCGAAATCCGCGCGGCTGGCCGCTAGTTCCTCGAGTGATGCGAGACGGCCCTCGACCGCCGCCAACTCCTGCTCACGCGCGCGAAGGTCTTTCGTACGCTCTTCGAACTCGCCTCGAGACAAGGTCAGCTGCGCGCGTCGCCGCGCCAGATCCGACGTAATTCGCCCGAGGGCGGCCTGTGACTCGCTTCGTGCATCGGCGGCCGCCGCGCGATCCGCATCGACTTTCTCGCGCTCCCGCCGCACATCGTCTTGCTCGATGTCCAGCCTGGCAAGCTGTTCGACCACCCGCTCGTGCTGCGTCGCGGTGTGGGCCATCACATGACGCACCGTCATGCTCGCGTTCGACGATCGAAAGAGCTCGGCGCGAACTTCCTCAACCCGTGATTCGAGCCGTTCGATTTGCGACTGCGCTTCGGCATGCTCGGCACTGGCCGATGCCATGACGGCGGCCGCCTCGTCCCGCGTTCGCTCGACTTCGAGAGCCGCGTCGCGGCGCGACTCGAGGGCGACGCGCGCCGGCTCGCGACGCGACTCGAGCTCGTGAATCTCGGCGGTGATATCGGTTCCGCGGGCATCCAGCGTCTCGATCTGCTGTCGATTGAATTCCTGCTGCTGCTGGCGCCGGTTGATATCCAGTTCCCGGGCGTGGGCGTCTTCGCGAATCCTGGCGGAAGCGGATTCCGCCTCGGTCTGATCGATGCGCAGGCGCGCCAGTTGTGCCTCGATCTCGGCAAGATGGGCGTGCGCTGCTGCTTCACGCTCCCGGGCCACGGTCAGCTTGCCGCGCGCCGACTCAATCGACGCGGCCAGATCGCGATAGCGTCTCGCGAACAGTACCTTCTCCCAGCGGCGATACTCTTCACGCAGCCGGCTGTAACGACGCGCCTTGGCTGCCTGTCGTTTCAACGCCCCGCGCTGCTTCTCGACCTCGAAGACGATATCGTCGATGCGAATGAGGTTTTGCTGCGCCGCTTCGAGCTTGAGTTCCGCCGCGCGGCGCCGCGAGCGATATTTCGTAATCCCGGCGGCTTCCTCAATCAGCTGACGGCGGTCGGCGGGCCGCGAGCTGAGAATCATGCCGATCTTGCCCTGCTCGATGATCGAATACGCCTTGGCGCCCAACCCGGTGTCCATCAACAGCTCGTGCACGTCGCGGAGGCGACACACGGCGCCATCGATCAGGTACTCACTCTCACCAGATCGGTACAGCCGCCGCGTGACCTCGACGTCACGCGTGAACGCCTCGGCCAACTCAGCGAGCGAGGCGTGGCCGTTTCCATTTCCATTAGCGGCATCGTGTCCGTTACTGTTCTGAGGCGCAGGATGGAATTCTTCGAGCTGCGACACTTCGGCCACGGGCGTCACCGGACTCGGCGGCGCCGGAAGGCCGGCCAGGCGCAAGCGGACCTCAGCGGCCGCGCCCGGCTTGCGGGCGTCGCTCCCGTTGAAGATCACGTCTTCCATCTTGTCGCCGCGCAGGCTCTTGGCGCTCTGTTCACCGAGGACCCAGGTAATGGCGTCGGCAACATTGCTCTTGCCGCATCCATTGGGGCCGACGATGGCGGTGACACCCTGATCGAAGGAGAGCTCCGAGCGATCGGAGAAGGACTTGAAACCCGCGATTTCGAGACGCTCAAGACGCATTACTGCCCCTTGCTAACTTGACATTCTGGACCCGGCCGGCGTGCTGGGAAACAGGCGGCCCGGGTGGCTGGATAAGACGCAAGCCGAACGGTTGGAGTCTAGCAGGGCCTAGTTATTGTGGCAAGACCTAAGTCCTACCACTATATTTTGGGCTAGCCGCCTAATGGCCCGACCAATCTTCAAGGAGATGGCGCGGGCGCGCCATCGTTCCTTTAGCGGGCGGCCCGCCGACTTCCGGTCTGCCGGGTCATGTTCAAAAGCTGTTGCGCTTCCGGGAACAGACCCAGGGAGAACTGCAGTTGCGGATCGTGCTTCGCCAGATTTTTGTAAGCCGCGGCGAGGCCGAATAGGTCGACATCGATCTCGCGGTGAATCATCGCCTTGATGAACTCGAGATCGGTCTGCCACGCCCTCTCGTCGAAAGGAATTGGAGACGCCTGCACCAGTTTCTTGAACTCACTCAACATTTCGTCAGTGACTTCGAAGTCGGGGCTCAGCTCGCGAACCTGTCCACCGCGACGGCCGACTCGGGTGTCCCCCTGACGCGAAAACTGCTGCGCGTAATTGTCGAAGAGATTGCGCGCGGCAATCGTGCGGCCGAACCGGGTTGGATTGAAGCCGTCGGATGGACCGTCGAAACGTCGATCGGGTTCGATACCGCCGCCGCTATACACCTTGCGTCCTGCGTCGGTGTACTTGAGATCGTCGGTCTTGTGAACCTTGTTGCCGTCCTGTTCGCGCCATGTGTAGGTCAGATACTCATCGAATCCGACATCCCACGGACGCTGAATGAGCCGGCCGCTCGGCGTGTAGTAGCGAGCCGTCGTAATCGCCGCTCCTGCTCCCTCCGCCACACGGTAAACCGACTGCACGAGCGCCTTGCCGAACGTGGTCTCACCGACGATCAGCGAGCGGTCGTGATCCTGCAGCGCACCCGATACGATCTCCGAGGCGCTCGCGCTGCTGCGATTGACCAAGGTGATCATCGGCACGCGCAGATAATCGCTCTGTTCCGTCGCTCGATAATCCTGGTCTGAATTCGGCACGCGCCCGCGTGTGTAAACGATCAGATCGCCCTTGGGCAGGAAGCGATTCGACACGCGAATCGCCTGATCGAGAGCCCCGCCAGGGTTTCCGCGCAGATCGAAGACGAGTCGCTGCATGCCCTGCTTCGTCAGGCTCTCGAGCGCACGACCGAGCTCCTGATCCGTGTTCTCACCGAAGTCCTGCAACTTGATGTAGCCGGTTGTCGCGTCCAGCATCACGGCGGCAGGAACCGTTGGAATGTGCACTTCGTCGCGCAAGACGGCGAGATCGATCAGCCCGTCATAGCCGGCGCGACGAACGGAGATATTGACGGATGACTGCTTCGGTCCCCGCAAGCGGCTGACGGCCTGCTCGCTCGTCCACCCTTTCGCATCCTCGCCCTCGATCTTCGCGATCACGTCACCGCGTCGAAGCCCCTTCTGGTGCGCCGGCGATCCTTCGAAGACGTTGAAGATCGTCACATCGCCATCGACCACGTTGATCGTGATGCCAAGGCCGTAATAGCGCCCCTCCTGTCGCTCGCGCATCTGGGCGAAACTGCGAGGGTCCATGAAACTCGAATGCGGATCGAGCGTCTGCAGCAACCCACTGATGGCGCTGTACACCAGGCGGTCCGATTCGTAGTCCCCGACGTAGTTCTCCTCGATCGCACCAAGCGCCGACGTGAAGACTTTGTACTGATCGGGAATCTGATCCTGGGCGACGAGCGCGCTGCGCCCCCAGAATCCGCCGGCTACGGCACAAAAAGCGATGACGAGCCCACCAAAGGTGAGGAAACGAGAATTGCGAATCCCAGGCATATTACTAGCAATGTACACCCTCGCCCGGACCCCGTCCACAACGGATTTCTCCCGCCCCCGAGGGGTTTCCATAGTCGTATGAACGATTTGCAGGGAGCTATAATCGTAAGAGGGTTTGCGGGGGATATAATTCCCGTGCAGCCCGTCGCAGCGCCGGTTCGGTCAGCCGGCTGGAGTACGCTTATGTTTGGCTCTATTGGAATGCCCGAGCTGGTCATCATCCTGGTGATCGCTCTCATCATCTTCGGCCCCCGCAAGCTGCCTGAGCTTGGCCGCTCGCTCGGCAAGAGCTTAGGGGAATTCAAGCGAGCCTCGAACGAGCTTCGCAACACGCTCGAAGAGGAAGTCCGGGTTGAGGAACAGCGCGAGCAGAAGGCCAAGATGCAGGCCGAACAGGCCTCAGCTCTTGCCGCAAGCGCTCAGCCGATCACCCCCGGATCGTCCGGTCCGTCGGTGACGGAATCGGTGGAACCAACCATCAGCCGCACCAACACCGGCACATCCGCATAGGCCTACCCGATGGCGCTCGTGCCGTTTCCGCAGAAGTCGGCGTCGTCGGCGCACGATGACGATCCCGATTGGGAGGACGAGGAATCCGAATCCGAACAGGGGAAGATGTCCTTCCTCGACCACCTGGACGAGTTGCGACGGCGGATCATCTACTCGCTCCTGGCTCTCTTGGTGGGGTGTGGCATCGCGCTATTCTTCGTCGGGCCAATCTTTCAGTTCGTTTTCCAACCGATGCAGGCGCTGCTGCCAGCGGGCCAGACGCTCATCTATACCGACCCGAGCGAGGCCTTCTTTCTCCAGATCAAGATCGCGCTGATGGCCGGGCTCATCCTGGCGTCGCCGGTGGTCGCCTCACAGGTGTGGCTGTTCATTGCCCCAGGGCTTTACGCACACGAGAAGAAGCTGGCGATCCCCTTCGTCGTCATGTCGTCGACCTTGTTCGTCACCGGTGCGGCTTTCTCGCACTACATCGTGTTTCCGCTTGTCTGGAGATTCTTCGTCAGCTTCACCAACGATTTCCTGACGTTCATGCCCAGGGTGGAACCGGCGTTCTCCATGTACCTCCGCCTGATACTCGCGCTCGGCGTCACGTTCCAACTGCCGACAATCGTGCTGTTCCTCGCCCGGCTCGGACTCATCACGCCGCGCTTGATGATTCGCCACTTCAAGTACGCCGTGCTGATCATCGTTATCGCCGCGGCCGCGCTGTCGCCGGACGGCGGCGGCGTCGGCATGCTGGCCATGGGCGGACCGGTGATCATCCTCTACATCCTCAGCATCGGCCTCGCCTGGATATTTGGAAAGAAGCGAATCAAGCAGCTCGAAGAAGCTTCGTAGCTGTCCGCGGTCCAGGACGAGTGACGTCAGCACGCTCACGGCCCAGTGAGGTGGATCGGCTGATTACCGATCTCGAGTCATCCGATCCGATTCGTCGGGACGCATCCGTCGCGCGGCTGCGCGTGCTCGGTGCGCGCGCGCTTCCTCGACTCGCGAGGTTCATGGAATCGTCCGATGCTCCGGGCGCGCGTGTGCTCGCGCTGCACGCGCTCGAAGGCATCGACGATGCCCATGCGTCTGAGATCGCGTTTACCGCGCTGAACGAGCCGGACGTCGACATCGTCGTCGCAGCCCTTGCGGTCCTGCGCAGTTGGGTGACACGGGAAACAGGTACGCGTCTCCTCGAATCCATTACGGCAATCGCCGTCGACCGCAGGCGCGACGCGCGTGTGCGGGTGGCGGCACTCGATGCACTCTCTGAATTGCCCGACCACCTGGTGAAGCCTGTCCGCGAGCAGGCGCCGCGGCCGGAGGACGCAGGTCCCCCGCTCGACAATCCAGTCGCGGCCCGTGAATGGATCGAGGCGCACGGCAACAAGGCTACGCTGGCCACTCTGCACGAGGTGATCAAAGCGCTCCGCGAGGCGGAAGGCCAAGCCGATACCAGCCGCAGCCGCGACGAGTGGCTGAAAGCACGCGGTGCCGCTCACGGGGTGCTCGCCGCACGCGGGAGCCGCCTGGCCTTGTACGACGCTCGGGAAACGTTCAGCGGCACGCGGGTGCCGCTGCCCCCGGGATTTCTCGACGCGATTCGGCGCGTCGGCGATACCAGCTGCCTCGAGCCGCTCGCTCACGCATGGTCAGCCACGCGAGAAGCCAACTGGCGCGCGCAGCTCTCGGAGACAGCGCGAGAGATCGTGGCCCGCGCCAAACTCACCGGACGGAGCGCGGTCCTCAAAGCCATCCGCGCGAACTGGGCGGGGTTCATCTAAGCGGGACTCGGGACTCGGGATCCGAGACTCGGGATTCGAAACTCGGGATCGACTCCGGCCACTTCATTGCTCCACGCGCAGCGTGCGCGTTGCGAATGATTGTCCGTCGACGAGGATCTCGACGGAGTACTCACCTGGCGGAAATCCGCTGGAGTTCTGAATATGGAACTCCGTCGCGGCGTGATCGCGATAACTGACCGTCTTGGTTTCCTCGCTCACGAGCCGACCGGCGAAGCGCCACCGCGCGCCAATGGTGCCGGAACCGGGACCGTCCGTCAGCACCGAGGCAAACATCGTGTCATCCGGCCTGAACCTCGTCGTATGATTGCCGACGCTCTTGTCCGAGTTCAATGATTTGCCCGTCTGAATCGTCGTGACGCGCAAGGGACTACTCGGCCGACATGCCGTCATTACGAGCGCGGACATAACGACTGTCGTCGTTGCGATCAGGATTCGGCTACTTATCAACTGCCTTCCTAACTTTAGACTTCAAACTTCGAACTTACGGTTAGTATGCCTTAGCGAACCAGGCCTGGACGGCCGCGTTCCCGTCACACTTGAAACACTTCTTTCCGGCGGCCGTGCTCACGTCGAACGGAATATTTCGGATCGTCGCCTGCGTCTCGGCTTTGATCTCAGCCTCACATCGCGCCGATCCGCACCAGGGCGACACCACGAATCCCGGCCGTCCCGCCATGATGTGTCTGAACTCATCATATGAGTCGGTGTGTGTGGTGTGATCCTCGCGAAACGCCAGCGCCCGCGCATAGAGCGCCTGCTGAATCGACTCGAGCATGCCGACGACATGCGCCGCAAGCCCGTCCATTGCGGCGGAGGACTTCTCACGAGTGTCGCGCCGCGCGAGCATCACCTGCGACTTCTCGATGTCCTTGGGGCCGATCTCGAGGCGCAGCGGCACCCCGCGCAATTCCCATTCGTTGTATTTCCAACCGGGTGTCTGCGTGTCGCGGTCGTCGAGCATGACACGAACGCCGTGCGCCACGAGATCATCGCGAATCGCCTGCGCGCGAGGCAGCACCGTCTCTCGCCAGTTCCCTCTCGGAATCGGCACGATCACCACCTGATACGGCGCGATCCGCGGCGGCAGGATCAACCCGCCATCGTCACCGTGCGTCATGATCACGCCACCGATCATGCGCGTCGATACGCCCCATGACGTGCCGTAGACGTATTGAACCGATTTGTCTCGCGCCTGGAACTTGATGTCGAACACCCTGGCGAAGTTCTGGCCAAGGTTGTGGGAAGTCCCCGCCTGGAGGGCGCGGCCGTCGCGCATCAACGCTTCGATGGAATACGTGCGTTCAGCGCCCGCGAACTTCTCGCTGTCGGTTTTCTGACCGTCGACGACCGGCATCGCCAGCTCGGTTTCAGCGAAGTCCTTGTAGACGCCGAGCATTTTGCGCGTTTCCTCTTCGGCCTCCTCGGCGGTTTCGTGCGCGGTGTGTCCTTCCTGCCAGAGAAACTCCGTCGTGCGCAAGAAGAGACGGGTCACTTTTTCCCACCGCACCACGTTCGCCCACTGATTGATGAGAATCGGCAGGTCGCGCCAGGACTGCACCCACTTCGCGTACATCGTCCCGATGATCGTCTCGGAAGTCGGACGCACCGCGAGGCGCTCTTCGAGGGGCTCGCTGCCGCCCTGCGTCACCCACGCCACTTGCGGAGCAAAGCCCTCGACGTGCTCGGTCTCCTTCATCAGGAGACTCTCCGGGATGAAGAGCGGAAAGTACGCATTGACGTGCCCTGTTGCCTTGAAGCGGCGATCGAGGCCCTGCTGCATCAGCTCCCAGATGGCGTAACCATAGGGGCGAATGACCATGCAGCCCTTGACCGGCGAGTAGTCGGCCAGTTCGGCTCGTCGAACGACGTCGATGTACCAGCGTCCGAAGTCCTGTGACTGCGGCGTAATCTCGGTTGGAAGCTCTGGAATCTCGGTGTCTTTGGACATGAATTCAGCCCGTTGCGCGGGCTCAAGCGCGAATTGTCTACCCGTTGCACCAACGCGGAACGGGCTCGGCGCGCGGAGCGCGCCAACGAGACGCTGGACTAGTCGAGGGCTTCGCTGGGATATTCAGGGCGGAGTCCTGGACTAGTCAGGCCAGCACGTCCGAGACGTGCTTCTGCCAGTGTATATCGTCGCGCTGCGGGAAATCCGTGCGGAAGTGTCCGCCGCGACTCTCCTCGCGTCGAAGCGCCGCCCTCGCGATTAAAAGGCCGACCGTGACCAGACTCGACAACCGCCGGAACTCTCGCTCCGACCCGGCTTCCCTCCCCGCGTGGGCCAGAAATGCCCACCACGACGCGAGTCGGGCCACGAGGCTCTCCAATGTATCGCGCGAGCGCAGGAGCCCGGCATGTCGCCACATCAGGTCGCGCACCACGTGCGCAACAGGGGCACCGACACTGCACTCGGATCGCAATGATACTGGCTGCTCCGCCGTGGCAAAGAGGCCGGCGGCCTTGGCCGCTCCGGTCATCGCAGCCGCTGCGCGGGCCCCGAAGACGAGCCCCTCGAGCAATGAGTTGCTGGCCAGGCGGTTGGCTCCATGAACGCCGGTACATGCTGCTTCGCCGGCGGCAAACAACCCGGCGATCGACGTGCGGCCGTCAAGATCGGTCTCGATTCCGCCCATCACGTAGTGGGCGGCCGGGCTCACCGGGATCCGGTCGGTCGCCAGGTCGAGCCCCGCGCGCCGGCATGCCTCGGTGATCGCCGGGAATCGCTGCCGCACGTACTCGTGATCGAGGTGGTCCATCGAGAGAAACACGGGCGCATTGGTCCGCTCCACTTCACGAACAATCGCACGCGCGACGAGATCGCGGGACGCCAGGTCGCCCGCCGGCTCATAGCGATGGACGAAGCGCTCGCCGGCGGAGTTCACCAGCCATGCGCCCTCACCGCGCAGCGCCTCCGACAACAGGAACCGCGGCGCACCCGCGACGCTGAGCGCGGTCGGATGGAATTGGATGAACTCCAGATCGACCACACGGGCACCTGCTTCGAACGCCATCGCAATGCCGTCGCCAGTGGCAATTGCGGGATTCGTCGTCTCGCGAAACACCTGACCCGCGCCACCGGTCGCGATGAGCGTCCGCGACGCCTCGACGCGATCGGGTCTTCCGTCGCGGTCGACGAACAGCACGCCGCGACATTCGCCGCCGTGCGCGATCAACGACATCGCCAGCGCGTCGTCGAATACCCGCACTCGAGGATGCGACTGCACCTTGTGCCACAGGACACGCCCGATCTCGCGGCCGGGCGTGTCGCGGGCGTGGAGCACACGGCGAACGCTGTGTGCCGCCTCGCGCCCGAGTGCAGGATGACCGCTGGAATCGCGATCGAAACCGACACCCCATTCGATCAACTCCCGCACGTACTTGGGGCCGTCATCGACGAGTACCCTGACCGCGTTGTCGACGCAGAGGCCGTCGCCGGCGGCCATGGTGTCGGAAAAGTGCAGATCCGGCGAGTCGTCTCGACCGATCGCAGCCGCAATCCCGCCCTGCGCGTAGCCGGTATTGCTCTCGCGCGGATCGGCTTTCGTGAGCATGACGACGTCACCGGTTTCCGCCAGCGAGATCGCGGCGCGAAGCCCGGCGATGCCGCTGCCGATGACCAGAAAATCGCCGCGCACGCCCACGGACTGTTATCCTATCAAGAGCGGGCTTGAGCAATCCCACCCATATCGACGTCACCACCGGCAACCGGACCTCCCCCATCGTCATCGGCGAGGGACTCTGTGACGAACTCGGTCCTCTGCTTGATCGTCACGGCGTCGGGCCGCGGCGGTTCATCGTCTCCAATCCCGTCGTGTGGCGGCTCCATGGTGAGCGGTTACGTGGTGCCCTCGGCGGCGGAGATCCGATCCTGCTGCCTGACGGGGAGCGCTTCAAGACCCTGCAGTCGGTTTCGAAAATCTACGAGCCGCTGATCAGGGCCAATGCCGATCGCGGAAGCACCATCGTCGCGGTGGGCGGCGGCGTAGTCGGCGACACTGCGGGGTTCGCCGCGGCGACGTTCCTTCGGGGCATTGCGGTAGTCCACGTCCCGACGACACTGCTCGCGCAAGTCGACAGCTCGATTGGCGGTAAGGTTGGCGTCAATCACGCCCTTGGCAAGAACCTGATCGGCGCGTTCCATCAGCCCACCCTCGTCGTCATCGATCCAGCGCTGCTCAAGACCCTGCCGCGGCGCGAGTTCCGCTCCGGCCTGTACGAGATGGTGAAATACGGAGTGATCTCGAGCCGAGACCTCTTCGATCGACTCAACGCAGACATCAAGTCGCTCTTCGCGAAGGACAGCCGCGCCCTGGTGCCGGCGATCGTCGAGTCGTGCCGAATCAAGGCGGATGTGGTCTCCAAGGACGAGCGTGAGAGCGGACTGCGCCGCATTCTCAATTACGGGCACACCGTCGGCCATGCGCTCGAGGCGGTCACCGGCTATCGTCGTTTCAGGCACGGCGAAGCGATCGCTCTTGGCATGCTCGCGGCCGCCGATCTCGCCGTGGCTCGCGGCGCCCTCGCCGAACGCGAGCGTCAGGCGCTGGCGCAGCTGATCGCCAAGCTGGGGCCGCTGCCGACGGTTGCCGACCTGTCGATTCCAGACATCCTGGAGGCGATGCGCCGCGACAAGAAGGTGGTCGACGGCCGCCTCCACTTCGTCATTGCGATCGAGATCGGTGCCACGATGACGGTAGACGACGTTACGGAGGACGAGCTGCGCGCGGTGCTCGTCAGGCTGGGCCTGAAAGGTTAACTCAGGCCGTAGGTCTTGAGCTTCTGGACGAGCACTCTGTGGGCGAGCTGAAGCGCATCGGCAGCGTGCACTGCGTTACCTCTCGCCTCATGTAACGCCAGCTCAATCTTCCGGCGTTCGACTTCCGCTGCGACTCGCCGCTGCGCCTCGGCGAGCGTCCCCGATAAATCGATCTGGTCCCAGGGGCTGGCAGCGGGCTGCTGCGGTGACACTTGCCGAAAGGACAAATTCAGGTGGCGCTGATGAATGGCGTCCCCTTCAGTCAGGATGGCCGCGCGCTCGATGCAGTTCTGCAGCTCACGCACGTTGCCTGGCCACGCATAGGTCTTCAACTCGTCGACGGCCGATGGCGCCAACGAGAGCGGCTTCTTGCTGAGATCCTTGCAGAACCGATCGATGAAGTGACGCGCAAGAATCAGCACATCATCGCCGCGTTCGCGAAGCGGTGGAATCTCGATCGGAAAGACCGACAGGCGGAAGTAGAGATCCTCGCGGAAATGACGCTCCGCAACTCGCTGCTTCAGATTGCGATTCGTGGCGGCGACGACGCGAACGTCGACGCGCAACGACTGCGTGCCGCCGACGCGCTCGAACTGCTTCTCTTCGAGCGCGCGCAGGATTTTTGCCTGCAACGCCAGCGGAAGATCGCCGATCTCGTCGAGAAAGAGTGTTCCCCGGTGCGCAATCTCGAAGCGCCCTGGCTTGCGTTGGTTGGCTCCGGTAAACGCCCCTTTCTCGTACCCGAACAATTCTGACTCGAGCAGCGTTTCAGGAATGGCCGCACAGTTGATGGCCACGAACGGTCCGTCAGCGCGCGGGCTGAGCGCGTGCAGCGCACGCGCGAACAACTCCTTTCCGGTGCCGCTCTCACCTTCGAGGAGCACCGTGGCATCGGTGGCGGCCGCGCGATGCAGCTGCTGCGAGACCTGCTGGAGCTTCGCGTCCTCGCCGATGATGCGCGGGGCGCCGCGCCGTTCGGCCAGCTCCTGCTTGAGCAGAAAATTCTCCGTGACCAGGCGACGCTGCGCGATCGCGCGTTCAACCATCAACAGGAGGTGGTCCGGCTCGATCGGCTTCGCGAGGAAGTCCAGTGCGCCTTCCTTCATCGCGGTCACGGCGTCCTGGATGCTGCCGTACGCGGTCATCACGACGACCGGAAGATCCGGATCGAGCTCCTTGGCGGCGCGCAGGACGCCAAACCCGTCGCCAACGGGTAGCTTCAGATCCGTCAGGACAACGACTGGACGCGTCTTGCCCAGTTGCTCGATCGCTTCCGCTTCGTCTCGCGCCTCGAGGACCGTATGGCTATGCGCTTCGAGCGCATGCCTGAGCATGGTCCTCAGCGAGTCTCTGTCTTCGACGAGGAGGATGGGATACGAGGACATTGGTGATTTGATGATTCCTGATTGTTGATTCGTGGTTGATTGACAATTGTGGATTGTTGATTGGGGTCGCGATCAACCAACGGAATAAATCATCAATCAAGAATCAACAATCAACAACGATTCGAAAATCGAAGATCACCAATCGGCAATGGGGTTACCGCACCCAGCCGGCTGGCACACCGGCACGGCGGGCTTCTTCCTGGATGTCGGCAATCCCTTTGGTGTGCTGCGCCACTTCTTTCTTGACGCGATCGAGCTCGGCGATGCTCTTCTGGCGCTTGGCTGACACCTCGTTGCACTGAGGTGGGGCCTGACATGCGGTGAACTCGGCGTACAACCCGTTGATCTGACTTTGCAGCGCCGCGGCGAACGTCTCGGCGCGTGCGAGCGCCTCACGTTCGGCCTTGATGCGATCCCGCCAGTACGCCTCGTCCTTGACCTGCTTGCCAGATTCGCCCTGCTTCGCTTTGTCGTCGGCGTTCACGTCCGGCGCCGACGGCGTAGCGGCGGCCGGAGCGGCAGCGGGGGGCGAGACATCGCGCGGGTCCGACTTGAGGCTGTCGTTCGTGTAGACCTTTCCGGACGGCTTCGCCGTCTTTCGCTTGGCTTCCGTTTCCTTGGCAACGGCGCCCAGCGACTGGGCTGAAAGCGAGGCGGCCGCGAGCAGACCGAGTACGGCCGTCAATGCCACGGCATGTCGTGGAAAAGCGGTAACCAAGCGTGCACTCATGATCAGATTCTCGAACTCAGACCGCCCCCGGTCAAGACGACGTCGACGGGGCTTCGCCAAGCTCAAAGAGCCTGGCTCTTATCTTTTCGGCTTGAGAGGCGTTGGGGTCCAGTTCGAGGAAAGCTCGATATTCGTCGGCGGCGGCCTGCCGTTTGCCGCTTTGATCGAGAGCCTGGCCGTACCACAGGTGGAAGTCCGCCTGACCGGGGGCAAGCTCCGTGGCTTTCGCGTAAGCCTGCAGCGCCGCTGGCACGTCTCCCTTGGCCTGGAGAGCCCTGGCCAGATTGAACTGGGTCACATAGTCGTCCGGGAAGAGCCGCGTGGCCTCTGTGTACCCGGCAATCGCATGGCCCCAATCCTTCAGATCCCCGTAAGCCTTTGCTCGATTGAAGTGATATGACCAGACATCGCTCTCGATGCCGATCGCTCTGTCGAAGTACGGAATAGCCTCGCGCGCGCGGCCCGATCGCACGAGCGCCTGACCGAGGTTGTTCAAGGCTTCGGCGTTGTGGGCATCGCGTTCGACTGCGGCGGTGAAGTGCGTGACCGCCGCGGCGATATCACCGTCTTTGTATGCGGCGACTCCCGCGCGCCCAGCATCTGCCCCAGCGAACACGTCGTTCTGCGGCATTCCGGACGGGGCGAAGGATGGTGTCGCCTGCGTCTCTCGCGGCAGCTGCGGGACGATAGCCGCTGGCGGTTGGGTCTGCGCGACGGGCGCGAGACGACCGCGTCCCAGAGCGACGCCCACCAGCGCTAAGATGCTCACGCCCCCGACGACGGCTACATGCTTCTGCCAGGGTCGCGGGGCCGCGGGTGGGCTGGTCGGCGCCTCTTTGCTGCTGCCGCCGCATCGACCACAGCGCGGCCGGCCGGCGGGCACATCCGCGCCGCACGCGCCACAGATCAACGCGACCGCCATTTACCTCACCTCACGCCACGACAGGATCCGGACACCAGCCTGTCCCACGCCGTTGTTGAAATCCTGCGGGTCTCCGAACATCTCAACGCCATTGCCCGTGCCGAGCACGAGATGCTGATCGACGATAAACGGCGCAGTGGCCCGAGCGCCTGTCGTCGTTTTGATCCTGGTACTGTCCGTGTTGTTCATCTTGCCGTCGTTGTTGGTGTCGTAGGCGGGACCGCCGATGAACGTAAACCCGTAGAGGTTTCCATCGGGTTTCGCGCAAGCAACGTTCTTATACGACGTGGTTGAAAAGAAGACGATATCGCCGGCGACGGCTGGAAACGATGAGACCTTCTCGTCATCGCCTGTACCGTCGCCGACCTGGGCCAGCGGAATCATCGCGGTCTGAGTGCCGCTCGCTCCCTGATCGAGGATCACAAACAAACCATATTTCACGTTAATCCCGTTGCTCGGCAGCAAATCGCTGCCCGTTCCGACAAAGAGGTACTGCTTCGAGTAGCCGATGCTGACGGTTGCCATCGATGAGAATACCGGGTGATCCGAAGCCTTCGACCCGGCACCTGTACTGATCGAGTACAGGTTCAGCATTTGTGTGATGATCGGCGCCCCGGTTGCGTTGAGATTCAGGTCGAAGCGCCAGATCTTGCCATCCAGATCCCCTAGATAGACTTTCGAAATGAAGCGTGAATCTGAAGGGCCGGTCGCTACCGGATCGGCCTGCAGTGCGTTCTTGAGCAGTGAGCAATTGTTGGCCGCCGCGCAGTTGTCAGCCGTCGCCCCCGTCTCACCCTTGCCGTCAGTGCCGACGTTCCGGCTGTCCAGAACGTTCCCGGTCGCTATGTCGAGCACGTAGAACGTCGTTCCTGCCACAGTGCCGCCGCGATTGGTCTGCGTCTGGACGGTGTACTTGAGGAAGCCGGACCCGGTCAGCACCGTGTAGGGTGACGAAGCTCCACCGATCTGTCCGACCGCCGGGTCAGACCAGGTTTCGCCCACCGTCTTCGCAACCGCGGGTGCCGCCGACGCGATGTCACCCCACGGACTCGACGAAGGGCAGGTGCTCGCCGCGAACGAGCACTTGTAGTCGAAATGTTGATATTGCGGGAATGCCCACTTGAACGGAATGCTCGACGGCGACGAGAAGTAGCTCAACACATCGGCCAGTGTGTCGCTCGTCGGGGTCACCGTCTGTGCCATATTCTCCAGAGTCACATCGAATGTCTGGTAGAACGTCCCGCCAGGCCCCTCACCCATGACGAGGTAACTGCGCCACTTCCCGCCGATCTTGACATCAGCCACCTTCGGGGAGCCATCCACAAAGAAACGGAAGTCGCCCAGTGGCTGACCGCTTCGAAGAGCACGCAGTTTCGGAAGCAGATTGAACGGAATGAACGCCCACACCTCCTTGCCGAGGCGCGCATCGATCGCGTGCAGCATGCCATCGTTGGCGCCGACCCAGATCATGCTGCGGCGGTCCTTATTCTCGTCGACGAACGCCGGGTAGTCTGCGTCCGGAGGCGGATCGAGTGATGGTGGATCCATGATGGCGGGCGTCGAATCGACAATCGCGCCGAGCGGCTGCGAACGAATGTAGCCGATGATCGCGGTCGCAACGTCGAGCGCCCCCGCCGGCCCGAGGGCCGAGATATCCGATGGCTTCAGCAGATAAGGCAACAGCGTCGAGGCGTTCGCGGCGCTGAAGGCGACAACGGTCCCAGTGGGGAGTGCGGTGTAGATATTTCGGGAAGCACTGTCAGGGGTCGATGCTTCCCAGAGCTTGGTGCCGTCGGAAACGAACTTGTACCCGGCCGACTTCGAGCTATCCGGGACGGGTTTGTACACCCGAGCCGCATTGATGCTCCCGAAGAAGCCGGGCAGCTTGAAACCCGTCGTGATGATGACGTTGGAACGCTGCGGGATTTCTGTTCCCGTGACCGGGTGCGTAATCGACGTGTTCGGCAGCGCGTTGCCGTAAAAATCGCGAGCGTTCTCCAGGTTGACGGTCCCGACGATCGGGCTGGTCACCTGATAACGCGTGCTGAGACCGGCGTTGACATCTCCCTGATCGGCAAATGCCTGTGAGACCGCGTGGTTCACGGCGCGAACGAGCTCCGGCACAAACTTCCCTAATCCCACGGTCGTGATATCGACCATCGGAGCGGTGATCTCCGTGTACTCCCCACCGCTGTTCGCCGCGACTGCTCGAAGTTGGAGCCGGTCGGCCGCACTGATTGGCGCAATCGCGATCACATGGATTGGTACGCGACGCCCGCCGGCGACGTTGAGAAAGGTCGACGCCTTCGCCGCAACGTCTTCGCTGGTGGTCGTGCCCTCGCCGCCACCCACAACCAGGACGGCCACAATGTTTCGGCAGTCAGGTGCGAGACGAATGGCTTCTGACTTGAGGTCGTCGAGCATGTTGTCGACGGGCGCATCGACTGACATGCTCGTGTCTAGTCCTGCTGGTATCAGCGAGTTGAGTGAGCTCACCACCGTTGTGCTGCTACCCGTGACCGCGTCCACCATAAGCGAGTACGTCGGGCTCGCGATGTTGGTGATCGAACCGTTGGCCGAGCTGACGCTGGACCGGGTTATCTTCCACTTTCCCCCGCCCGCGTCGCCATTGAGCTGCTGCAGCGGCCAGGTGCTGTTGACTACCGTGACTGGACTATCATTGATCTTCCACGTCCACGCAGGGTCTGATGGTGATGCGACCGCCGGGTACGTTGGCGCATTCTGCCGCGTGCGGATGAGCCCAAATCGTGCGACCCCCTTGTTTGCGTTTACCGCCTCAATGAGCCCGCGTCGCGCGATCGCCATACGCGTGTACTCGTCGAACTGGTTATATTCGGCACCCTGACCGTCGGTCACAACCTCGATGTGATCCGTCTTGAATTCGCGCGGGCTATTCGTTGGTTCCGTGAGTCCGACGTACTTGCGACGATACTTTTGGAGGGTGTTCACGGAACTGATTCCTAACGCGCTTTCCCACACAGTCGGAGGGTCTGCGTACTTATACACGTTTGGGTCGCGGTAGTCGCCCTTCGTATCGCGCTGCATGCGAATGGCGGTATCCACCGCGATCAGTACCGTGGGGCGATCACCAGCCGCAACCGCGCCAACTTTCGGCTTGAGGTACAGCAGCGGATCCAGCTGTGCCTGGGCTTCCTGCGGAAGCACCACGGCGGCCATCAGGCCCACTCCGATCAATGTTCGTCGCATAGTTGTCGTTGTCATGGTGGTCGCGCTCTAGAAGGTGAGCGTCGTGTTGGTCAACGCCTTGCCCGGCGTCTGCACCGCAGCTTTACGCGCGCGACGATTC
>JBKPNV010000266.1:0-14605 GCA_046732795.1 Acidobacteriota bacterium
ACCGCGAAGTGGGAGAAGCGGAACATCGCGTTCGAGATCCCGGTGTGGGACTCGAAGATCTGCATTCAGTGCAACCAGTGCGCGCTGGTGTGCCCGCACGCGGCGATCCGGGCGAAAGTCTATGACGAGGGCGCGCTCGCCGGCGCGCCGTCCACGTTCAAGTCGACGGCTTACAAGGGCAACGAACACAAGGGCAAGCGCTACACGATCCAGGTCGCGCCCGAGGACTGCACCGGGTGCAATCTGTGTGTGAACGTCTGTCCGGCCAAGGATCGCACCAACCCGAAGCACAAAGCGATCGACATGCATCCGCAGGCGCCGCTGCGTGAGAGCGAGCGCGCCAACTACGATTTCTTCCTCGATCTCCCCGAGGTCGATCGCACCACTCTCACCCGCATCGATCACAAGAGCTCGCAATTCCTGGAGCCATTGTTCGAATACTCGGGAGCCTGCGCAGGCTGCGGTGAGACGCCGTACCTCAAGCTGCTGACACAGTTGTTCGGCGATCGTCTGCTCATCGCGAATGCCACCGGGTGCTCGTCGATCTACGGCGGCAACCTGCCGACGACGCCCTACACGACGAACAGCGACGGCCGTGGCCCGGCCTGGTCGAACTCGCTTTTCGAGGACAACGCCGAGTTCGGATTCGGATTCCGGCTCGCGCTCGATGCGCACGTCGCTGCGGCACGTGGTCTCGTTCAGAGCCTCGCGTCAGAGATCGGCGACGGCTTGGCCGTCGCGCTGCTCGATGCGGATCAATCGAACGAAGCCGGGATCGCGGCGCAGCGTGAACGCGTCGTCGCACTGCGGCGCGAACTTGGCCGTCACACGACCGCCGAAGCACGCCGCCTGGAGACGCTCGCCGACTACCTCGTGAAGAAAAGCGTGTGGCTCGTCGGGGGAGACGGGTGGGCGTACGACATCGGCTACGGCGGCCTCGATCACGTCCTGGCCAATCGGCGCGACGTGAACATCCTCGTTCTGGATACAGAGGTGTACTCGAACACCGGCGGTCAGCAGTCCAAGGCAACCCCGCTTGGTGCCGCGGCCAAATTCGCAGCAGCGGGCAAGCCGATCGGGAAAAAGGACCTCGGTCTGCTGGCAAACATGTATGGGCACGTCTATGTCGCTCGCGTGGCGTTTGGCGCCAAGATGGCGCAGACGGCCCAGGCGTTCCTCGAAGCGGAGTCGTATGCAGGACCTTCGCTCATCGTGGCCTACAGTCACTGCATCGCGCACGGGTACGATATGGCGAACGGGGCATCACAGCAGAAGCTCGCCGTGGACTCCGGCGTCTGGCCGCTCTACCGCTTCGATCCACGGCGGCTCGTCAAGGGCGAGCCGCCGCTTCACCTCGATTACGGCCCGCCCAAGACCAGAGTGGCCGACTACTTGCGGAACGAGTCGCGCTTCCGGATGGTGGAGCGGGCCGATCCCGCGCAGTACAAAAGGTTTGTCGCGGAGTCGCAGGCAGCAGCCCAGCGGCGCTACGCGGTCTATTCGCAACTCGCGGGAATTACGGTGCCAGTCATCGACGCCACGCCCGAGGAGAACGGACCTGGCGAGGTGCGGCAGAAGCCGGACACGACGTCCTAGGAGCAGTGATGGATCTCAGCACGACTTACCTTGGGATGCGTTTGCCCCATCCGCTCATCGTCGGTGCGGGTCCGCTGGGGGACGAACCCGATACCGTGAGGGCACTCGAGGATGCTGGTGCGGCGCTAATCGTCCTGCGCTCCCTGTACGAAGAGGAAGTCACTCAGGAGCAGATGAGCGAGTTCGTCAACGTCGAAGGCTTCAGCGACTCGTTCCCGGAGGCGACCAGCTTCGCGCCCGAGCCGCTGCTGTCGCTCGGACCTGACGAGTACCTCGAGCACCTTCGTCTGATCAAGGAGGCCGTCGATATCCCGGTGATGGCTTCGCTCAACGGGATGACGCTGGGGGGCTGGCTCGAATACGCCACGCTGCTCGAAGAAGCGGGTGCGGACGGACTCGAGTTGCACATCTATCACGCGGCCAGCGACATGACGGCGAGCGCGGTCGACGTCGAGCGGCAGGCGATCGACATCGTCAAGGAAGTGAAGCGCAGCCTGCACATTCCCGTTGCGGTGAAGCTCGCACCGCTGCTCACGGCTTTTGCCAATTTCGCGAAGTCACTCGACGGCGCCGGCGCCGATGCGCTCGTGCTCTTTACCCGTTTTCATCGCATCGACATCGACGTCGACGAGCTCGAAGTGATTCGCACGCTGCCGCTGTCGGATTCGTCGGAGCTGCCGCTTCGATTGCGTGGTGCGGCGGCACTGGCCGGCCGCATTGACGCGTCAATCGCGATCACCGGTGGGGTTCACACTGGGCTCGACGTGGTCAAGGCGACGATGGCCGGCGCGCATGCGACGCAGATGGTCTCGGCGCTTCTTCGCCATGGACCCCAGCACCTGCGCACCGTCCGGCGTGAGATCGAATCGTGGATGCGCGAGCACGAATGGGAGTCACTCAACGAAATGCGGGGCAACATGAGCCTCGAGCGGCTTCCCGATCCGGCGGCGTACGAGCGTGCGAATTTCAGAATGGCGCTGCGTTGACATGATCCGGAGAAGGGCGCGCGGTGAAAGGGTCGGCACAGAATGCGCAACCTGGAGAGGAAATGAGTAGAGATCTCCCTAGAAAGGGTCGGCACGTCGTCTGGATTTGTTGGCTTGTTGTGCAAAGCGCATGGCCCGTGTACGCGCAGGTCGTCACCGGACCCGTGACGCCGCCAGATGTGGCAGAGACATCGCCACCCGGCGCTGCTGACGAACTCGGCTTCCGCTTCCACGGCTATGTCCGATCGGGCTTTGGCGTGGATGGCACCGGCAAGGGGCAACAGCCGTTCATCGCTCCGCTCGCCCCCGCGAAATACCGATTGGGCAACGAGGCTGAGACCTACCTCGAAACGACGTTCGCCTACGGCACGAATTCGGAAGACAAGGACCCCGCGTATTTCGACACGCGAATTACGCTCGCCTACGTCGCCCCGACGTCGCAGAGCAACACCTTCGCGACGACGTTCTCTCTGCGCGAGGCGTACGCGTTGGCACGCCGGGTCTGGGCCGCGCAGCCGAACGCGACGTTCTGGGCCGGGGCCCGTTTCTACGACCGCCACGATCTGCATATCCTCGATTTCTGGTACCGCGACCCGAGCGGCTTCGGCGGAGGCATCGAAGACATTGCCCTCGGCGAGAAGGCCAGGCTCGCGTTCTCCTGGATCGGTGGATCGCAGGATCAACTCGATTCGAATGGCACGGTGCCGCGAAGTGAGCTCTACCGCTTCAACAAGAACACATTCGAGGGACGCCTGTACGGCTTCGATGTCTCTCGCGCACGGGTCTCTTTCGCGTTCGACCTGTCTCACTTCAACGGCGACGACGTTGCCACTGCAGGGGCGCCCATCCACGTGGACGATAGCGTTGGTGTGGCGGGCACGGCCATTGCGGATTGGCCATTCAGAGGCGGCCGGTACAAGGTGGCTCTCCAGTACGGGACCGGCGCTGCCTACGACTTCCGATCGGTGCTGACCCCGCCGGTGGGACGCACGTTCGTGCCCGGTGAACAGGTCGAAGTCGACGATCTGTGGCAGTTCCGCCTGGTCAACGATCTGCTGTTCGAGCAGCGCGGACGATGGCAACTGCAGGGCGCAATGATCTATCAGGAGATCGACAACGGCGCAACTACGAACAACCGCGTTCGATGGGTATCGCTGGGTGCACGGCCAGTGTACGCGCTCGGACGCTTCTTCTCACTCGCGACCGAGGCCGGATGGGATCACACCGAGCAGTCGGATCTGCCCGGCGGATCCCTGTTCAAATTGACTGTGGCGCCGCAGATCACGCCGAACCTGAAGTTCTTCAGCCGGCCGGCGCTGCGCGCCTTTGCGACCTGGGCGCACTGGTCGGACAACTACCGCGGCCTGGTCGCTCCTGCCGCGTACGCCAACGCCGTTCACGGATCGGCGTTCGGAGTGCAGCTGGAAACGTGGTGGTAGTCATGGACAGGGCAGTCATGGAAAGGGCCGCAGTATGAGCGAGCCGATGCATCTCATATTGAAAGCTCCGGTATCTGGTGTCGTCGTGCCACTCGAGAACGTGCCCGATCCCGTCTTTGCGGGGAAGATGGTCGGCGATGGCGTGTCGATCGATCCCGTGACGACCTCTCTGATCGCGCCATGCGATGGACGTATCGTGCAGATGCACTCGGCGGCACATGCCGTGACGCTGGCAGCGAGCGATGGCGTCGAGATCCTCATGCACATCGGTCTCGATACCGTGCAGCTCAAGGGCCGTGGGTTCACACCGCGCGTACGAGCTGGCGACGTGGTCCATGCCGGCGACGTCCTGATCGACTTCGATGCGGACTATGTGGCGACCCACGCAAAAAGCCTGATGACCGAGGTCATCGTCACGTCGACCGATAGAGTTGCGGCAATGCAGCCGGCGTCGGGATCGGTCACGGCAGGCATGGAAACGATCCTCGATATCACGCTGACGAACGGAGGACCGGCGACGGCGCGCCCGGCCGCACTCGAAGCCGTCCGCTCGGGCCCGCTCGTCGTCACCAACGAATCCGGGCTGCACGCCCGTCCGGCGGCCGTTCTCGCGAGCCGCGCGAAGCAATTCACCGCGGACGTCCGTCTGCGGCGGGGCGATGGCGAGGTCAACGCGCGCAGCGTGGTGGGCATCATGGGACTCGAGGTCGGCCGCGGCGACCGCATCGAGATCGTCGCGTCGGGGCCGGATGCGAAAGAAGCCGTGCAATCGCTGGCGCAGCTGGTGCGCGACGGGCTGGGCGAAGCGGGCGCTGCTCCAGTCGTGAGCGCGGCGGTTACCGTCGCTCCTGCCGTCCGCCCGGCGCCCTCGGACGATCCGAACATCCTTGCCGGTGTGGCGGCGTCGCCCGGCATTGCCGTCGGCAACATCGTACATGTGCGGCGCGAGCAGTTACGCGTCGCGGAGAACGCGAGCGACGCCAGGCTCGAGCGTCGCGCGCTCGACGCCGCGCTCGAGCATGCGAAAGCGGAGCTCGATGCGCTGCAGGCGCGCCTTCAGCAGGAAGGTGCCGGTGGCAAGGCGGCGATCTTCGCTGCGCACCGCGAGCTGCTGGACGATCCCGATCTGCTCGAGATCGCCAGTGACGCCGTATCACGCGGTAAGAGCGCCGCGTTCGGGTGGCAGCTCGCCTTTACGCGCCACGCCGACCGGCTGGCGCAATTGAAAAACGAGCTGCTCGCCCAGCGGGCAAATGACTTGCGAGATGTCGGGCGGCGCGTGCTGCAAAAGCTGACGGGGGTCGAAGACGAGCCGCTGAAATACGAGGCGAATACGATTCTCGTGGCCGAGGATCTCACACCGTCGGACACGGCGTCGTTGGACCGGGCGCGGGTGCTCGGCCTGTGCACGACTGCCGGCGGTGCTTCGTCACACGTGGCGATCCTCGCGCGTTCGCTCGAGATTCCACTCGTGGCGGGAGCGGATTCGCAGGTGCTCGAGCTGGCGAACGGGACTGTCGTGATTCTCGACGGCACCCGAGGCACCGTTCGCGTGAACCCGACGCCCGCTGACATCGCCCGTATCCATCAGCAGCAGGAAGAGCACGAACGCGAGCGGCGGACGCAGCATGCACACGCGCACGAGCCAGCGACGACGCTCGACGGGCACCGCGTCCACGTCGAGGCCAACATTGGTGGTGTCGCCGATGCCCAGCAGGCAGTCACGCTCGGCGCTGACGGCGTCGGCCTGTTTCGATCGGAGTTCCTCTTTCTGCAGCGCGCGACGGCGCCGACCGAGGAGGAACAGTGCGCCGCATATAGTGATGCGGTACGCGCGCTCGGAGGCGAGCGCAGGCTGGTCGTGCGGACACTCGACGTCGGCGGTGACAAGCCGCTGCCATACCTGCCGCTCCCGCGGGAGGACAATCCATTTCTCGGCGAACGCGGCATCCGCGTGATGTTGAATCGCCCCGAGCTGCTGAGAGCCCAGCTGCGCGCGATATTGCTGGCCGCCCGCCACGGTCCCGTTGCCGTGATGTTCCCGATGATTGCCGCGATCGAGGAGTGGCGCGCCGTGCGCGACATTCTCGAGAGCGAGCGAAAGAAGCTCGACGCTCCGCGCATCGAGGCCGGCATCATGATCGAAGTCCCGGCTGCCGCGCTTATGGCCGATCAATTTGCGGCAGAAGTCGATTTCTTCTCGATCGGCACCAATGACCTGACGCAATACACGCTCGCGATGGACCGTGGACATCCCCGTCTTGCGCCTCACATAGACGGACTCTCTCCCGCGGTCCTGCGCCTGATCGACCAGACGGCGCGCGCCGCGCAACGCCACGGACGCCGAACCGCCGTGTGCGGCGGAATCGCCGGCGATTCGCAGGCCGTACCGCTGCTCGTGGGCCTGGGCATCGACGAACTCAGCGTGACCGTACCTGCTGTTCCCGCGGTCAAAGCTCAGATCCGACGGCTGCGGATCGATGAATGCCGCGCGCTCGCGCAGAAGGCGCTGGCGTGCGCAACGGCGGCGGACGTGCGGGCGCTGGTCCCGCTGGAGGGGCGATCATGACGCGCGAGAATGCCGCTTTCACGCTGCTGCAGAAGATCGGCAAGGCGCTGATGTTGCCGGTGTCGGTCCTGCCTGTTGCAGGTCTGCTGCTCGGCGTCGGCAGCGCGCACTTCACGTGGTTGCCGCCGGCGCTCTCTGACGTGATGGCGCAGGCGGGCGGCGCCATCTTTGGCAACCTGCCGCTGATCTTTGCCATCGGCGTGGCGCTCGGCGTGACGCAGAACGACGGCGTTGCGGCGCTCGCCTCAGTCGTCGGCTACGCCGTGCTGCTGGCGACAATGGGTGTGATGGCCACGCTCTTCGGCTACGAGTCGAAGACGATCATGGGCATCGAGTCGATCGAAACCGGCGTCTTCGGCGGCATCCTGGTCGGCGGAATCGCCGGGTGGCTGTTCAACAAGTATTACCGGATCCAGCTCCCGCAGTATCTTGGCTTCTTCGCCGGGAAACGGTTCGTCCCGATCGCGACCGCGGTGGCCTGCATTGCTGCGGGCATCGTCCTGAGCATCGTGTGGCCTCCGATCGGAACCGCGATCAACAACTTCTCGCACTGGGCCGCGTCGGGCAATCCTGCTGCGGCGTTCGCGCTCTACGGAGTGGTCGAGCGGGCGCTCATTCCGTTCGGTCTTCACCACATCTGGAACGTGCCGTTCTTCTTCGAGGTAGGGCAGTATCTCGATCCGGCGACGGGCAACGTCATTCGCGGTGAGATTTATCGATACACCGCTGGCGACCCGACTGCTGGCAACATGGCCGGCGGCTATCTGTTCAAGATGTGGGGACTGCCCGCCGCCGCCCTGGCGATTTGGCAGACCGCCCGGCCTGAGAACCGCGCGAAGGTTGGCGCCTTCATGGTGTCAGCGGCACTGACGTCCTTCCTGACCGGCATTACCGAGCCGATCGAGTTTTCGTTCCTGTTCGTCGCGCCAGTGCTGTACGCGATTCACGCGGTACTGGCAGGTGTCGCCTACTTCGTCTGCGTCGAGCTTGGCATCAAGCACGGCATGACCTTTTCACATGGCCTGATCGATTTCGTCGTGCTGTTCAATCGATCGACGAACGCGTTGTGGTTCCTGGTGATTGGGCCGCTCTGGGCTTTGATGTACTACACGTTGTTCCGCGTGGTCATCCAGCGCTTCGATTTGAAGACGCCGGGTCGTGAGATAGAAGACGATGCGGATGCCGCAGCAGCACCGGTGGTGGCCGCCGGCGGTATGGCAGGCGAGCTGGTAGCGGCGTTCGGCGGACGCGGCAATATCCGCAGTCTCGACGCGTGCATTACGCGTCTGCGCGTGGAAGTTGCCGATCCCGCGAAGGCGAGCGCCGATCGTCTCAAGGCGCTCGGCGCCGCAGGGGTCGTCACTGTCGGGAACAACCTGCAGGCGATCTTCGGGACGCGTTCCGAGAATCTGAAGAGCGACATAGAGGAGTACCTGCGTGCCGGTGGCGCGGAGGCGGCGGCGTTCGCGCAGACAGTCGTGCTGAAGTCGCCTGTTGTTTCCGCCGCACCTGATCCGGCCGCTCTTCGCGCGGCGGCATCGATTGCAGTGGCTCTCGGTGGCCCGCGCAACATCGTCTCGGCGGATGCGTGCGCCCTCACTCGCGTGCGCGTACAGGTCGCCGATCCTGCGATCGTCAACGACGCGGCACTGGGCAAGACTGCCGTCGCCGGTGTCATGCGCCTCGACGGCAACGTCCTGCATCTCATCGTCGGCGCGCGGGCCGATACGATCGCGACAGCCCTGAAATCGGATTTGGAGGTCGCGGCACGGCGCTAGACGCCTGTTGGGGTGCGTGACCGTCGATGAGCGCGGACGCCGACTCGCTGCAGCCACGTGGCCACGCCATGCCATTCAGCGATTCGGCCTTGCGCTTCCTTCAGTTGAGTGCGCGCCTCCTGCTCGAATACAACGTCCGCTCGCACAGTATCGAGCGGCGCATTGAGCGGGTCGCACGGCACTTAGGTGTCAATCTTCAAACGATCGTTGGGTATCGCCAAGTCACGCTCGTCCTCGCAGACGGGCGTAGTCTCCAGGCAGGCGCCTCGGAGCTTCGCATCAACGTCGCCGTCAGTGCAGGCGCGCTGCATGTGATCGACGAGTTGTGCCTGGGTCGAATGGGCCTGGACCACGCCACCCGCAGCCTGGAAGCGCTGGAACGACTGGCACCGCGCCATGGACGCTGGGTAGTCGTTCTCCTCTTCGGGCTGGCGGCGGCAGCCATCGCCTGGCTGCTGCGGGCGGACTGGGGTGCGATCGCCGTCAGCGGTGTCTCCTCCACGTTGGGATTGATCGCCAGGCAGGAACTCGCGAAGCGCTCCGTCATTCTATTCGCGCAGCCCTTCGTGGCGGGTCTGATCGGGGCGGCGCTTGGTGGCGTCGCCACCGGTCAGGGCTGGACCGAGACACCTGGGTTCTGCCTGATCGTCCCGGCGCTGATGTTGGTGCCAGGCCCGCATCTCATCAACGGCGTGCATGACATGCTGGAGAACCACATGCAGACGGGCGTCTGCCGGTTGGGGCTTGCCTCGGGGATTCTCGTCGCCACCGCTCTCGGCGTTGTTCTCGGCGGTTGGCTCACCCTGGGTCCGGCGACGGTCTCGACCGCTCCGTCCGAGGCCACTCCGCTGACGTTGCCGCTCGACGCCGCGCTCGCCGGCGTGGCCGCTTGCGGGTTTGGTGCGTTCTACAACGCGCCGTGGCGACTGTTGTGGGTGTCGATCGTGTGCGGCGTGGTCGGTCACGGTCTCCGATACGTGTGTCTCGAGTACATGAGCGTGGAAATCGCCACGTTATTGGCGTGCCTCGCCATCGGGCTTATTGCGAACGTCGCCGCCGATCGCCTGCGCCTGCCGTTCTCGGCTCTTGCGTTCGCCGGCGCCGTACCCATGATGCCTGGCGTCTTCATCTACCAGAGTATTGCCGGCGCCATACGCCTGGCGGCCGCCGGCACGGTGGTCGATCCGATGCTGGCGACGACCACCTTGGCGCTTTCGTTCAAATCCGTGTTCGTGGTCGGCGCGATCGCGATCGGCCTTCTGATTGGTGCGCGCCTCGCGAACCTGGCGCGCCCGCGTCACTGAACCGGCGCGCCATTGGTGGCCACTGATTACCGCATGTCCCACGGCTGACCGGTTGCGGTCACCACACTGCTCCAGAGTGCGTCCTCCGGGTCGATCTTCTTGCGCGCCGAGACGGCCAGGGAGATTGGCACATGTGTGAACTGGTGATTCCAGAAGCTCACGACCATGTTCGTGCGTCCACTGAGGCCGGCGTGGACCGCGCTCTGCCCGAGGAGCAGGCAGAAGGCGGCGTCGTGGGCGGTCGCCGTCACGCTCCTGATTGTGTAGCTGGGATCGATGTACTTGAGGGTGACGTCCATGCCGATCCGCTTGAAGTGCTCGGTGATCGCGTCGCGCATAAAGAGGCCGATGTCGCCGTACTTGACGTTGCCGGACGCGTCCCGCTCCTGCGTCTTCGCCATCAGGTCCTGGCCGGCGCCTTCCGCGACGACGATCACCGCGTGGCTGCGGCGCTCGAGTCGTTGCTGCAGCGCCGACAGGAAGCGCTCGAGCGTGAACGGCACTTCAGGCACCAGGCAGAAGTTCACGTGATTGTTCACCAGGGCCGAGTACGCGGCGATGAACCCCGAGTCGCGCCCCATGAGCTTTACCAGTCCAATCCCGTTTCTCGCCGCTTCCGCTTCGGCGTTGGCCGCATACGTCGCGCGCCGCGCCTCGGTGACCGCAGTCTCGAATCCGAACGTCCTCTGGACGAAAGAGATGTCGTTGTCGATCGTCTTCGGGACGCCGATCACGGCGACCTTCAAGCCGCGGCGCGCCGCTTCTTCGCCGATCTTCTGGGCGCCGCGCAGCGTCCCATCGCCGCCGATGGCGAAGAGGATCCCGACCCCGAGCTCGTTGAGGTACTCGACCATCTCGGCCGGGTCCTGCGGCCCGCGCGAGGATCCGAGGATCGATCCTCCACCCTCGTGAATCCGATGGACCGATTCGGGTGTCAACTCCAGTGGCTCGTGTCCCAGCCGGCGCACCAGCCCTTCATAGCCGAAGCGGAAGCCGTAGATCTTGTTCACCCCGTAGTGAAGGCGCAGGCTTCGGACCACTGCGCGAATCACGTCGTTCAGCCCGGGGCAGAGACCGCCGCACGTCACGATCCCGCACGCGAGTTCAGCCGGATCGAAGAACAGCATGCGCCGCGGTCCCGCCGCCTCCATCGCCGGCGGCGTCGATTCCTTGTCGAGCCAGTGCTTCATGTCGGCGGGCTTGGAGTGATAGAGCACGCGCTCGTCGTCGTTCGTGAACCGGACGCCGGACATCGGCGATTGGAAGCGGCACTCGCCAAGTCTCGCGATCGTGAAGTCGAGATCGTCGTTGCGCATGTCGATCCTCGCCCGCTCACCGCATCATCGTCGTGCCGGCGGATCGCAAATCCGTGGTCGCCTGGACGACCCGTGCGGCCATCGCGTTTTCAGCCCGGGTCATGTAGGGACGTGGGTCGTAAGCCTTCTTGTTGCCGACATCTCCATCCACCTTCAGAACGCCATCGTAATTCTTGAAGCAATGATCTGCGATGGCGCGCGTGAATGCGTATTGCATGTCGGTGTCGACGTTCATCTTCACGACACCGTAATCCAGCGCCTCGTGGATGTCGTGCAGCTCCGATCCCGACCCGCCGTGAAAAACGAGGTGAAACCGCGCCTGCTCGCCGTGCCGGGCGACCACTGCCTGCTGGCAATCTCTGAGGATGGATGGCTTCAGCTTGACGTGCCCCGGCTTGTAGACGCCGTGCACGTTGCCGAACGTCGCCGCGAGCAGATACGGCGCGTTCGACACTGCCCGCAGCCGCTGCGCCACCTCCAATGTGTCCTCGGGCGTCGTGTAAAGCTTCGCAGCAGCGCTTGCCTTGACGCCGTCCTCCTCACCACCTACCACTCCGACTTCGATCTCGAGGATCAAGTCGCTCCTGGTGAACCGTTCGAACAGTTTCACCGCAATGTCGAGGTTGTCTTTGAGCGACAGCGCGCTGCCGTCGAACATGTGTCCATTGAAGAGGCCTGGCTGGCCGGTGGCCCGCCGCCGCTCGGTCTCCTCGACGAGTGGGATGACGAACGTGTCCAGCTTGTCCGCCTGGCAATGATCGGTGTGAAGTGCAACGTAGATCGGATACCGCGCTGCCGCGCGGTGGACATGTTCGGCAATCGAGATGGCGCCAAGCGCCATGTCCTTCACCGCGGCGCCCGACGCGAACGCTCCACCTCCGGTCGAGACCTGGATGATCCCATCGCTCTTGCTGTCGGCCAGCCCCTTGAGGACGGCGTTGGCCGTGGTCAGCGAGGTCACGTTGATGGCAGGGTAGGCGAACCTTCCTTTTCGCGCCCGATCGAGCATCTCGCAGTACTGCCCATAATCGACGACCGGCATCGGAACCTCCTTCCGTCTTTGTCGCGATGAACGCACTGATGCGGTACGGGAACTCCATTCTTTCGGAGGCACTCCGAATAGACAGCAATCCTCTGCCCGTCAGTCCGCTTGTTATCGAGACGTCCTCCGACCTTCTTGCAAAGAGCTTGCTGGTGGCGGCAGGCACCGGCCTTGCGTAGCCCGGGAGGCGCGTCGAACTGGAGGCTCCTATGGGCTTCAACCTGGAACAGCATCATCTGACGGTCGGCGAAGTGCATCGCAACCTTGCGCCGAGCGCACTCTACGAACATGCCATCCGTTACGAAAAGGAGGGGAGCATCGCCGAAAACGGCGCGTTGGTGGCCTATTCCGGCGTGAAGACGGGCCGATCTCCCAAGGACAAGCGGGTCGTGAAGCACCCGGCTTCCGAGCAAGACGTGTGGTGGGGGCCAGTCAATATCCCGTGTGACGCCCAGACGTTCGCCATCAACCGTCAACGGGCGATCGACTACCTCAATACGCGCGATCGGCTCTACTGTTTCGACGGCTTCGCCGGCTGGGACGCGAAATATCGTATCAAGATCCGCGTCATCTGCTCGCGCCCCTACCATGCGCTGTTCATGCGGACCATGCTCATTCGGCCGACCCCCCAGGAGTTGTCGACTTTCGGCGCACCCGACGTGACGATCTACAACGCGGGTGCCTTTCCCGCCAATCGCCTGACTGCCGGCATGGGCTCGACAACGAGCGTCGCCCTCAGCCTCGAGGATCGTGAGTTGGTCATCCTGGGGACCGAATACGCCGGTGAGATGAAGAAAGGCGTTTTCACGGTTGCGAACTATTTCGCGCCCAAGCGCGGAATCCTGTCGATGCACTGCTCAGCGACGGCAGACAGGCAGACTGGACGGTCGTCGCTGCTCTTCGGGCTGAGTGGCACTGGCAAAACCACGCTGTCGGCAGATCCCAAGCGTTCGCTCATCGGCGACGACGAGCACTGCTGGAGCGACGAGGGGATCTTCAACATCGAGGGTGGCTGTTACGCGAAGGCGATCAACCTCACCCCGGAGAATGAGCCAGACATCTTTCAGGCATTGCGCTTTGGCGCCGTGCTCGAGAACGTTGTGCTCGAAGAGGACCGCACGGTCGACTTCACCGATACGGCCATCACCGAGAACACGCGCGGCGCCTATCCGATCGAGTTCATCCATAGCGCGAAGATTCCGTGCGTCGCCGGTCATCCGAGCGACGTCATCTTCCTGACGTGCGACGCCTTCGGCGTGCTGCCGCCGGTCAGCGCGCTGTCGCCGGCACACGCCATGTATCACTTCATCAGCGGCTACACCGCCAAGGTCGCTGGCACCGAAATGGGCGTCACTGAACCGCAGGCGACCTTTTCGCCCTGCTTCGGCGGTCCGTTCCTGGTGTGGCACCCATACAAGTACGCCGAGCTGCTGGCGGCAAAGATGAAACGGCATGGCGCGCGGGTCTGGCTGGTCAACACCGGGTGGGGCGGCGGCGCGTACGGCACCGGGAAACGAATCAGCCTCAAACACACCCGCGCCATCATCGACGCGATTCACGAGGGCGCGCTCACCACAGTCAAGACCACCCGAGACCCGATTTTCGGCTTCGACGTTGCGACCGAGTGTCCGGGAGTGCCGCGAGAGATTCTCACGCCGCGCGCGGTGTGGACGGACACCGCGGCGTTCGATGCGACGGCGAGGAAGCTGGCCGAACTGTTTCGCGAGAACTTCAAGAAATACGAGGGGGGCGTCAGCGCCGAGATCGCGGCAGCGGGTCCGGTATGAAGATCGGCATCGTCGGCTGCGGCATGGTCGGTTCGACGTCGGCCTATGCGCTTCTCATGAGCGGCGTGGGGCGCGAGATCGTGCTGGTAGACGTGAATCGGGCACGTGCCGAGGCCGAGGCCAACGACATCTACCACGCCGTCCCGTTCGCGCACCCGTTGACAGTACGTGCCGGGGAGTACACCGATCTCGACGATGCGCGCGTGGTCATCATCGCCGGCGGCGTCGCGCAGAAGCCGGGTGAAACCCGGCTGCAGCTGCTGCAGCGCAATGCTGACGTGTTCCGGCAGATCGTCCCATCGGTGCTCCGCGTGGCGCCTGCCGCGGTCCTGCTTGTGGTCACCAATCCAGTGGACGTGATGACACATATGGCCGCGCGGTTCGCCGCCGAGTTCGGCGTACCGCATACGCGGGTGTTCGGGTCGGGCACGACGCTCGACACCGCAAGATTCCGTTCGCTGCTGGGGCGGCACTTCGAGGTGGACCCGCAGCACGTGCACGCCTATGTGATCGGCGAGCACGGCGACTCGGAGGTGCTGGTCTGGTCGCAGGCAACCATCGCGGGGCTGAGTCTGGACGAATTCGTGGCCGTTCACGGCACACCGCTCACCGCAGGCGAACGGCGCGACATCGAGCAGAACGTTCGTCGCGCCGCGTATCAAATCATCGCAGGCAAGGGCGCGACCTACTACGGAATCGGCAGCGCAGTCGCGCGCATCGTTGACGTCCTGCTGCACGACCAGCGCGCCATCCTCACGGTCTGCTCGCGTATCACCGGCGTGCCGGAC
>JBKPNV010000267.1:0-37380 GCA_046732795.1 Acidobacteriota bacterium
CCGTCGGCCGGGGTCTGGAGAGCGTGGAACGTGAACTTACCTGCGAGAACTGCGATTCTCTGACGAACGCTCGGCGAGATGAGAGTGCATCCGGTAAGTGAGTTTCGTTGTGACCCTTTTTGTGACCATCGGCGATACATCGCCATGCAGATCAGTGCGTGTTTATGCGGGTCCACCACATGGTCACATTACGCCCGGCCACCTCGCCTATCTCGTGACGCTGCAAGTGGATACGCCTTGCGTCCGGTAGCATTCGCAATGCGGAGGTCGCGAGTTCGAGCCTCGCGCCGTCCACCAGCCTTCGCTCCTCGGTGTGAGGCGAAGGCTGTCTCCAGCCCCCGAAGGGGCGCAAGCGGACTGCTTGCCGCGGTTCACCGCGACGCGAGCTTCGGATGGCCGGCCAATCTGCGCTCCGCTCCACGAATCCTACGTTGCCGTCAGCGTCATCGACCCTCGTTACAAACTTGTGTGCTGCCGAAGCGCGTCGCAACGTGTCGCGACTGCTATACTTCAGGTAACTCGCCACGCGACCCCCCGCGACGGCTGCCGCCATGCCCAAGATCAAGAAAATAGGAGTCCTCACCGGAGGCGGGGACGCCCCCGGACTGAACGCCGTGATCCGCGCGGTCGTGAAGGCCGCTTCCAACGCCGGCGTCGAGGTCATCGGCCTCGAGGACAGCTTCGACGGTCTCATTTACCCCGAAAAGTCACGCCCATTGACCCCGCGCGACGTCACCGGCATTCTGCGGCTCGGAGGAACGATCCTCGGCACCGTGAATCGCGGCAATCCGTTCGCCGAGCCCATCATTACGCCCCAGGGCACGTTCAACTACGCGGAGCGGGTGTTCGAGATGTTCGGCAAGATGTCGCTCGACGCGCTGGTGTGCATCGGCGGCGACGGTACGCTCGCCATCTCGTACGAGTTCTACAAGATGGGCATACCGCTCGTGTGTGTTCCGAAGACGATCGACAACGACATCGTCGGGACCACGAGCTGTTTCGGATTCGATACGGCCGTCGACTTCGCGACCGATGCGATCGATCGACTGCACTCCACGGCTGAAGCCCATCGCCGCATCATGGTCGTCGAAGTGATGGGCCGCTACGCCGGTTGGATTGCTCTCCACAGCGGCGTCGCCGGCGGGGCCGACGTGATCCTGATTCCAGAGATTCCGTACGACGTGGACAAAGTGGCGGCGTGTCTTCGCGCCCGCGAATCGCGAGGTGCCCGATTCAGCATCGTCGTGGTCGCTGAAGGGGCACGCCCGATCGACGGCTCGCTGTCGGTCATCGAAGCGGCGCACGGCGGCCATGCGGAACGGCTCGGGGGAGCGGGTGCCCTGTGCGCGAAGCAGCTCGAGGCGCGCGCGGGGAAGGAGACGCGGCACGTCGTGCTCGGTCACCTGCAGCGCGGCGGAACACCGACTGCCTTCGATCGAACGCTGGCCACACGGTTCGGCGGGAAAGCCGTCGAGCTGTTGCTGCACGGCCAGTTCGGCAAGATGGTCGCGAACCATCCTCCTGACCTCGTGCCGATTCCAATCGGCGAGGTGGTGGGGAAGACAAAGACCGTGCCGCTCGACTACGACCTGCTGCTGACGGCGCGTTCGCTTGGGGTGTCGTTCGGGGATTGATGATTGCCGATCTTTGATGGTTGAATCGTGGGTGATTGTCGATCGTTGATCTTCGATTCCACGGACGTTCGAGTCAGCTCGAATCAATCCAGAATCAGGAATCAAAAACCAAAACGATTCAACAATCACCGATCAAAGATCGTCGAATTTCAGTGTCCAAGTAATTCCTGATCTTTCTTCTTCTGCAGGTCGTCGATCAGCTTGATGTGTTCGTCCGTCATCTTCTGCACCTGATCGAGTCCCTTCCGCTCATCGTCTTCGGAAATCGTATGGTCCTTCAGCAGTTTCTTCAGCCGTTCGTTGGCGTCACGGCGAACCGCGCGAACGGAGTTCCGTCCCTCTTCCGCCTGCTTGTGGATGTGGCGTGACAGCTCTTTGCGCCGTTCCTCGGTCAGCGCCGGAATAGGCACGCGCACGACTTTGCCGTCGTTCGCAGGATTGAGGCCGAGATCCGACGCGCGAATCGCTTTTTCGATCGCGCCCATGACCTGGGGATCGAACGGCTGCGCGATGATGAGTGCGGGTTCAGGGACCGAGAGTGTCGCCACCTGGTTGATCGGCATGCGCGTGCCGTAGGCGTCCACCTGGATGCCATCGAGCAGGCTGACCGTGGCGCGTCCGGTTCGCACGTGCGCCATGTCGCGCCGCACGCGATCGATGGCCGCATCCATCCGCGTCTTGACGTCCGTGAACATGCCTTTCAGGTCTTTGAATTCCATAGCTCAGTTGGTTGGTGCGAACGTGTGCAGGGGTCTGACCCCTCACACTGACACGGTCGTGCCGATCGGATCGCCCAATACGACCCGACGGATATTGCCAGCCTGCCGCAGGTTGAACACGACGATCGGCAGCTTGTTGTCCATGCACAGCGAGATGGCGGTCGCGTCCATGACTTTCAGCTGTCGCTCGAGCACCTGGAGATATGAGATCTTCGTGTACTTCGTTGCTCCCGGGTCCATCATCGGGTCCGCCGTGTAGATGCCGTCGACTTTCGTGCCCTTCAGGATGACGTCGGCCCTGATCTCCATCGCGCGAAGGGCAGCGGCAGTGTCGGTCGTGAAATACGGGCTGCCAGTCCCGGCCGCAAATATGACGACCCGGCCTTTTTCGAGGTGCCTGATCGCCCGGCGCCGAATGAACGGCTCGGCGACGGCACGCATTTCGATGGCGGTGACCACGCGCGTCACGACATCGTGCTGTTCGAGCGCGTCTTGGAGCGCAAGGGCGTTGATGACCGTCGCCAGCATGCCCATGTAGTCGGCGGTCGCCCGATCCATTCCGCGGGCGCTGGCCGCGATCCCACGGAAGATGTTGCCCCCGCCGATGACGATCGCCGTTTCGACCCCGAGACTCTGAATTTCCCCGACATCGAGCGCGATTCGTGTGGTGACCGCAGGATCGACCCCAAACTGCTGGTCGCCCATCAGGGCCTCGCCGGAGAGCTTGAGGAGGGCGCGCTTGTAGACGGGCGTCTGAGTGGTCGAGATAACGGCGTCGGAAGACATCGAGTTGCGATTATAGCTGCCGGCGGGTCCACAAAGCAGGACCCGCCCTGCGGCATATTCTAAGCTTCCGCGCCTTCTCCCATCCGATATCGCACGAAGCGATTGATCTGGATGTTCTCGCCGGTCTTCGCGGTCGCTTGCGCCACGACCTGCGCGACGGTCATGCTCCCGTCGCGAATCGACGGCTGATCGAGCAGCACGAATTGCGAGTAGAAGCTCCCGAGCTTGCCCTCGATGATCTTCTCGAGCACGTTGGCCGGCTTTCCGGAGTTCTCCATCTGCGCGCGATAGATGGCCTTCTCTTTCTCGATCGCTTCGGACGGGACGTCTTCTCGTCGCACCCACTTCGGATCGGCCGCCGCGATATGCATGGCGACTTCCTTCACCAGGTTACCGAAGTCGTCGGTGCGCGCCACGAAATCCGATTCGCAGTTCACTTCCACGAGCACGCCAATCCGGCCGCCCATGTGAATGTAACTGCCGATCACCCCCTGCGCTGTCGCGCGGCCGGCTCGCTTGGCGGCTTGCGCCAGACCTCGTTTCCGAAGCAGCGTCACGGCCTCTTCCATGTCGCCGTTGGCTTCTGTCAGGGCCGCTTTACACTCCATCATCCCCGCGCCCGTCTGGTCGCGAAGCTGCTTCACCATTGCTGCTGTGATCTCTGCCATCTCAATCTCCGACCGTACAAAAGAACGCCGGCCCTGGGGCCGGCGCATGAATCTCGGTTCTACTGCTCTCAGGCCCCGGCGGTAGTCGTCTCGGCTCGGCGTTGCGGGCGCACCGCGCGCGTGAGTCGAGCGGCCGAATCGGCGGCGGCCGCTTCTTCAGCGCGTGCCGCGTCTTCTTCCGCCATCCGCGACTCACGCATGCCGCGACCGGCGACGACGGCATCGGCGATCTTCGATGCGAAGAGGCGAATCGCGCGCAGCGCATCATCGTTGCCTGGCACCACGAAATCGACTTCGTCCGGATCGCAATTGGTGTCCACGACGCCAATAACCGGGATCTTCAGCTTGCGCGCCTCGTCGACGGCGATCTTCTCTTTGCGCGTGTCGACGACGAAGACGGCGTCCGGCAGGCGCGACATCTGGCGGATGCCTTCGAGGTTCTTCAGGAGCTTGCGCTTCTCCTTCTCGTTGCGGGCGATCTCCTTCTTCGAGAGCGTGTCGTAGCGGCCGTCAGTGACCATCGACTCGAGATCCCGAAGGCGTCCGAGGCTGCGTTGAATAGTGGTGAAGTTGGTCAGCAGTCCACCGAGCCATCGCTGGTTGATGAAGTACATGCCGCATCGCTGTGCTTCTTCAGCGATGACGTCCTGTGCCTGACGCTTGGTGCCCACGAACAGCAGCGTTCGGCCATCGGCAGCGAGGTTGGTGATGAACTCCTCAGCGTCGCGGAACTTCTTGACGGTCTTATTGAGGTTGATGATGTAGATGCCGTTCCGCTCGCCGAAGATGTACTCCTTCATCTTCGGATTCCACCGCTTCGTCTGGTGACCGAAGTGAACTCCGGCCTCCAGCAAATCCTTCATCGCAATCCCGGGCAAGATCCCTCCCTCTTTTCTCTAACGCTTGCTGAACTGGAAGCGCTTGCGCGCACCCGCCAGCCCGTATTTCTTTCGTTCCTTGACTCGTGAATCGGACGTCAGCAGTCCGTCCTTTTTGAGCTGCTTGCGGAGCTCCGTGTTGAACTCGCAGAGGGCGCGCGCAATACCGAGGCGCATGGCGCCAGCCTGACCGTTCACTCCGCCGCCGTCGACGGTCGCAAGGATGTCGAACTTTTCGCCGGTCTCCGTCAAGAGCAGCGGACGGCGCACCTGGGTGCGCAATGCGTCGGTCGTGAAGTACCGGTCGAACTCGCGATGATTGACGGTGATGGCGCCCTTGCCGGGGCGGAGGAAAACGCGTGCGGTCGATGTCTTTCGTCGGCCTGTGCCGTAGTATTCGATGCTTGCCAAGCTAGGCGACCTCGATCTTCTTCGGTTGCTGTGCGGTATGAGGATGATCGGGACCGGCGTAGACCTTGAGCTTCCGGTACATCGCGTCTCCCATCTTGGTCTTCGGCAACATGCCGCGAACCGCTTCCTCCACTAAACGAACCGGCCTGCGCTTTCGTACGTCGACCGCGCGTTCCTCGCGCAGGCCACCCTCGTAACCGCTGTGCCGGCGGTAGATCTTCTTCTGTTCCTTCTCACCGGTGAGCTTGACCGCGCCAGCATTGATGATGACGACGTGATCCCCGGTGTCGATGAAAGGGGTGTACGACGGCTTGTGCTTACCCTGGAGCAGCCGCGCAGAAAGCGTGGCAATTCGCCCCAAAACCTGACCCTGTGCATCGATCACGTGCCATTGGCTGTCGGCGCGTTTCGCGCTCGCGACAAACGTACGCATGAATTACTCCGCACCCTCCGTCGTGTCGGTCATACCGGTTAGCTCCCGTGCTCCGGACAACGGCCGCGTCGAACAGCCGCGCCGTCCTCAGGAGTCCCACTACACGAGCGAGTTGCAGTGAAAAGGAATCCTGCCTCCGCCTCAGTATCGGCAGAGGCTGGGTTGGTCCACGCTGTTGAGCCCGGGCCGTCTGCGTCCCGGGCGCCCGCCATCAGCACGGACGTTTCCTACGACCGTAAACGCTAATGATACGGAGCACTGTCATATCTTGTCAAGCCACAGAGAGAGCAGCACTTCTCCGACTTCGCCGGTGGGTCTTCACGACTTCGTCGGTGACCTCTCACGACCTCGTTTCTGACGCACTGCAACCGCCCCGTTCGTTTGTAGTCCGGAACAATTCTGCCGATAACAACTTCGTCTGGCGCGGTGATCAGATGGCCGCGTGACAGAAGTGTGATTCGCGCACCGTTTTGTCATCAGGGGCGTTCCAAAAACCGCCACCTTCAAGACGAGCGCCGAGCGCGAATGCGCGGAAATAGGCCAAAGACAGAGTGGTCGAGCTGGTGGCACAGCGGTTGCGCCTGTGATTCGGGATCACAGCTGAGGGCAGTGCGTCAGAGAGCTCCATATGTTTGGCATTGGTAAATCCAAATCGGTAGTGGGACTCGACATCGGATCGAGTGCTGTCAAGGCGGTGGAGTTGAAGGCCGCCGGCAAGGGCTTCCGCGTGGCGGCGTACGGTTCAGAGCCGGTACCCGCGGATGCCATCGTCGACGGGGCCATCATTGATGCCGGCGCGGTGGCCGAGGCCATTCGCAACGTATTCGAGCACAACAAGGCATTCAAGACGAAGGACGTCTGCGCCTCGCTGTCTGGCAACGCGGTGATCGTCAAGAAAATCACCCTCCCGGTGATGACCGAGACGGAACTCGACGAGTCGATCTACTGGGAGGCCGAGCAGTACATCCCGTTCGACATCCAGGACGTCAATCTCGACTACCAGATTCTGGACCCCGGGACGGGACCTGATTCGCGCGGCAGCATGGAAGTACTCCTGGTGGCCGCAAAGAAAGAGAAGATCGGCGACTACACCGGCGTGATCGCCCAGGCTGGACGCGCACCCGTCATCGTCGACGTCGACGCATTTGCGCTGCAGAACGCGTACGACATCAACTACGGTCTCGATCCGGCGCAGGTCGTCGTTCTGCTGAACGCGGGCGCCAGCGCGATCAACATCAACATCCTCCAGGGTGAGCAGTCGATGTTCACCCGCGACATCTCGATCGGCGGCAACGCATATACCGAGGCCGTTCAGAAAGAACTCGACCTGCCGCATGAATCGGCGGAGCAGCTGAAGAAGGGCATTCCCGTCGACGGTGCGTCGTTCGAAGAGGCGCAGCCCGTGCTGCGCGCGGTGTCCGAGAACGTCCTGCTCGAGGTGCAGAAGACATTCGACTTCTTCAAGGCGACGGCGTCATCGGATCGAATCGACCGGATCATGCTGAGCGGCGGTGCATCGCGGGTCGATGGCTTCCGCGACATGCTGCAGGAGCGCTTCAGCGCGCCGGTGGAGGAGTTCGATCCGTTCCGCGCCATCCTCTGGGATGCGAAAAAGCTCGGTCGGGACGCCGTTGAACATACGTCCACGGCGGCGGTGGCCGTCGGGCTCGCACTGCGGAAGGTGGGCGATCGATGATTCGCATCAACCTCCTCGGGGTCCAGCGCCACAAAACAACGAAGAGCAAGGTTCCCTCGTTCGACCTCGGCCAGCGGCTCACGTTCGCGTGCAGTCTGATCCTCGTCGCCGCCGTACTAGGCATCGGTTGGTGGTACTGGAGTCTCAACAACGAGGCGGCGCAACTCGAGGCGGAAATCGCCGCCCGGCAGCAGGAAGCGGCGCGGCTCCAATCGCTGCTCGCGGAGGTGCAACGTTTCGAGGCGCAGCGCACGCAGTTGCAGCAACGCGTGCAGTTGATCGAGCAACTCCGCAGCGGGCAAAGCGTTCCCGTGCAGCTCCTCGACCACATCAGCCGCAGCCTCCCCGACATGATGTGGCTCACGGACATGTCCCAGGACGGCTCCGGTGTCACGATCAAGGGCCTCAGCACGACCCTCATCGGGCTCTCGGATTTCGTGGGCAATCTCGGGAACGGCGCGCTGCTCAAAAAGCCGATCGAAATCGTCGACAGCCAGGTCGAAGCCGGCCGCGGCGCTGGTCCGAACGCTCAGCCCGCAGAGTTGATCAACTTCACCGTGAAAGCGGAACTGGCGTCGGCCGGGAACGCCGCTACGGCAGCTCCTGCAGGCCGGGGCGCACCGCCGCCGGCTGCGAGATGACCGCGATGTCCCGTATGACAGGTCGACTGAGTCGGACGAGGGTCTGGTAGTGGCCATCAACTTTAGCCTCAGCAAGTTGCCCTGGTACAACCAGGTCGCCGTATTCGTCGTCCTGTCGCTGGCGGCGGCCGGCGCGTTCTGGAACTGGGTTGCGCGCGACGCCATGGACGCGCTCGAGACGCGGAGGGGCGAGCTCGCCAAGATCAATCAGACCATCGATCGTGGTCTCGCGACCGCGAAGCGCCTCCCTGAGTTCCGCCGCGAAGTGGAGCAACTCGAGGCCCAGCTCGATCGCCTGCGCGCCGTGCTGCCGGAGGAGCAGGACGTCGCCGATCTGCTCCGACGCGTTCAGGCGATGGCGACGCAGTCGCGTCTCACGATTCGCGGATTCACGCCGCGCCCGGTGACGCGGCGGCAGATGCATGCGGAGTGGCCCATCGGTCTCGAGCTCGAAGGCACCTACCACGATCTGGGGGCGTTCCTCGAACGTGTCAGCAAGTTCCCCCGCATCATCAACGTGGGCAACATCAAGATCAAAGCGCAGGACGAGAAGGCGGCCACTGCGGGGTCGACGATAACCGCAGAGTGCACGGCGACGACGTTTGTGCTGATCGACGCGAAGCCAGCCCCCGCGGCCGCCAAGGCGGGCGCTGCGCGAACGGAGTAACGCTGGTGACTCGCTCTCTTGCTCTCTTACCCCTGACACTTCTGCTCGCCGCGCGGGTGGGTCTCGCGCAGACCCCACCCACTGGCCAGCAGGCAGCCGCGCCGACCGCCGCAGCGCCGGCCGTGGCGACGACGGGTGCCCCCGCTCAGAGCGCGGTGGCGGAGAAGAAGTCCGATCCGGTCGAACCGCAGGGATTCACCTATAACGCGGAAGGACGTCGCGATCCCTTTGTCAGTCTCCTGCGCCGGGGTGCCTCGACGAACGACGCGGGCAAGCGCGTGGCAGGACTGTCCGGCCTGGGAACGGCCGAAGTGAGCCTGCGCGGCACGCTCAAGAGCCAGGGCAGCTTCGTCGGCATTCTTCAGGGCGTCGACAACAGGACCTACATCGTGCGTGCTGGCGACAAGCTGTCCGATGGATCGATTCGATCGATTACGGCGGATGCGATGGTCATTCTGCAGCAGGTCAACGATCCGCTTTCGCTCGAGAAGCAACACGAAGTGCGAAAGCTGCTCCGACAGACGGAAGAGGGGAAGTAGTGGAGAGGACCGTGACGTACCGATATTCGATGCTACTCGGGCTCTGTCTCGCCATGGCGTTCGGCGCCCTGACTCCGCTGCGAGTGAGCGGGGCAGGCAACGACGCGGCGATGCTGAAGCGGATCGCGTCACGCGTCGACGGACGCATGGGCGTGATTGCCATCGAGGCGACGACGCCTGTGCCGTACGTGGCCTCGCAGCCTGACCCCAAGACCTTCGTCGTTGAACTGCGTGACGTCGTGGCGGTCGGTTTCCAGAACGAGTTCTCGGCCGACCCGCGCAATCCGATCGCGGCCCTGCAGGTCGAGCACGCCACCGCCTCCGACGGGACGATCGTTGCGCGTGTTCGCATGATGCTCGATCAGCCGATGCGTCCGCGCGTGCGCAGCTCGCGCAACGTCATCTACGTCGAGGCCGAGCGCGCGGCCGTTGCGGCGACGCCCGTCGCGGCGTCAGTACCTGCTCCCGCGTCTGCACCCGCTCCGGCGCCAGCGGCTGCTCCGGCGCCGTCGACGACTGTCGTGACGCCGGCACCAGCTCCGGGCGTGGAGCCCGCGGTCAGTCTGCGCGGTCCATCACCTGCGATTCGGGACGTTCGCGTGCAGCAGCGCGGTAACGCCACGGCGGTCAGCCTGCTCGGAACGTCACGGCTGATTGCGACCAGTATCAGCGAACCGAAGGACGGACCACGTCGGGTAGTGGTCAACCTTCCGAACGTGACGTCCGCAGTGCCGAAGACCACCAACGTCGGGCAAGGTCCAGTGCAGCGCGTGCGTATCGGATTTGATCCGGGCGCGCCGCTGATGACGCAGGTCAGTATCGACCTGTCGCGAAGCGCGCCATATCGGGTGGAAGCGTCGCAGGATGGCAATGATCTGACGCTGGTGTTCGATGAGCCAGCCGCCGATCCGTTCAGCGCCCTTCAAAGCCGTGATTCCGGGAAGCAGGATCCGAAGGTGGTGGCATCGGGCGCGGCATCCCCAGTAAGCAACGTCGAATCAGTGCCCGCATCGCGCACCGCGGCTCCTGCTGTCCCGGCGGTGCAGCAGCATGCGGCAGCACAGGCTGCGCCGCCAGCCCAGGCTCCTGCGGCGCAACCCGTCCCGGCGCAGCCGCAGCCCGTGGTTCCCGCGCAACAAGCTCGCTACACGGGCAATCCGGTCAGCCTGGATTTCCAGGGAGCGGACCTCCGCGCCGTGTTGCGAACGTTCTCGGAGATCAGCGGCCTGAACCTGGTGATCGATCCGAGCATTCAGGGCACCGTCGACGTTGCCCTTCGCGATGTGCCGTGGGATCAGGCGCTCGACATCATCCTGCGCGCCAATAAGCTTGGTTACGTTGTCGACGGCACGATCGTCCGCATCGCGCCGCTGACGGTCCTGGCTGACGAAGAGGCCCAGCGCCGGAAGCTCTCCGATGAGCAGGCGCTCGCCGGCGAGCTGCGGGTGCTGACGCGTTCCCTCAGCTACGCCAAGGCTGAAGATTTGCGGCAGCTGCTCACGCAGACGGTTCTCTCGCAGCGCGGACAGATCCAGTTCGATTCCCGGACCAACACGCTCATCATCAACGACCTCGCCGAGCGCCTGGAACGGGCATCCGCCCTCATCACCACGCTCGATCGTCCCGAGCCGCAAGTCGAGATCGAGGCGCGCATCGTCCAGACGACGCGTGATTTCGCCAGAAACATCGGTGTCCAGTGGGGCATCGGTGCGCGCGCGAGCAGCGCGCTTGGCAACACGCTGCCGTTCTCGTTCCCGAATCAGGGATCGATCACGGGACGCACCGGCGTGACGCAGAGTGGTGATGCGACCGGGGCCGACGCCGTGGGGACCATGGTGAACCTGGGCGTGACCCCGGCGACGAGCGGGATCGGTCTGGCGCTCGGCGCGGTCAATGGCGCGGTCAATCTCGACGTTGCGCTGACGGCACTCGAATCGTCCGGTCAAGGACGGATTCTCTCCACGCCGCGTGTGTCGACGCAGAACAACATCGAGGCCGAGATCACGCAGGGCATTCAGGTTCCGATTCAGACGGTCGCGAACAACACGGTTACCGTGACGTTCAAGGATGCGGCGTTGACGTTGCGCGTGACCCCGCAGATTACCGCGACCAACACCGTGATCATGCGGATCTCGGTCGAGAACGCATCGCCCGACTTCAGCCGCGCCATCAACGGCATTCCGCCGATTGACACGCAGCGCGCGCTGACGCAGGTGCTCGTCGGCGACGGCGACACCACCGTGATTGGCGGCATCTACGTCAGCCGCGAGCAGGCGAGTCAGGACCGGACGCCCGGACTGCACCGCATACCACTGCTTGGCTGGTTGTTCCAGAGGAACGAGTTCTCGGATGAAAGTCGTGAGCTGCTCATCTTTATCACCCCGAAGATCATGAGGCTCTAGGAGAGAAATGCACGTGACTGCGAAATTCGTGAAGCTGCTTTTCGTAGTGGCCCTGGTCGCGGTGTCTTCGGCGTGTGGCGAGTTCACGCGCGAAGGACGCGCGCCGGTCGTCCTCGTCGTGGACAGCCTCATCGTCGGTGACGACGAACAGGGGACGCTGCTCTCCGACGTCATCACCAAGAACTCGACGTTCAACGACATGGCGGAAGTCGAGATGCGGCTGGTCCTGAAAGATCCCGGACCGCCGGGTGTCACCGTCGGCCCGACCCTCCTCAACGCTGTCACGATCACGCGGTATCGCGTCGAGTACCGGCGGAGCGATGGGCGGAACACCCAGGGCGTCGACGTCCCCTACTCATTCGATTCAGCCATGACTGTCACCGTTCCGAACGACGGGGTCGCGTCGGGCGTGTTCCAGCTCGTGCGGCACGCCGCGAAAGAAGAGGCACCGTTGAAGGCTCTGGCGAACAACCTCGACATCATCTCGACGATCGCTTACGTGACGTTTTACGGTCATGACCAGGCTGGCAACGACGTGAGTGCCACGGCGTCGATCGGCGTCGACTTTGGCAATTTCGCGGACCCTGACTAGGAACGACGATGCACAGCGACAGAACGCCTCTAACGACAATCTTGCGGGCTGCGGGCGCAGCCAGCGCGGCGCTGATCCTGAGTGGATGCATGACGGAGAGTCAATCTCCGCCCCCGCTCGCCGGGCCGTCCGGTTTTGGTCTCCAGATCACCATGACCGCATCGCCTGACATCGTGCCGCGGGACGGCAGCTCTCAGTCGACCATCCGATTGAACTTCCGCGATAGTTCGACCAATACCGCGCTCGGACAGCGGCGGCTGGTCGTCACGACGACCGCGGGGACATTGTCAGTTGGCGAGGTCACGACCGACGCGAGCGGCAATGCGGCGCTGACGTTCACGGCACCGAGCCTGAATACGCCCGTGTCGACGGCACAGATTGTGGCAGTGGCCGTCGGCGGGAACGTCGACAATGCACGCGGACAAGGTGTGACGATTGCGCTGTTGGGTCCAGATGTTCCGACCGCATCATTCACCATGCAGCCGAATCCGCCGTCAGTCGGCCAGGACGTGGCGTTCGACGCCTCGGGAAGCACGGTCTCCGGTGCGGCGTGTGGTTCCACCTGCAGTTATTCATGGAACTTCGGTGACGGCTCCGAGGGGTCTGGTGTCATCGTCCAGCACGTGTTCACATCTGCCGGTGTCCAGAACGTGACACTGACCGTCAGCGCACCTGGCGGGACGAGCAGCTCGAAGACGATGTCATTCGTGATCGGGGCGCCGGCGGCGCCGAGGGCCTCCTTCGTCGTGACGCCCACGAGTCCGATCGCGGGTCAGCAGGCGATCTTCAACGCCACGACGTCAACCGTCGGCGCCGGCGCCACCATCTCGCAGTACATCTGGGACTTCGGCGATGGGACGACAGCCACGACCGGCGTGCCGATCCATACGAAGACTTACGGCACCGCGGGCACCTACATCATGAGCTTGACCGTCGTCGATAGCCTGGGACGGACGGGGTCGACTACAACGACGGTGACTGTGAACTAGACGAGCGCGCCGCTTTTCCATCCGGGCTAAGCTCTAAGGGTGGCGGACAACCCGCGGATTGAAGACCTTCGACGCCGGATCCTGAGGGACCCGGCGTCGATTGCTTTTGCGCAGCTTGCCGAGGAGCACCGCCGGGCAGGCGACTGCGAGGAAGCAGTGCGGGTGTGCGAGGCGGGACTCGCGCAACATCCCGCCTATCTGTCGGCGAGGGTGACCCTTGGTCGAGCCTTGTTCCAGCTTGGCCGTCTGGAAGAGGCGCGAGCCGAGTTTCTTCATGTCCTCGACGCGGCGCCGGACAACCCCATTGCCGTGGGCCAGCTCGCCGAGATCCATCAGCGGACGCATCAGGCCGCTCATCTTCGGGCCGCTGCCCCATCGGCGCAGAGCGCGCCCGCACGCGCGCCGGACGCGCGATCGATCGACGAACGAATCGTTGCGGAACTCAGCGCGTGGCTGGATGTGATTACGCAGGAACGACTCGCTCGACGATAGCCGTCTTGACCGACCGATCGTGTCATATGAATGAAGTTCTTCCGCGGTCAAGACAGCGCGCCCGCACGCACTGCGGACAGAAGATGCGGTCACTGGCGAGGCGTGGCCACACGGTCCACTGGTGCGAGGCGGAGCTTCGTCAGTGATGGCGTTTCCAGGTTCGGACACTCTGGCGGCGCGCCACCGCTCGATCAGAGCCAGACTCACAGCGCTCGGCCTTGATGGCCTGGTGGTCACCAACCCGACCAACATCAGGTATCTCTCGAATCACGCGGGTAGTGCGGGCACCCTCGTCGTCACGCACAGCGACGTTCACCTGCTGATCGACTTTCGCTATCAGGAGTCGGTCCGGTCCACTCAGGCATCGGATGCCGCGTGTCCAGGCCTCCGGCTCTGGCCGGTGCCCGCCAGTTATGACGAGGCGCTCATTGACATGCTCTCGGAACCGGCCATGCCGGTGAAAGTCGGGATCGAAGCGGCGCACATGACGGTCGCCAGGAAAGAGTGGCTCGAGCGGACGACATCTTCGCGCGCGCTGGGTCTGAGCTGGACGTCGACCGAGCGGGTGGTCGAACAGGCGCGCCTGGTCAAGGATGCAAATGAGGTGGCGACCCTTCGCGATGCAGCCGCCAGGCTCACCGTCGTGGCCGACCAGGCGTTTCACGCTGTTCGCCCAGGAGTGACGGAGCGCGACGTCGCCGCGGCCATCGAAACGGGCCTTCGATCGGCCGGCTACGAGCGCCCGGCATTCGACACGATCGTCGCGTCTGGACCGAATGCGGCGCTTCCGCACTACCGTGCCGGCTTGCGGTTGCTGCAGGCGGGCGACCTGGTCGTGCTGGACTTTGGCGGTGTCCTGGACGGATACTGCTCGGACTTGACCCGGACCGTATCGGTAGGGACGCGCACGGACGACGCCCTTCGGCTGCATTCAGCCGTCCGCGATGCCCAACGCCGGGCCATCGAGGCGGTAAAGCCGGGTGTCGCAGCCGCCTCAGTCGATGCTGCCGCTCGAAGCGTGCTGGAATCGCGCGGGCTTGGAGAGGCATTTGGACATGGGACCGGCCACGGTCTGGGGCTGGATATTCACGAAGAACCCCGCATCGGTCCCCCTCGATCCCATTCAGCTTCCGTGCAACTGGAACCAGGGATGGTGTTTACGATTGAGCCAGGGGCCTACTTGCCAGGCCTGGGTGGCGTGCGGATCGAGGACGACGTACTGGTGACGGCGGACGGATGTGAGGTCCTGACGTCGGTGCCGCGAGAGTTGCTGGAGCTGGGATAAGACCCGGGGGTAATTTGCGCATGAATCCTTCGCAAATGACCGCGGGGTCCTTGCAGACGATGGATCTAGACGAGATCAGAAAGATTCTGGAGTTGATGCGCGAGAACGGCCTGACCGAGTTCGAGCTCGAGCACGAAGGCGTCAAGCTTCGAATGCGCAAGGATTCCGGTCCGCAGTGGACCGGTCACGCCCCCGTCTCGCCGTCCCCGGTATATGTTCCGCCGGTCACGCCCGCACCACATCCGGGCGAGCCGGCATCGGCACCACTGACGGTCGCGAGCGAGGACGTCGACCTGGCGATCATCAAGTCGCCGATCGTCGGCACGTTCTATCGTGCTTCCGAGCCCGATGCCAAGCCGTTCACTGACGTCGGGCAGATGGTCAAGACCGGTCAGGTGCTATGCATCATCGAAGCGATGAAGTTGATGAACGAGATCAACGCCGAATGCGACGGTGAAGTCGTCAAGGTGTACGTGGAGAACGGGCGGGCGGTTCACTATGGTGAGCGCCTCTTTGCCATCAGACCCACTTAGCCATGTTCAAGAAAATTCTCATCGCGAATCGCGGAGAGATCGCGCTTCGTATCATCCACGCTTGCCGCGAGCTGAACATCAAAACGGTCGCCGTGTACTCAGAGGCCGACGAGAATTCGCTCCACGTCCGGTTCGCGGATGAGGACGTCTGCATCGGTCCGCCGCGGAGCGCCGACAGTTACCTGAACGTCCCGGCCATCATCAGCGCGGCCGAGATCACGGGCGCCGACGCCATCCATCCTGGATACGGCTTCCTGTCCGAGAGCGCCTACCTCGCGGAAGTGTGCGAGGCCTGCCACATCCGGTTCATTGGTCCCGACCCGAGCGTCATCAAACTGCTCGGCGACAAGGCGCGCGCCAAGAAGGCGATGAAAAAGGCTGGGGTGCCGATGTTGCCCGGCAGCGACGGCCCGGTGACCGATGAGGAACACGCGCTCAAGGTCGTCAAGGACATCGGTTTCCCGGTGATCGTGAAGGCCGTGGCCGGCGGGGGAGGGCGCGGCATGCGCGTGGTCCGCACCGCGGGCGAGTTGTCCCATGCCCTCCGGACAGCCCAGCGCGAAGCCGAAGCCGCCTTCGGCAACGGTGACGTCTACATCGAGAAGTACCTCGAAAGCCCGCGGCACATCGAGTTCCAGATCATCGGCGATCATCACGGCAACGTCGTTCACCTCGGCGAGCGCGAATGTTCGATTCAACGACGCCACCAGAAGCTGCTCGAGGAGGCGCCGTCACCTGCGCTGAGCGACAAGATGCGCAAGAAGATGGGCGGCGTGGTCGTGGATGCGGCCAAGGCCGTTCAGTACACCAATGCCGGCACCTTCGAATTCCTGATGGATCGAGACGGCAAGTTCTACTACATGGAGACGAACACCCGCCTTCAGGTGGAACATGCGGTGACGGAGATGGTGACCGGAATCGACATCGTGAAGGAGCAGATCCGGATCGCAGCCGGCGAACGCCTGTCGTTCAAGCAGAGCGAAGTGACGTTTACCGGACATGCTATCGAATGTCGAGTCAACGCCGAAGATCCAGAGACGTTCGCGCCGTCACCCGGCGTGATTCATGCCTTCAGCGCTCCCGGCGGCCCTGGCGTGCGCATCGACACGTTCGCGCATTCTGAGTGTACGGTCACGCCGTACTACGACTCGATGATTGCCAAGATCATCACGCACGGGCGCGACCGCCAGGAGGCGATCGCGCGCATGAAACGAACGCTCGACATGACGGTGATCGAGGGGATTCGGACCTCGGTGCCGCTCCACATCAAGATCCTGAACGAGGCCGATTTCAACGCTGGCAGGCTGAACACATCCTTCATGGAGCGCTTCATGCCGCAGCCCAAGAAAAGCCGCCTGGCGGATACAGCCTGATCTCACTGTCTCCACTCCACGCCATCGTCGATGTGGCGCTCTCGCGGCGGGCGGGCTGGCAGCCCGCGGACCTGGCGTGCGCCTTCATGGATGGAGGCGCGCGGTGTGTCCAGATTCGCGCCAAGGATCTCGAGTCCAATCGTTTTCTCGATTTGTGCGATCGGATCGTCGAAGCAGCACATCGTTATGACGCAGCCGTCATCGTCAACGATCGGCCCGATTTGGCGGTAATGGCCAACGCCGCAGGCGTCCACGTCGGCCAGGACGATCTGCCGCCAACGCCGGTTCGCAGTCTCGTGGGTCCGGCTGCGGTCGTCGGATTCTCCACGCACACGAGCGCACAGATCCAAGGAGCAGTGCAGGAACCGATCAGCTACATCGCGATTGGACCGGTGTTCGGCACGCGGACGAAAGACACCGGTTATACCGCCGTGGGGCTGGCGCAGGTGACGGACGCGGCGAATCGAGCGAAAGGGTTGCCTGTCGTCGCGATCGGCGGGATCACGCTCGAGACGGCAGCATCAGTGTGGGAGGCCGGCGCGTCGAGCGTCGCTGTGATCAGTGATCTGCTCGAAGGAGGGGACCCGGCGGCGCGAGTACGCGCCTATCTGCGGACGGCAGCCACGGTGACGCGAATATAATCGGGCCACGGGCCCGTAGCCGAATGTGAGGACATTGCTGATGTCGATATTCGCAACGAAGTCGATTGAGCAGCTGAAAGCCGAGTCGGAGGCCACCGGGGAGCATTCCCTGAGGCGCGTGCTCGGACCCACCAATCTCGTGACGCTCGGGATCGGAGCCATCATCGGCACAGGCATCTTCGTGCTGACCGGGCAGGCAGCCGCGCAGTATGCCGGTCCCGCGATTGTGTTGTCGATGGTCGTCGCAGGTGTCGCGAGCGCGCTGGCCGGCTTGTGCTACTCGGAATTCGCCTCGACCGTGCCGATCGCGGGCTCGGCCTACACGTACGGCTACGCCACGCTCGGCGAGTTCATCGCCTGGATCATCGGGTGGGACCTGATTCTCGAGTACGCGCTCGGCGGTGCCACTGTCGCCGTCGGCTGGTCGGGACACCTCACGAGCTTTCTGCATGACTTCCTGGGCATCACCATTCCCGCGTCGCTCGCGTCGGCGCCTTGCAGCATCGTGCCGGCGGCAGGATGCAATCCGGATGCGTACTTGAATCTGCCCGCTGTTCTGATCGCGATCGCTGTAACCGTGCTCATCGTGATCGGGATCAAGGAATCCGCGAACGTCAACTCCGTCATCGTCGTCATCAAGGTTGCCGTAGTGCTGATCGTCATCCTCGGCGGAGCGGCGTACGTGAATACCGCCAACTGGCAGCCGATCATCCCGCCGAACACGGGCAGCTTCGGCGAATATGGGTGGAGCGGCGTGTTGCGCGGCGCGGGGGTCATCTTCTTCGCCTACATCGGATTCGACGCCGTATCGGTCGCTGCGCAGGAAGCCAAGAACCCGCAGAGAGACATGCCGATCGGCATCCTTGGATCGCTCGTAGTCTGCACCATCTTGTACATCCTCGTCTCTGGCGTGATGGTAGGCCTCGTGCCCTATCGCGAGATGCTGGGATCGCCGGCGCCGATGGTCGTTGCCATTCGCGCGGCGGAAGCGGCCTCTGGTGGCAGCACCTTGCTCCGGATCATGACGATGCTCGTGGAGCTTGGCGCGATCGCCGGCTTGAGCTCTGTGATGGTCGTCTTGATGATGGCGCAGCCGCGCATCTTCTACTCGATGTCGCGGGACGGTCTTCTTCCGCCGTTTGCCCGGAAGATTCACCCGCGATTTCGGACGCCTCACATCACCAGCATCATCACCGGCGTCATCGTGGCGCTGGCCGCCGGCTTCACTCCGATCGGCGCCCTCGGGGAGCTGGTGAGTATCGGGACGCTGTTGGCCTTCGTCATCGTGTCAGTCGGGGTGATCTTCCTGCGCTACCGCCGGCCGGATCTCCATCGTCCGTTCAAGACGCCGTTCGTGCCGTTCATTCCTATTCTGTCCGCCCTCGTCAGCTTCGCGCTCATGTTGGGTCTGCCATTGGATACGTGGCTTCGGCTGGTGATCTGGATGGCGATCGGCCTGGTGCTGTACTTCGCGTACGGATACAAGCACAGTGAGCTGCGGAAGCGTCAACAGGCGGCGATCGCGTCGGGACGATAGGCGCTGTGGCGCTCGGGGGAGACCAACTCGGTATGACGGCACGTGTGCTCGACGGACAGGCGCTCGCAACGCGCATGCAGGAGGAAATCAAACCGCAGGTGGCGGACTTCATCAGCAGGCACGGCCGGCCGCCCGGGTTGGGGATTGTGCTGGTGGGCAATGACCCGGCATCGCAGGTCTACGTTCGCAACAAGGTCAAAGCGGGAGCGGACGTCGGCTTCAGAGTCGATCTCGAACGCTTGCCGGATTCGGCAACGCTCACGGACGTGCTCGCGCGTGTGGAGCGACTGAACAAGAGCCCCGATCACGATGGGATCCTCGTCCAGTCGCCGCTGCCGAAAGCGATGGGCACAGGCGCGCAGCAGCGCGTCTTCGACACGATTGCGGCCGATAAAGACGTGGACGGATTCGGAGCCGAGAGCGTGGGACTCCTGTCGCAGAATCGTCCGAAGCTGGTGGCGTGCACGCCGGCGGGCGTCATCGAACTGCTCGAGCGCGAGAAGATTCAAATCCGCGGCCGCCACGCGGTCGTGATTGGCCGCAGCGATATCGTGGGAAAGCCGATGGCGATGCTGCTGCTGCATCGGGACGCCACGGTAACCATTTGCCATTCGCGGACACCGGATCTACCGGCCGTCTGCCGCCAGGCCGACATCCTCGTCGCGGCTGTCGGGCGAGCAGGCCTTGTCACGAAAGAATTCGTGAAACCGGGAGCGGCCGTCATCGACGTGGGAATGAATCGCGTGACCGATCCCGCGCTGGCGGCGCAGCTGTTTCCGCCAGGTCATCCGAGGCTGGCATCGTTCCAGGCCAGAGGATCTGTGCTCGTTGGCGATGTCCATCCGGCCGTCGCGGAAGTGGCAGGCGCCCTGACGCCGGTGCCGGGCGGTGTCGGGCCTCTCACGATCACGATGCTGATGATGAACACGCTGCACGCGGCGCGTGCGCGGGTAGTTGTCAGGTAACTGGGTAGGTGGCTGGTGGCTAGTAGTTAAGTGGCTGGGTAGCTGATCAGTGACCTAGCTTCCCAGTCACCTACTACTCAGCATCTAGCTCCGTCGCGCCAGCTGCTCGAGCGTTTCCACGACCTGACGCTTGGTGTTTTCGTGCGTTCCGTCGGTCCAGATCGCGTAGTCGGCCCGGCGCACCTTCTCCTCCGTTGACAACTGCGCGTTGATGCGCTGCCTGGCCTGAAGCTCGCTCAACGAGTCGCGCGCCATCACACGGCGCAGCTGCTCCTCTGAACGGCAGGCGGTGGTGATGACGACATCGAAGTCACGCTCGCGGCCTGTTTCGTAAAGCAACGGAATGACGGCAACAGCCAGATTGTGCTGACGGCTCATCGTGTCGAGCCACGCATTGATGGCGGTCTTGACTGCCGGGTGGACGATCTCCTCCAAGTCCCGCCGCGCAGCGTCATCGGCGAACACGATCGACCCGAGCTTCCGCCGATCGAGTGCGCCATCGGTGAGAACGCCCGTTCCGAAGCGGTCGAGGATGGCGGTCAGGGCGGAAGTCCCCGGCGCGACGACATCGCGCGCGACCAGATCCGCATCGATGGTTGGCACACCGAGTCGTTCGAGCTCTGCCCGGACGACGCTCTTTCCCGTGGCAATGCCGCCGGTGAGCCCCACACGCTTCATTGCAGGCTCCGATTCAAGTTCAAAGTTTGAAGGTCAAAGTGGAGAAGTGAGTCGAAAGTAGAGGCCAACCGGTCGAAACCATCTGGGACGACTTCGAAACTTACTTGCTGACTTTAAACTTCTGAACTTTGAACTTACGGTTAGCCACCCAGTTCCGCCGCCGCCGTATCTTTGGCCGGCGACATCCGTTCCTCGACGAACGTATTCCACTCATGGCATTGCGGGCACTGCCAGAGCAACTCCGTGCTCCGGTAGCGGCAGTGCATGCAGACGTGCGGATCGAGGTAGAAGACGGCGCTGCGCGTCAGCTCTATGTACTTCTGAACGAGTGCCGGATCCAGCTCAAGAGCCCGCAGCGCCTTCCACACCTCGTGATGGATGGCCAGACCGTGCGGATTGTGCGGCAGCGCATCGAGGAGCAACTCCAGCGCTTTGCGATGGCGGCCATCTGCGGCCAGGTGTCGTGACAGCAAAAGCCGTGTCCGCCAGTCCTGCGGCTTTTGGTCGATGAGCCGCCCGCACAGCTCTGCGAACCGATGTGGAGTACCGGCCCGCTGATATGCGCGTTCCAGACGATCGAGCGCCAGATACGCGCGCTCAGGGATGGTCTGTACGAGACTTTCCCACGCTTCAACCGCACTCGCGTACTCTCCCATGCGCTCGCGCATGTCGCCGAGATTGAGATACGCCGGCGCAGTACGGGGATCGGTATCGAGAGCGGCCTCGAACGCACGGGTCGCTGCCGTGTCATCGCCGGCACGAACCAACGTTTCACCCACCTCGTTGCGCAGGAAGCCGAGGATCTGATTGTTGATCCCCTGCTTGTCATCGTCGATCGCTGCGATCTTTTCTCGCACGGCCGCCGCCTCGACCCATTGCCGCTGGTCTTCGTAGAGCTTCTGCAGATTGACGAAGGCGTAGCGGTTCATGGGATCCAGCCGTACGACTTCCTGAAACGTCTCGAGGGCGCGGTCGATGAACCCGCCATGTTTGTAGTCGAGGCCGAGGCAGAGTAGAACGTGCGCGTGCTCGATGGGCCGGAGATCGGGGCGCTGCAGCAGCCCCTGATGCACTGTGATCGCACGGCCGACCTGTCCCTTCTGCCGATACAGGTTCCCAAGAATCATCTGGATCTCGAGGGCGTCGGTGTCAGTGCTGGTCGCGCGCGTCAGTTCCTCGACTGCTTGATCGACCTGGTTGTCAACGAGGAAGTTGAGGCCGAGCATGTAATGGGGTGTTTCGCGAAGCCGGCGCCGGTCGACCCACCGGCCATCGCGAAGCTTGTACCGCTCCCAGCCCTTGCCGGCGACCAGGCCCAGCAGCAGCGCAAACAGCACGGCAAGCAGGGCGTAGTCCCTCATGATGCAAGAGCAGCGCGCTGAACGCCGCTTCGGGCGGTGCGACGCCGTGATTGCGCGGCGTGCGAGGGTCCGGTGCGGACGCCTAATGGTCCGAAGGTCATGTACCCCGAACCTTCGCACGTCCTACTGCGCACTCCCGCACCGTCGCATTCCCGCACCGTCGCACGTTCGCACCGTCGTCCCCGCCGCACCGCAATTCCCCCTTTAGAACAACTCAGTGCGCCAGAGGTGATGTAAGTGCACGACACCCTGGACCCGCTGCTGATCGCTGACGACGACGATCGAGGTGATCTTGCGCCGTTCGAGTACCAACAGCGCCTCGGCGGCCAGCGTGTCGCGCCGAATGGTGATCGGGTTGCGCGTCATCACGTCGCTCGCCGTGCGTTCGAGCAGGTTGCCGGTCGCAGTCATGTGACGACGGAGGTCCCCGTCCGTGATGATGCCTGACAACGTGCCCTCGTCATCGACAACACACGTCATCCCCAGACCTTTGCTCGAGATCTCGTAAATGACCTGCGGCATCGGTGTGCTGGCCTTCACGATCGGGACCTGATCCCCGCCTTGCATCAGTTGTTCGGCGCGCATCAATCGCTTACCCAGCCTTCCGCCTGGATGCAGACTGGCGAAGTGCTCCTGGCTGAATCCCTTGGCGACCAGCAACGTCATCGCGATCGCGTCGCCGAGCGCGAGCGCGGCGGTGGTGCTCGCCGTAGGAACGAGATTCATCGGGCAGGCTTCCTCGGAGACACGGCAGTCCAAGGCGACGTCCGCGGCCTGCGCCAGCGTGGAACGGCAATCTCCCGTGATCGCGATCAGGCCGGCGCCAAGCCGCTTGATCGTCTCGAGCAGACGAAGCAGCTCGTCCGTCTCGCCGCTGTAAGACAGGGCCAGGATCATGTCCTGGGACTGCAGGATGCCAAGGTCGCCGTGGATGGCTTCGGCAGGGTGCAGAAAGAACGCCGGCGTCCCGGTGCTCGTGAGCGTTGCGGCGATCTTCCGGCAGATGATCCCCGACTTGCCCATGCCCGTCACGATCACCCGACCCTTGCAGTCGAGCAGCAGGCGTACGGCGCGTTCAAATGGCGCACCCAGACGCTCGACGAGCGCGAGTATGGCCGCTGCCTCGGTCTGCAACACCTTACGTGCAAGCGCGAGATCGACGCCTGGTGGTGCGATCACATCGTCACTCACATGGTTACCCCACGTGTCTCATGCGACTTGCGTCGCGATGCCGGCTGTTCCCGGGCGGCTGCGTCAATGCGCGTGAGTTTCACTACGAGCGCTTCGAGCTTATCGAGCCGGAGGGCGTTTGCCGCATCACTCTTGGCGCGAGCGGGTTCTTCGTGAACTTCCATGAACACGGCGTCGACTCCAGCCGCGACACCCGCTGATGCCAGCGGTTCGATGTATTCGGCCAATCCGATCGTCACGCCATCGCCGGCGCCAGGTAGTTGCAGGCTATGTGTCACGTCGAACACCACGGGGTACCCGAGCTCGCGCAGCATCGGGAAGGCGCGCATGTCGACGACGAGATTGTTGTACCCGAAGCTGACACCGCGCTCTGTGATCAGAACGGATGGATTGCCTTCGCCGGTGATCTTGTCAACGACGTGCCGCATGTCGCGAGGCGAGAGAAATTGCCCTTTCTTCACATTCACCGCTTTCCCCGTACGTGCCGCTGACACGAGCAGGTCGGTCTGGCGCGATAGAAACGCGGGGATTTGCAGGACGTCGACCACCTGGGCGGCCGCCGCCGCATGCGCGGGCTCATGGATGTCGGTGAGGATTGGCAAACCCGTGCTGGCCTTGATGTCCGACAGGATCCGTAAGCCTTCGTCGAGGCCCGGTCCCCTGAACGAGTGTCGTGAAGTCCGGTTTGCTTTGTCGTATGAGGCCTTGAAGATCATCGGGACGCGCGCGCGGACGGCAATCTCGCGGATCGCGAACGCGGTCTCCATCGCGTGCGACGCGCTTTCGATCACGCAGGGACCGGCAATAAAGGCGAGCGGGTTTCCGCCGCCGAGAGTGACTGTCCCGATCGAGACCGGATTCACGTCTCTATTCTAGTGATCTTTGTTGACTCCCAACTCCCAAGGGCTTAACTCCCAATCGCACGCAGCGCTGTGGATTTCGAAGTGGGGAGTTGGGAGTTGACGGCATCATCGAGCAGCGGCGACGTCCGCCGTCGCCAGCCGCCCTGTCTTGTGGCGATACGCAGCCTCGACGAAGCTGGCGAACAGCGGGTGCGGTCGGTCAGGCTTGGACTGGAACTCCGGGTGAAACTGCACGGCCAGGAACCAGGGGTGTGCGGGCAACTCGGCGATCTCGGCGAACTTTCCATCAGGCGATCGACCCGAGATGCGCAAGCCGTTCTCGAGCAGCGACGGTTCGTAGAGGCAATTGAACTCGAACCGGTGGCGATGGCGCTCGTGAATGAGAGAAGTCCCATAGATGCGTTCGGCCAGCGATCCTTTCGCAAGCTCGCACGCGTAACGGCCGAGTCGCATGGTACCGCCCAAATCGTCCACGCCAAGCAGGTCGCGCAGCTTGTAGATCACCTTGTGCGGTGCGTTTTCGTCGACCTCGGTGGAATCGGCCCCCTCGAGTCCGCATACGTGCCTGGCGTATTCGACGGTAGCCCACTGGAAGCCGTAGCAGATTCCGAAGAAGGGTACGCCGCGCTCGCGGGCGTACTCGGCGGCCTTCATCATGCCGCGCGTGCCGCGCGAGCCGAAGCCTCCTGGCACCAGGACGCCGTGCGCACCTTCGAGCAGCGACGCGCCACTTTCCCGTTCGAGCGCTTCGGCCTCCACCCAGTTCAGTCTGGCTTTCAGCCGCTGGGCGAATCCGCCGTGGTAGACGGCTTCGTTGAGGCTCTTGTACGAGTCTTCGTATCCCGTGTACTTGCCGACCACGTGAATGATGATCTCGTCGACCGGATGCTTGATGCGATCGACCAATTCTTCCCATGCTGCCGTATGGGCCTGCGTGAGCGGCAGACCAAGCTGCTTCAAGACAATCTGATCGAGACCCTCGGTCTTCAGGACGAGCGGTACTTCATAAATCGTGTCAACGTCCTTGGCTGTGATAACGGCCTCTTCGGGCACGTCACAGAACAGTGCGATCTTGCGCTTGATGTCGGCGTCGAGGAAACGATCCGTGCGGCAGAGCAGCACGTCTGGCTGAATACCGATCGAGCGGAGATCGCGGACGCTGTGTTGCGTAGGCTTGGTCTTCAACTCGCCCGCCGTCCCGATGTACGGCACGAGCGTGAGGTGGATGTACAGAGTGTTGTCGCGGCCCACGTCGAGCCGGAACTGCCGGATCGCCTCAAGAAACGGCATGCTCTCGATGTCGCCCACGGTGCCGCCGATCTCGACGAGAACGATGTCCACGTCACGTCCGGCCAGCCGGATTGCGTCCTTGATTTCGTTCGTGATGTGCGGAATGACCTGAACGGTGCGACCGAGGTAGTCACCTCGTCGTTCCTTCTGTATCACTGATAGGTAGATCTTCCCGGTCGTCCAGTTGCTGTTCCGCGACGCCACCATGCTCGTGAAGCGCTCGTAGTGCCCCAGATCGAGATCGGTTTCCGCGCCATCATCGGTGACGTACACCTCGCCATGCTGATAGGGGCTCATCGTGCCCGGATCGACGTTGATGTAAGGGTCGAACTTCTGAAGCGCGACTCTGTAACCATGGTCTTCGAGCAGCCGGCCGATTGATGCTGCCGCGAGGCCCTTTCCCAGCGAGGACACCACGCCGCCGGTCACGAACACGTACTTCACTGGTCGGCCGTCGGGTCTCTGACTCATGCCACCTCACACACGTGTCGCCATTAGCTGGCGCACGCGTTCAAGATCCTCGGGAGTATCCACTTCGATCGAGTCGTATCTGGTCGCCACCGCGCGAATCCGAAATCCGTGCTCGAGCGCGCGCAATTGCTCGAGCGATTCAGCCTGCTCGAGCGGCGTTTGCGGCAGCGTCGCAAACGTGAGCAGGAAGTCGCGGCGAAAGCCGTACAAACCAATGTGCTTGTCGATCGTGGTGCGGCTAAAGCCGGACACTACGCTCGGACTCTCATCCCGTCGGAACGGTATCGGCGATCGAGAAAAGTAAAGCGCGTCCCCACGGTTGTCGACAACAACCTTGACGACGTGCGGACTCGAGATCTCCGACGGATCACTGGTCGCCTGGCGCAACGTCGTCATCGTGACCGCCGGGTCAGATATGAGCGGCTCCAGCACCTCTGTGATCATGTCCGGCTCGATCAATGGGAGGTCTCCCTGAACGTTGACCAGGATGTCGCATGACAGATCGCTGGCGATCTCCGCGATCCGATCCGTCCCGGTACGATGCGTGGTCTTCGTGAGCCGCACGATGCCGCCGAACTGCTCGACCGCGGCCGCGATTCGCTCGTCGTCCGTTGCGACGACCACGGCGTCGATGCCACGCGCATCGGCGGCGCGCCGATAGACGTGCTCGATCATCGTCCGGCCAGCGATCTCAGCGAGCGGTTTGCCGGGGAGTCGTGAGGACGCGAATCGGGCAGGGATGACAGCGACGGCGCGGAGGGTAGACGTTCTCAGGAAAGGATCGAGAAACGCAACCGGGGGCACGACGAATCATAGCATCGAATCGGCGAGGCCACCCTCCGCCGCGGTCGGGACAATCAAGTGCTAAAATGTGTGTCCCCTGATGTCTAAGCTGTACGCGCTCACGTCGGGTGGAGCCGTGCTCGTCACCGCACTCGCGGCGGCGTTTGTCGCGCCGCTCGAGCGGACTCGAGTCGAGCCACCGGCGGTCGTGCCACAGGCAGTCGACCGATCCGGCGCCGTTGTCGATCTTGGCGCCCAGGCCGATCGACTGAAAACCAAGCTCGCAGAAGTCAGCGCCTATCGACATCCGGCTCGCGACGCGTTTCGATTCGGGCCGCCCCCGGCTCGCGTGGTGGAGCCTTCCGCTGCGGCAACCAACAACATTCCGCCCCCGGAAGTTGCGCCGCCGCTCAGGAGGCCGCCGTACGGGCTGGCCGGGATCGCGACAAGCGTTGTGGACGGCGTCACGGAACGAACCGCGATCCTCAGCTCATTGCAAGGCGTGTCGCTGGTTAAGGAAGGCGACATGCTCGATGCGGGCTATGGTGTGACGTCGATTGGCGACGACGCGGTGATTCTGGAATCGACGAGCGACGGCACACAGACAACGCTCCGCCTGTCGAGCTCCGACGCGTCGCCTGCGCGCTAGACCCTGACCAGTCGTACTTCCTGAATTTCCGTCACCTCGCGTAGCTCGTTCACGACGGTATCTGCTATCGGCTTGTCTTCGTCGACGATGACGACGCCAACGGCGTGCCCCTCGTCACGGCCGAGCGCGAAATTCGCGATGTTCACGCCGTGCTTGCCAAGAATCGTTCCGACGCGACCGATCACGCCAGGCTGATCCCGGTTGGTGATGACGAACATCGTTCCGCCCAGGGGCGCTTCGACGGCGATGCCGTCGACCAATACGAGTCGTGGTCCGCTGTTCTCGAACACGGCCCCTTCCACCCACCGCTCACCGTGGGCGGTCCGGATCTGAATCGAGATCAGGCTCGTGTAATTTCGTCGCCGTGTGCTGCGTGATTCGACAATTTCGATCCCGTGCTCCGCGGCCACTGTGCGTGCATTGACGACGGTCACGCCTGTAGAGAGCACGGGTTTGAATAATCCCGCCAAAACGCCGTTCACGATGACACCGGTTCGGCTTTGGGCGAGCTCTCCGTAATACCGGAGGCTGACCTCGCGGATTCGGTCGTCGTTCATCTGGGCAATGAACGTGCCGAGCCGCTCGCCGAGAAGAGCGAATGGTTGCAGCCGCTTGAACTCTTCAGGTGAGAGCGTAGGAAAGTTGACGGCGTTCCGGATCAAGCCCTCTTTGAGGAAGTCACGAAGGGCCGCGGCCGTTTCCGCTCCGACCAGCTCCTGGCCTTCGCGTGTCGACGCGGCGATATGCGGCGTGGCGATGACTTGCGGCAATTTCTGCAGGCGATGATCGACCGTCGGCTCCTTCTCGAACACGTCGAGCGCGGCGCCGCCCACATGGCCGGACTCGATTGCGTCGGCGAGTGCTGTCTCGTCAACGAGGTCACCGCGCGCGGTATTAACGATGCGAATGCCTTTCCTCGCTTTTGCTAATCGTTCAGCATTGACGAGCCGGCGTGTGTGGTCGGTCGAGGGCATGTGCAGTGAAACGAAGTCGGCGCGCGCAAACAGATCATCGAGGCCGACCAGCTCCACATCGAGTTGCGCCGCAGTCTGCTCGGACACAAAGGGATCGTGGGCGATGATGGTCATGCCAAATGCTGACGCACGCCGCGCCACTTCCTGGCCGATGCGTCCCAGCCCCACGAGACCGAGGACCTTGTCGCGCACTTCTTCACCCAGAAACTTTTTCTTTTCCCACCTTCCCTGCTTCATCGCCTGATCGGCGCCCGGAATATGACGGGCGAGCGCGAGGACGAGCGCCATCGCCAATTCGGCAACGCTGACGCTGTTGGCACCGGGCGCATTCATGACGACGATGCCTCGGGCACTCGCCGCCTGTACGTCGACGTTGTCGACGCCAGTCCCCGCACGGGCAATGGCCCGCAACCTGGGCGCAGCGTCGATCAGCGCCGACGTGACACGCGTCGCGCTGCGCACGACGATGGCGTCGGCATCCTTGATGTCATTGGCAAGTTGTTCCGGAGTTCGGCCGGTGCGCGAATCGATGTCCCATCCTTCCTTGTGCAGCAGTTCGATCGCGGAAGCAGGGAGGTCGTCGGCAACAAGAATCTTCACGTGGGGTATCTCTTGCGAACTGAAGGCTACGAGCCAGGGCCCCGGATGCCACAACGATCGTCTATGTTCGTCCGAGTCCCAAGCGAAACGGCAAACGCAGATTATACTTGGCGTTTTGGACCCGTGAATTCCGTCGCCAACAGCCAGCAGTCTGTCGTCCCGTGTAACAGTCGCACTACGATGGTGCAAACCGCTAAAACATTCAGGATCAGTCGCCGCGATCGCGGTCGCGGACGGGGTTTTCAACAGGCTTTTCAACAGAAACTGTGAATACTTCGACGCGTGGCTGCGGGACACTGACCTAAGCTGCGCGAGCGAGACGAGGAACGCATGAATCGCAAAGTGACAGTGGTAGGTGGCGCCGGTAACGTCGGCATGACGGTGGCTCGCGCGATCGCAGAGAAAGAACTGGCCGATGTCGTCATCATCGACATCGCCGAGCAGAAAGCCGCGGGCGTCGCGCTCGACATTTACGAGACGTGTCCGGTGATTGGATCGGACTCTCGCGTCATCGGCGGCGCGGACTGGGGTGCCGCCGCCGGGTCCGACATCGTCGTCATCACGTCCGGGAAACCACGAAAGCCTGGCATGAGCCGCGATGATCTCGTGCGTGACAACTTCGAGATCATGAAGAGCATCGCGCCGAATCTGGTGCAGCACTGTCCGAACGCGATCGTCGTTCCCGTTGCCAACCCGCTCGATGCCATGTCACAGGCGCTGTTCCGCCTCACCAAGTTTCCGCGCGAGCGGATCATCGGCATGGCCGGCGTGCTCGACTCGGCACGGATGAGTACGTTCGTCGCGATGGAGCTCAACGTCTCGGTCCAGAACGTGCACTCATTCGTACTCGGCGGTCATGGCGACACGATGGTGCCATTGCCACGATATTCGACGGTTGCCGGCATTCCGCTGACCGAGTTGTTGCCGAAAGATCGAATTGACGCGATCTGTAAGCGGACCGCCGACGGTGGCGCCGAGATCACCAAGCTCGTGGGCACGAGCGCGTGGTATGCCCCCGGTCAGGCGGCGGCCGAGATGTGCGAAGCGATTCTGAAGGACAAGAAGAAGATCTTGCCGTGCTCCGTATTCCTGCAGGGCGAGTATGGCGTCCGCGATCTTTTCGTTGGTGTGCCGGTAAAGCTCGGGGCGAAGGGCGTCGAGCAGATCATAGAGATCAAGCTGACGGCCGAGGAAGATGCGGCGCTCAAGAAGTCGGCGGCAGCGGTGAAGGAACTCGTCGACGTGATCGGAATGTGAGTGGTAACCTCCAACTCCCAACTTCCAGCTCCCTGAAGTTGGGAGTTGTGGAATTGGGAGTTGGGAGTTGAGTTACTTTCCCGCTCCAGGTGGAGGAGCGCCCCCCGGTGGTGGCGCCCCGCCGCCCGGCGCTCCGCCGGGACCTGCCCCGCGAGGTGGCGGTGGCGCGCCGGGTGATCCTGGAGCCACGACGGGAATCGCGGCACCGCGATGGCATGTCGCGCAACCCACCTGGGCCACCTGGTCGGCGGCTTTAGACGTCACTGCCTTCTGCACCGCGGGATTGATCTCTCGCACCATCAGCATCATCGCTCGCGCGATGTTCTTCGTCGGCTTGGTATCTCCCGCGAAGTCGTTCATCGGGTCGCCTGGCCCGTTGAAGATGTGGCAATGGTTGCAGGTCACGCCGAGAGCGGCGGAGAAGTTCTGCATGATGGTCACGACCTGCGCTCGCGCCATATCTTTCGGCAGCACCTGCAGGTTTTGTGGTGGCGGCTGCGGAGCCCCGCCGCCTCGTGCCTGTCCTTGGGGGGCCTGGGCGCCGGACGCCGTAAGCGAGCCGGCCAGAACGAACACACCACAGACTAGCGATCCTGTCGATACACGCGCCATGCTGTCTCCTTCGGCGCGCATTCTAGCAGTAAGTCTCGCCGATGGACGGACGCAGCGTCGATGGACTACGATGGATGGCTGTTTACTCAGGAGTCGCGTGTGTTGGTGCCGTCGGCAGCGTCGTATCCCGCCCCGATCGGCGGATTTGTGTGCGAGGGTCCACGCCGATGGCGTCCACACAAGCGAACTGTGGAGTAAGTTGGCGGCCGTAGACAGGATTCCCCTGTGAAAATTCACGAGTATCAAGCCAAGTCAGTGCTGGCGCGCTTCGGCGTGGCCGTTCCGCGCGGCGAAGTTGCATTTTCTTCCCACGAAGCAGGCGAGATCGCGCGGCGACTCGGCGGCAGCATCGCCGTCGTCAAGGCGCAGATTCACGCGGGAGGCCGCGGGAAAGGTGGCGGAGTCAAGATCGCGAAATCGGCTGACGATGCCGAGCAACTCGCGAAGCAGATGATCGGCATGACGCTGGTGACCCATCAGACGGGCCCGGAAGGCCGCAAGGTCGGGCGCGTGTTGATTGAGGAAGGGTTGCAGATCGAGCGCGAGCTTTATCTGAGCATCGTCATCGACCGCGCGTCTGCGAGCCCGGTCATCATCTGCAGCGCGTCGGGAGGTATGGACATCGAGGAGGTCGCGGCGAAGGAGCCGGAGAAAATCCTGCGTGAGCAGATCGATCCCGGCACCGGCGTGATCCCGTTTCAGGCGCGGAAGCTCGCCTTCGGTATGGGGCTGGCTTCGGGCCCGGCGAACAAGCTGGTGAAGCTGCTCGATGCGGTCTACAAGGCGTTCATCGAAACCGACGCGTCGATGATCGAGATCAATCCCCTGATCCTCACCAAGGGTGGCGACCTGCTCGCGCTCGACGCCAAAGTGTCGTTCGACGACAACGCGCTCTATCGTCATCCTGATCTGCGCGATCTCCGGGATCTGGGCGAAGAAGATCCGCTCGAAGTCGAAGCCTCCAAGTTCTCTCTGAATTACATCCGGCTCGAGGGCAACATCGGCTGCATGGTCAACGGTGCAGGTCTGGCCATGGCGACGATGGACATCATCAAGCTCGCCGGCGGCGAGCCGGCAAACTTCCTCGATGTCGGCGGGGGCGCCAACGCGGAGCAGATCAAGAACGCGTTTCGGATTCTGATGGCCGACAGCAACGTCAAAGCGGTGCTGATCAACATCTTTGGTGGCATCCTGCGCTGCGATGTGCTGGCGCAAGGGGTCATCGCCGCCGTGCGGGAACTGGGTGTCCGAGTGCCGATTGTCATTCGCATGGAGGGCACCAACGTCGAAGAAGGGAAGCGGCTGCTCCGCGAGAGCGCCTTGAACTTCACGACAGCCGATTCAATGGGCGAGGCTGCCGACAAGGTCGTGTCGCTCGCCCGCGGGCGATAGGTCAAGAGTCAAAGGGCAAACGTGGCTGTTCTACTCGATCGAAATTCCAGGTTGATCGTCCAGGGACTGACGGGCCGTGAGGGGACCTTCCATGCCAAAGCGGCGGCAGCCTATGGAACCAATGTCGTCGGCGGGGTCACGCCTGGCAAAGGCGGCACGACGCATGAGGGCTGGCCGATCTTCAACAGCGTTCACGACAGCGTTCGCGAGACAGGCGCCAATGCCAGCGTGATTTTCGTGCCGCCGCCCTTCGCGGCCGACGCCATCATGGAGGCAACCGACGCCGGGGTCGCGCTTGTCGTCTGCATCACCGAGGGCATTCCTACCATCGACATGTTGAAGGTGATGACGTTCATGGAGGGAAAGCGGACTCGGCTCATCGGGCCGAATTGTCCAGGCATTATCACGGCCGGGCAGGCGAAGGCCGGCATCATCCCAGGTCACATCTGTCGCGAAGGTCGAATCGGGATCGTCTCGAAAAGCGGAACGCTCACGTACGAGGCCATCCATCAGCTCTCCACACAGGGCATGGGGCAGACGACCTGCATCGGCATCGGCGGCGACCCTTTGATCGGCACCAGCTTCATCGACGCGTTGCGATTGTTCAAGGATGACAATGACACGGACGCGGTCATCATGATCGGGGAAATCGGCGGTACGGCCGAACAGGACGCAGCCACGTACATTGCGCGAGAGTTCAAGAAGCCGGTCGTTGGATTCATCGCAGGACAAACCGCGCCGCCGGGACGTCGCATGGGCCACGCTGGTGCCATCATCGCCGGCGGACAGGGAACAGCGGCCGAAAAGATGGACGCGCTGACGAAGGCGGGCGTGCACGTGGTGAGGAGTCCCGCGGATATGGGTGTACAGATGCGCGAAGCTTTGGGGCGATAGACACGATGGAACGGACGTTTGCGATCATCAAACCGGACGCGGTAGCCAGCCGGAAGGCGGGACAGATCCTTGCGCGTATTGAGGCTGCCGGCTTTACTGTGCGCGCCATGCGGCTGCAGCACCTGACCAAAAAGGACGCAGAAGGCTTTTACGCGGTTCATCGCGAGCGTCCCTTCTTTGGTGGCTTGACCGACTTCATGTCCTCAGGGCCGTGTATTCTTCTGGCGCTCGAAGCGCCCGACGCGATCAAGGCGTGGCGCGCGACGATGGGTGCAACCGATCCGGCAAAGGCGGACGCAGGCACGTTGCGGAAAGATTTCGGCACCTCCATTGAACGCAACGCGACGCATGGTTCCGACGCTCCTGAAACGGCAGCCTTCGAGCTCGGATACTTCTTCCGGGGGCTCGAGCTGATTTGAGCGCAACGTGGGGCGAACACTCATTGTCCTGGGTCTGCTCGTTGCTGGCGTCGGCGTCCTGATGACGCTCGGGCTGCCGATTGGCCGGCTGCCGGGTGACTTCACGATTCGCCGCGGGAACTTTACGTTCTATTTCCCGCTCGCCTCGTCCATCATTGCCAGCATCGTGCTCACGTTGGTCATGATGCTGCTGGGACGACGCTAGCCAATCGCAGGACACAGCACCCAGGCGAAGAGCCCAGAGACAAGAGACAAGCGAATGCCCTCGATTAAAGCGGACAGGTGGATCAAGCGCATGGCGCTCGAGCACGGCATGATCGAACCGTTCGAAGATCGCCAGGTGCGTCAGGGGGTCATTTCGTACGGACTCTCGTCGTATGGGTACGACATCCGCGTGGCTGACGAGTTCAAGGTCTTCACGAACATCAACAACACCGTAGTCGACCCGAAGAATTTCGACGATCGCTCGTTCGTCGACATGAAGACCGACGTCTGCATCATCCCGCCGAACTCGTTTGCACTGGCCAAGACGGTCGAGTATTTCCGCATTCCGCGTGATGTCCTGACGGTCTGCGTGGGCAAGTCGACTTATGCGCGGTGCGGCCTCATCGTGAACGTCACGCCGTTCGAGCCGGAATGGGAAGGCTTCGTCACGCTCGAGATCTCGAACACGACGCCGCTGCCGGCGAAGGTCTACGCCAACGAGGGGATCTCGCAGGTGCTCTTCTTCCAGAGCGACGAGCCCTGCGAAGTGTCCTACGCCGACAAGAAGGGTAAGTATCAGAAGCAGCAGGGGCTGACGCTGCCGCGGCTGTAGCGGGCAGGACTCAGGGTCCGGGGCTCGGGATGCGGGACTCGTGTTCGCTGTTCCGCGTTCAGGGGTTCCAGGTTCAGGTTCCAGGTCGACCGGCCCATATAATTAGTAGAAGATGCTCGACTTCGTTCGAACTCGCCGCCCGAATTACTGCAATCCTGCCTAGATGCCGCGCACTGAACCTGCGCGCGGCATGCGCGACTTTCTCCCGGAAGACATCCGGCGGCGTGAATACGCCATCGCCGTCATTCGTCGTGTGTACGAGCGTTACGGTTTCGAGCCGCTCGAAACTCCCGCCGTGGAAAACCTCGAAACGCTGATGGGCAAGTACGGCGAGGAAGGCAACCAGCTCATCTTTAAAATCCTCAAGCGGGGTGAGCACGAAGCCAGCGGGCAGGCGGACCTGGCCTTGCGCTACGACCTGACAGTTCCGCTGGCGCGCGTCGTCGCCCAGTACCAGAACAAGCTGCCGCGGCTGTTCAAGCGGTATCAGATTCAGCCGGTCTGGCGCGCGGATCGCCCCGCGCGCGGGCGCTTCCGCGAGTTCTATCAATGCGATGTGGACGCGCTCGGGTCCACGTCTCCCGTGATCGAGACCGAGGTATGTGCCGCCGTTGCCGATGCGCTCACTGAGTTGGGATTCGCCAACTTCACCATACGCGTCAATCACCGGCAGCTCTTGACCTCGATTCTGAACGCCGCCGGCATTGCGGAATCGCTTCATGGGACAGCGCTCGTCGCCGTGGACAAGCTGGACAAGATCGGTGCTGATGGCGTCAAGGCTGAAATGCAGGCGCGCGGCATCGATGCGGCAGCCGCGGGAAAGCTCCTCGAGCTATTCGATGGACTGAGTCACCAGCGCGAACGGTGCCGCGACCTGCTTGATGAAGGCGGTGTCGCCGCATTCGAGAATCTCGAATCGGTCTTCGCTTGTGCTCGGGCAACGAGCGCGGGCGCACGACTTCGCTTCGATCCGAGCCTGGCTCGAGGGCTGTCGTACTACACGGGCGTCATCATGGAGATTGCTGTGCCCGATCTCGCCGGGAGTCTCGGCGGCGGTGGGCGCTATGACAACCTCGTAGGCATGTTCCTGGGACAAAGCATCCCGGCCTGTGGATTCTCGCTGGGCCTGGAGCGGATCCTCGTCGTGATGGGAGAGCGCGGGATGTTTCCGCCGAATCTCACGACGGCGGCGGCCGACGTCATGATGGCCGTTTTCGACGCCGCCGACGCGCCTCATGCCCTTCGAGTGGCAGGGTTGTTACGGCAGTCCGGGTTGCGCGTCCTCGTCTATCCGGATCCGGACAAGATCGGCAAGCAGATAAAGTACGCTGATTCTCTGCGGATTCCCTTCGTCGCGATCCTCGGAGGCGATGAGATCGGGGCGGGGACGGTTACCGTGAAGAGCCTGACTGACAAGACACAAGCAACCTACGATCAAACCGCCGCGGGCGGCGCCATTCTCGAGGAACTGAGGCAACGTGGCTGAGCAACTAGGCGACCTGACACGCACACACACGTGTGGCGCGCTCCGGCCCAACGACGTTGGGGCAGATGTCGTGCTGCTCGGATGGGTACATCGAGTTCGCGACCTTGGCGGGTTGCTCTTCATCGACGTGCGCGATCGTGGCGGCGTGACACAGGTGGTCTTCGACAAAGACGACGAGGCGCTGATGGCGAAAGCCAAACGCCTGCGCTCGGAGTACGTTGTCGGCATCTGCGGGCAGGTTCGACGCCGGTCCGCGGACACGGTGAATGCCAAGCTCCCCACCGGCGAGGTCGAAGTGGTCGTGCGTCAACTCAGAGTGCTCAACGAGGCAAAGACGCCGCCGTTCCCGATTGCCGATGATTCGCCGGTCTCGGAAGACGTCCGGCTCAAATATCGATACCTCGATCTGCGTCGGCCCCGCCTGCAGAGCAATATCATCCTGCGTCACAAGCTGACCACGGCGATCCGGAAGTACTTCGACGCCCACGGGTTTCTCGAAATCGAGACTCCCATCCTGACCAAATCCACACCCGAGGGCGCGCGTGACTATCTCGTGCCGAGCCGGGTGCATCCTGGCGAGTTCTTCGCGCTGCCGCAGTCGCCGCAGATCTTCAAGCAGATCCTGATGATCTCGGGCATGGACCGCTACGTCCAGATCTGCAAGTGTTTCCGCGATGAAGACCTTCGCGCGGACCGCCAGCCCGAATTCACGCAGGTGGACGTCGAGATGTCGTTTGCGCGGCCGGACACGATCTTCGGCATCATCGAGCCGCTGATGCACGAGATCTTCGCCGTCGTCGGCCGCACGATCGAGACGCCGTTTCGGCGGATGCCGTACGCGGAGGCGATCGCGACGTACGGCTCGGACAAGCCGGATCTCCGCTGCGGCATGCCGATTCAGGATTTCCGCGAGTTTTTTCGAGAGTCGAGTTTCCGCGTCTTCAGGGAAATCGTGGGTAGTGGCGGGACCGTTCGCGGCTTCGTGGTAGCGAAGGCGGGTGGCTACTCGCGCAGCGAAGTCGACGGCATCGTCGATCAGGCCAAGGCTATGGGAGCGACGGGCCTCGTCTGGGCGCGCCGCTCCGACGATGGGACAGTGACGAGCTCGATCATGAAAGCCCTCGGCGAGGAATCCGTGCGCGGGCTGCTCGATATCGCGGGCGTTGAGCAGGGCGGTCTGCTTCTCGTCGCCGCGGGCGAGCCCGATGCGACCTCCAAGCTCCTCGGGCAGCTCAGGCTCATGCTCGCAAGGAAAGACGGCTTGCTCGACGCCGATACGTTCGCCTTTACCTGGGTCGTCGACTTCCCGCTGCTCGAGTGGGATCCGGAAGAGAAGCGGTATGGCGCCGTTCACCATCTGTTCACGTCGCCGGTCGACGATGACCTGGCGCGGCTCGATTCCGACCCCGGCTCTGTGCGCGCGAAAGCCTATGACCTGGTACTGAATGGCAGCGAGATCGGCGGCGGCAGCATCCGAATCCACGACGCCGACACCCAGAGGCGGATCTTCTCCCTGCTGAACATCAGCGAGGAGGAGGCGAAGCTGCGATTCGGCTTTTTCGCGGAGGCTCTGGAATATGGGACGCCGCCGCACGGCGGTATCGCCCTGGGGCTGGATCGCATCGCCGCGATTCTCAGCAACGAGAGTTCGATCCGTGAGGTTATTGCGTTCCCCAAGACAGCGGCGGCGGTGGACCTGATGTCGGATGCTCCCTCGACGGTCGAGCTGAAGCAGTTACGGGAATTGCATCTGCAGATCCGC
>JBKPNV010000268.1:0-11754 GCA_046732795.1 Acidobacteriota bacterium
GACTGCGCCGCAACCAAAGCGCGCATCGACGTTGGGTCGAACCAGCATCTTCTGGGACGCTCACGCGGCACGATTGCTGATCCAAACAACTCTGCCGCGTTCGTGTCACAAATGTGCGGCTGACCTTCAGCGCACACGTCCGACGATCCGCAATCGGTCTAGTCTGCCACGGAGCGATGACGGCGGAGCAAACAACGACTGATGTGTTGAACTCCGTACGTCAAAGGTCAAAAGTCAGGGCAAATCTACGTCGAGGCTGGAGCACAATATCCGCGCGCGGACGCGCAACCATAGATCTGCTGCACCGCCCGCGCGACGATCGTTCCGTGCGGGTCGGTCACCTCGTTCAGCGGAACGAAGAGCACGGTTCCCTCTCGCCGCGACAGCACGTTCGTCGCGACCAGCGCGCGCATCATCCACACTGCGGAGCGGACCGTCAGGCACTCGAGACCGAGCCAGCCTGCGTAGTGATGATTCGACGCTCGAAGGCCCGTGTCGCGCAGAATCAACGCCGCAAGACCGCCGGTCTGCCTGCGGGCGTTGCCAGCTGCATCCGGACTGGGAAACTGAGGCTCGATCAGCGGCGACTCGCCAGCCATCGTCACGAACAGTTCGGCAATGGCCTGCTGCTGGTCGCGCGGCATGTGGCCCAGCCAGTAGTGACAGGTCTTGGCGATGACAGTGATGACGTTCTTGATCTCTTTCTCGAGGCGGAACTGCGGCGCTGCCGGTAATTCCAGGACCGCGCCGCGCCGACGAGCCGCGACGTTCTCCATGACGATCGCGCGAAGCAGCCAGCCGGCCATTCCGTCGCCAAAGCAGGTCACGCACACCCACCCCGGAGTCGGCGACATGTACGATCGCAGGCCGGTCACCAGCCTGATGCCGCGACAGATCTCTTCGACGACCTCGTCGTAGCGACCGTAGTCCGCATCGATTTCGCTTTCAGTGCCAGGTTCGAGCAGCATGCCCTTGTGCGGAGGGCCGCCCGCCATCGCAAGGTCGCAGAAGCTTCCCCACATCTGGTCCCACGCCACCTGACCGCCGGTGTCGTACTTGAGGCCGGCCGATCCCATCGAGACCGGCTGCACCGCTTCGTAGGAGTCGCGGTACTCCTCCGGCAGCAGGATCTTGATCCGGGCGTCGAGTGTCTCGAGCACGATCTACTCCAGAGCGCCTTCCACGTCGCGCTATTTCCTTCCGCCCACTTCGTCGAGATGCGCGAGCAGATCGGCCGGGTCTTCGAAGACGCGATATGCGCCGGCGCGCTCGAGTTCTTCCATGCCGTAGCCGCCCGATAACAATCCGATTCCCAGCGAGTGCGCGCGCCTGGCGGCGAGCATGTCCCACACACTGTCGCCGACGACGGACGCGGCCTGAATCGAGACACCCAACCGATCTGCTGCGGCGAGAAAGAGATCGGGATCGGGCTTCGCGTACTTCACGAGATCACGTGTGATCACGGGCACACGATCGGGCGCCACACCGAGGATTTCGAGCACGGGCGCCGCGGTCTCCATCCGGCCGCTCGTGGCGATCGCCCATGGAATTTCCGCATCGGTGAGCGCTGCGATCAATGCACGCGCACCCGGGAGCGGCTGAATCTGGCCGGCGACCCGCTTGTAGGCTTCGGCGTGGCGGCGCTGCAGGCGTTCGATGCGCTCGGCGCTGAGCTCGACGGCGGTCTCGCGCAGCAGGATGTTCGTCAAGAGGCCACCGCTCATGCCGATCTTCCGGTGAATGCGCCAGACGGCCAGTTGCACGCCCTCACTCTGCAGTGCTTCCTGCCAGGCGAGGACGTGCTGGTAGACGCTGTCGACGAGCGTGCCGTCGAGATCGAACACGAACGCCGTGCGTTGATGCGCGGCCATATCAGTCGCGCCGCAGCGAACAACTTAATTCGTTCCGGTCGGGCTCCGCAGCAGTCGCTGATACGCCGCCTGGTAAAACGAGAGCTTGGCCGCCGGCGCGGTCGACTCCGCTTGAACGGTGTCGCCGAGCACCATCACGCGCCCGCTCATCAAGTCCTTGAATTCCGGCCAGCGCGGCAAGCCGTTTCCGTTCGGGTCACCCTTGGTGATGAAGTTGACCCAATAAGACGACATCGTATCCGCCAGCTTGGTGTCGACGTCGTTCCACGTTTGATTGGCCTGCCCCTTGGGGTTGTTCCACGCGTAAGAGATTTCGGCCGTGTGAGTCGCGCCGTTCGGCGAGGGACCGCCATTGATCGTCGGGATGCGCGTGAAGAAATAGGTGTACGCCTTCTTTCCGGCCTTGGCCTGCGCGACCGCCCACTGCCGCATGTTCCAGTTGATCTCGTCGGCGCATGCGATGTGCGCGGCCGGCTGGGCGTCGGCGTCGGAGGTCACACCATAGAGCTTCACGTACTCGTCCGCCGCTTCACCAAACCGGCGCTGCGCGTTCGTTTTGAATGTCTCGGCGGTCATCGGCGTGGCGCTGCCCCCACGGCCGCCACCGCACACGCCGAAATTGGCTTCGTCCTTATTCGAGCCGGTCAACACATCGACCGCGTTCTGCCTGCCGCTCGCGAACGTCAGCGAGATGTCTTCTGGAATGAGATATCCGTCGACGACGAGCCCGCCCGCGGACAGCCCGGTGAGCTCGTTCATCGGCTTCGCGCGAAGCTCGGCGATCGTCTTCACGCCGAGCGCCTCCATCGTCTTTACGCCGTTGGCCTGTGCAGTCTGCCCCGACGTCATGCGTCCCATCGTCAGCCCCATCCACCCGCCGCTCTCGGCGATCGCGCGATGGAAGAGGCCTTTGGCCTGCGGGGAGCCGACGAGCGCGCCGATCATGATCGCGCCCGCGGATTCACCCGCAATCGTGACGTTGTTGGGATCGCCGCCGAATGCGCTGATATTCTTTTTGACCCACTGCAGCGCGGCGAGTGCGTCCATCATCCCGTAGTTGCCGGACGCGTTGTGACCTGATTCCTTCGCCAGCTCGGGATGCGAGAAGAAGCCGAGCGATCCGAGACGGTAGTTGAAGGTCACGATGACCGGACCTTTTGCGGCGAGGTTCTCGCCGTCATACCACGCGAGACCGCCGGAGCCGCCCGTGAACCCGCCACCGTAGATCCAGACCATCACCGGACGGCGATCGTTCGGGCTGTTCGCGCTGGTCCAGACATTGAGATACAGGCAGTCCTCGGCGCGAGCGGGCTCGCGCGGCGGCGCAGCCGGTGCAGGAGCAGCCTGCGCGGCGACACCGGGGGGGGCAGCTCCGCGGCCGCCACCACCACCACGACCGCCGCCGGCGCCTGCGGCACATGGCGCGCCAAACGCGTCGGCCTTGCGTACACCGTCCCATTTCGGCACGGGCTGTGGCGCTTTCCATCGGTTCTCGGCGACCGGCGGTGCGGCGAATGGAATTCCCTTGAAAACGCGAACAGTCGGTTGGCCGCTGGCAGTGCCAGCCACCAATCCCGAGTCGGTGCGCACCTGCTCGGGAACCATGGCGTTCACATACGCTGTAGCCACGACGGCCACTGCTGCAAATGCAGTCAATGCGATTTGTTTCATTGCGGTCCTCTCAAAAGACACACGCAACCTACCACATCACAAGGATGTCACTCTCGGGCAGGTGTCGAAGGCGCACGCGCTTGATTGTGCGGTCGGCTCTTGGCCAACGGCAGCGCGTCGCTTCCAGGCCGACGATGCTACCGACCCCGACAGTGTAATGGGCAGCTCCCGCCGAAAGCGCAAGGTCTGCAATATATTAGTTGTAAGGACTCATATATCTTGACTCACTTGAAGTCATATGCTAGGTTTTGGCTAGGAGGCTTAACGGTTCAAGGAGGTTCAAGATGTTTGGTGTTACACGGTGGAGCCCATTTCAGGACATCTTCAATTTCCAGCGCGATGCAGATCGGCTTTTCAACGAACTTTGGAGCGAACCGCCGGTGCAGTCGGCCCGTTCCGCAGCAACCTACCCATTCCAGGTCTACACGAGCGAGGACAACTGGCGGGTCGAGATCCCGATGCCGGGGATCGATCCCAAGCACGTGAACATCGATGTCGCGGGCACTACGATTTCCGTCCGCGCCGAACAGAGTGGTGGCCGGTATGACGGCGAGACCCGTTACCAGCAAACCATCACCGTGCCGCAGTTCCTCGATCTCGACAAAGTCGCCGCGACGCATCGCCACGGCATGCTCGTGCTCACGTTGCCGCTCAAAGACAGCGTGAAGCCGCGCCGGGTGCAGATCGAGGGCGTCACCGAATCACAGAAGCAGCTCACAACTGCGTAGGTAACACGACTGCGTAGCTACATCTCGCGGCGGGGTCCGGCTCTACTGCCGGGCCCCGTCGGCATGGAGGATTCCATGTCTCGCGCGCGATTGATATTGAGTGCGCTCGGCATCGCGTTCGCCCTGCCCGTGCTGACCGGCGCCGATGAAACATCTCTCGAGCCTTCGATCTGCGTTGCTGCATCCGACGTTGATCACGACAACGCAGAGTGGCGGTGGCGGCTGCGGGCGTATCGCCATCTCGACTGCGTGACCGCGGTGGTCGATGCGGCCCTCGCGAAATCGAGCACAAACCGCGTCGACGAACACGTCATCATCCCGCGCCGCGAACTGGAGCGCATACGTGATCACGCGTGGTGGGCTCGCGATGCCGCGGCGCGCATCGGGCGCTAGGCTATGCGAGCGCATCGTTTCGTGCTCATCACGTTGCTTCTGCTCTCGCCCGCAGCGGCTGCCGCTTCGACCAGCCTGAGCGGAACGTGGCGGTCGGCCTCGGAGGCGATGCCGTTGACGACGGCGTTCGACGAGTCGGTGTGGGGCAAGAACGCGAAGAGTATCCGCACTGTGCAGATGGTCATCGAGCCGACGGGCGAGGCAACGCTGACCATCGTGCGGAAAGTCGTGGACGCGCGCGGGCGGATGGTCCGGGGTACGACCTCGCTCGAACATGTCGAGGTCGTACTCGGAGCGGCCGAGACCGTCAACGGCATCCGCTCCGAGCTGCCCGCCACGGTGAAGAATGCCGAACGGCGCTACCCGGACGATCCGGAAGCGACGTGGATCTTGGAGGATCTGCGCGTGACGCTCGCGACCTTCAACGAAAAACCGGACGAAATAGAAGTGCGCGTCGACTTTCCTGCAGGACGAGGCTCCTTCTGGGAAATGCTGCGCCGCATCCCGCGCAGCATTCAACGGCGCGCCACACGCGCCCATAACGCAGGCGCCGATCTTACCGTTCACCGTGAGTCATGAGAACCATGAACCACGCCATCAGAGGAGATGACAGTCATGCGTACCCATTTCAGCTTGGGCCTGGCGCTGTTGATGGTGCTGGCCCTGACGATCACGATCCGCGGTGACGCGCTCGTCGCCGATCGCTTCACGTTCACGCGGCCGCCGGCTCCGGAAAGCACGGTCGACCCGAAGGGCCGCCTCAGCATCGAGATCGATCGCTGGTCGAACGACAGCGAACGGGATCAGTTGCTGGCGACATTGGCAGCCGATGGCGAGGAGAAGCTGCTGAACGCATTCCGCGACGTCGGCCGGATTGGGACTCTGCAATGGCCTGGCGGGCTCGACTACACGGTGCGCTACGCGCGTTCTGAAAACCGTCCCGATGGCAGCACCGAAGTCGTCCTCGTCGTGGACCGGCCGCTCTGGATGTGGTGGGAGTCAGCGCCGCGTTCGACGCCGTATCCCTACACGCTCATCCAGATGCGACTGGGCAAAGACGGGAGCGGTGAGGGGCGTGTTTCGCTCGGAGTTCCGCCGACGAGCGATAAGACCATGGGCGCAGTGCTGTCCGACTACACGAAGGCACCTGCCGTTCTCGTGGACGTTCGTCGCGGACGCGACGCCACCTAAACGCACTACATCTGCCACGTTCGAGGCCGACCTGTAGGGGGTCACTGTCTCTGTCCGACCCAGCGAAACGTGGACGTTCACGATTCACTGCCTGACACCGACACGTGAACGTTCACGATTCACTGCCTGACACCAACGTTACTTCGCTGGCGGTAAGCCGAGCAGGTCCTCGAAGGTGGTGTCGACAGGCGCCGGCTCAGCCAGCGACGCACGCGTCGTCGTAAAACCAATCATCCGGCCGGTCACGATGATGGCGATCCAGATGACCAGCGACAGCGCAGCGACCGTTCGACCCAGCGGCGGGGCCGAGTGAGCCCGATCCCAGCGTTGAACCGTCCGCCCGGCGGTCACTTCGAATACGAACACGTTGAGCGCGGCCAGCACCAGCAACACGATCTTCGCGCGGAAGTACGGGTTGTGGAAGTACACGGTCGCGTTCGTGATGAACATGAGCCCGCCGGTCAATGCCGTGACGGCAAAGGCAATCCACGTCCACGTCAGCGTGTCCGACGCCAGACGCTGAAACGATCGCTGGGTCGACGCGAACCCCAGCAGCCTCAAGTCGACGATGGCGATCGTCCCGAACACCAGCGTCAGGCCGATCACATGTGTCGATTCGATCAGGGGAAACGCGAAGAGCGAATCGCGAATATGGACAGCCAAGCTGGTCTGCTGCAACCATTCGAGCATCGAGGCACTATCCACTATTGCCGCTCCGATGGTGACCAGCTGCCCCAGACGTGGTCGTAGGCGATCAGGCGTCCGAGGACGATGATGCAGACCCAGATGAGTAACGTCAGAATCGCGAGCACCTTGATTGACCGCCTGTGAACCAGCGTGTTTTCCCAGTGTTGTTCGTACTGGCGCGACGTCTTCTGGAAGATCGCCGCGACCAGCGCGCCGACCGCCACCAGCGTCATCTTCAGCCAGAACGACAGCGTGACGAGCTCGCGCACCGGCTCACCGATCACCATGAGGATCCCGGTCACGAGCAGGAGCCAGAGCGAGCCGTTCAGCCAGGGGCCGAAGCGCCGGACGGTCTGACGCAGCGTCTGATCAACCCAGGCCCAGCCGAGGATCCGCAGATTGATCATCAGCACGGATCCCATGACCATCGCGATGCCGACGATGTGAACCGACTGAATCGCCGGAATCGACCAGGAGTTGTGCTCCTGGATGAAGACGCTGGGAAACGTCGTGGAGAGCCAGAGCGCGAACTGCTTCACGTTGGGAACATCCCTGGAGTTGGGTCGAATCGGAGTAGAGCGAGAGCCTCGGCTCCCGCGTCACGCGCCGGCTGAAGCCCGCGCTCTACGATCCGAACCGTCGCGGCATCTTGCCTAGAAACTCGTGCCGCCAATGAGCGTCGCGCCCGCCACGGAGTCGCAATGCTTGCCTGCCTCGGGCAGCTTCGGTTTGTTCGTCGCCGAATCCGTGGGGCACTTGGCAATGGCGCCGACCCGGGAGCCGAAGTTCGAGCCGTCGCGCAGCGGATTCAAGCGGACGCTGAACACCGTCCCAGCGCCGAATGTGGTGCCTGTGATCCCCTGCTGCGCGACCGCGGCGGTGCCTGCCATCTCGACACCCCACTCCACGTATTTCCCATCCGCCGCCTTCGCCAGCGACTTGTGATCCGGAGCGAGCAGAATGAAATGCAGCTCGGCGTGGTTGGCCTGGGGAACGAACTGCTTGACGACGCCAGTCAACGTCACCGTCTTGGTCTGGTCGTACATCGCGAACGAATGGTGTGTCGAGACGGGGGACTGGACGAGTACCAGCAGCAGGACCAGGAATCCCGCCATCGCCGACGCTCTGACCGTGCGCGTGCTCATGTCTCCTCCGACAAGTAGTGTCCGGCTTCAGCCGGATCATGATGGAGAGGCTATTTGAAAATGTCGGTGATCGCAGACGGGAGTTCGTCCTGTGGCTTCTCCCAGCCCTTCTCGAAATACTGCTCCCAGTTCTTGGCCCACGGCCGGCCGTAATAGTCCACGAAACGCGGGTCGGCCGCCGTCGTCTGCTTCGGCCTGCCATCGGTGTTGAAGATGTTGCTCAAGCACTCGATGAAGGTGTAGCGTCGCGCCGGATCGTCTGTTGTCGCGGCGCGAACGAAGCGATACGACGCGCGGACAGGGGTGACGAAGACATCGGGGTCGTAGAAGATCGTCTCGTGATCGAGACCGATGAACTGACCGCTGGCATCGAGCGCCGGCTTGAAGGTCTCGATCGTCTCGAGCTTGTCGCTCGTCTCGAACATCGCGTGCGACAGCTGCCACGGCTGGATGTTCGCCGTCCACGTAACCAGCGTGGTGCCATCCCAGAATCCGATTGTCTCGCCGTACCACTGCGGCACCTTCTGCACGTGCTGCTTGCCAATCATGACCTGACGCAGGAAGTTGTCCGCGATCCCCGACAGGAACTGGACCTGCCAGGTGGTCATGGTCAGCTGGAAGTTGCCCGCTTGCGAGGGTTGTGCCCACCAGCGGATGAATCCCTCGGGCCAGCAGAAGGAGGCGCTCCACTGCGGGGCGTTGGTCACGGCCTCGTGATAGATCGTCTGCACCATGCGCTTCTGATATTCCGGCGTCATGAGTGCGAGCACCGTCGACGCCTGCGTCACTCCCCAAATCCACTCCGAGCCGCGGTCCGCCGGTCCGTCGCGCCGATAGTAGCCATCCCAGTCCGGCACCGTCGCCTTCGTGTAGACGGTCGGACCACCTTTCGATTTCGCCTGCGCCATCAGCGCTTCGTAATGTTCCGTCGCCGTCTTGTAGGGATACGGGCTGACAATGCGTTCGCGCGGCCAGTCGTCGTTACAGTCTCCCCACGACGCTGATTCGGGAGGCTTGGGACCGATGCGTTGGCCATCCCACATGGAGTAAAGCTGACGCGGGTTGTTGCAACGGTAATAGCGTTTGTCGAGCCAGTTCGCGCGATCCTTGTAGAAGTTCTTCGAGGAGAAGAGATCGGTCGGCAGCGGCTGGACGCCGGCGGGAGGACCAAGAATCGGAGGCGGAGCACCGCGTCCGCGTCCGCCGCCCGGGGCCCCCGGCGGGACGGCGGCACGGCCACCTTGTCCGGGCGGAGCCGGGTTCGCCTGCGCGAGCACACCGGTTGAAACCGGATCGATCGTGGTCCACGCGGCAAGCGCTGTCAGCGCAGCGAACGTGAACGCAGCCAGGAACCACTTCGCTCTCATGCTCGGATTCTCCTCGCGGGTGCGCGCACCGGTCCGCGATCATACATTGCCTGCTCTCCCGCGGAACCCTGCGTCTTCGGGTAACCTGAACACGAAACTGATATGCCTTTCGAGCTTCAGCCCGTCCTGATCGGTGAACTCGTCGAGTTGCGGCCGCTCCGCGAGGAGGACTTCCCGACACTCTTCGCGGTCGCCTCCGACCCGCTGATCTGGGAGCAGCATCCGCAACCCGATCGCTGCACCGAGCCGGTCTTCCGGCAGTTCTTTCGCGGCGGCATGGAGTCAGGGGGCGCATTCATCGTCGTCGACCGGAAAGACGGGCGGGTGATCGGCTCGTCGCGCTTCGCCGAGTACGACGAAACGAAGAGCGAGATCGAGATCGGCTGGACGTTCCTCGCACGATCGCATTGGGGAGGACGCTACAACGGCGAAATGAAACGCCTGATGCTCGCGCACGCGTTCCGCTTCGTCCGCCGCGTGATTTTCCGCGTCGGTCCGCTCAACCGGCGGTCGCAGCGGGCGCTCCAGAACATCGGCGCCTCCTATCTCGGCCTCGAGGCAGACGAGCGGCGGGGCCACAATGCTCTCTTCGAGGTCACGCGCGAGACGTTCTCCACGACCTGACCTGAGTGAATATGGCAGTGCGTCAGTTCGGGTATAACTGTTCGCGGATTCATTACGGCAAACGCATGTCGGAGCGTGCCTCTATAACCACCGGAGAAACAGGATGGATCAGCAGAATCTTGCGCCTCGATCAATCGCACGGTGGAACGTCGCCGCGGCGGCACTCATAATCGCACTCCTTCCTGTGCTTGGCGCCGCTCAGCAGGCGACGGGCAACAATGCGGCAGTGGAGCGCGGTCGATACCTGGTGCGGATCACCGGATGTCATGACTGCCATTCCCCGAAGGTCCAGGGAATGACGCCGGATCTCGATCGCGCGTTGTCAGGCCGACCGTCGACCACTGCCTTGCCGACCCCGACCAAGGACGAAGTCCACGCATCGCCAGATCTCACAGCGTGGACCGGTCCCTGGGGTTACAGCGTCGCGTCGAACCTGACACCCGAGCCGACGACCGGCATCGGAACGCGCTACACCGAGGCCTCGTTTATCGCGACGATGCGTACGGGCAAGAAGCCGAATGGCACGCCGATCATGCCGCCGATGCCGTCCGACGTCTACCAGAACATGACGGACGAAGACCTGCGCGCCATCTTCGCGTACCTGCGAACGATCAAGCCGATTACCAACGCCGTGTACTCGGGACTCACGCCGCCGGGGAACGCCACGCAGAAGCCCCAAAAGTAACGGCGGGTCTTCAGACCCGCCGTCCACGACGCCGGAATCGACGCAGGTCTGGAGACCCGGTTACCTACAGCGAACGGAGGAAGTTCAGCAGGTCCTGCTTCCGATCTTCGCTGAGCGCGTTATACAGCCCGACGCTGCCGTTGGCCTCCGACCCGGAGCTCGCGTGTTCGCGAATGGCCTGGATCAGGTCCGACGTGCGCCCATCATGCAGGAAGAAGACGCGCTGTCCGAGTCCCCAGAGCGGCGCGCTTCGAAAATCCTGGCCGCCGGCTTCGCCCTGGCTGACGCCGTCGGCCAGGCCGGTGCCCATGTTGTGCACCACCAGGTCCGAGTAGAGAGGGACCGGCTTGTAACGCAATGCGGCGACGGCAGACTTTCCGGTCGTGAACGACGCGGTGTGGCACTGCACACAGCCCACGGCACTGAAGATGGCCTTGCCGTTTGAGATCGATGCGGCACCACCCGGTGTCGTGGCAGAGGGCGTGGGTGGCGCAAGGAGGCGCATGAAGAACGTGAACTTCTCGATCGAGCTGATCGCCTCGATCGCCATGGTGGCGCCAGCATCGGTGATGCTGTTCGGATTGTCGGCGTACTCGCAGTGGGAATCTTCGTCCCGCTCCGTATAGAACAAGTCGTTGGTGACTCCCATCTCCACGTTGTAGGCCTCGCCTGAGAAGACCAGCAGCGATTTGTTCTGGGCCTTCCATCCGAACCGCGATACCGTGCCATCGTTGCCGTTGTTGTTCGTCTGGCCAGAAATGGTGTTGCCGGCGAGCTCAAAGTTCGCGCGGCCGCGGATGCCGAGCGCCGCCTTGGTCGCCGCATCGGCGTTCTGGTTCGCCAGAATTGCCGAGTCAGGAATCATCTCGATGAGACCAGCGCCGAAAGTCGGCGTCGGAATTCTGAAGATGACATTCTTCCGCGACATCTCGCCTGCGAAGTCCGGCTGGTCCATCTTGCATGGACCGGCATCGCCGCGACCGCTGACCGTGAACAGCGCATGCACGCCGCCGTCAGGAGACCCGTCCGGATTCCGCACGAACCGCGCTTCGCGCACCGGGCCGTTCAACGATAAGAAGGGTGGGACTGTGTCCTTACCACCGTCCTTGCTGGCGAACTCGATCTGAGGATTGGTTGGAGGGCTGCTGCCTCCGATGGCCGGCTGACTGTGACAGCCTCCGCAGCTGTCGAGATTCATGCGAGGCCCGAGTCCATCCGACACTTCTTCGACTTCTTCGAAGTCCTCCTTCCCCCCGTTGAAGTACGCGAGCTCCGACGACGAGAGACCGGTGAACGGACTTCCCGCAGCGACACCCGCTCGCACGCCGGGGTCGACAGCGACACCGCTGGCCGTTGACGCGATCTGTATGTGAAGTACCGAGATCAGCGCCA
>JBKPNV010000269.1:0-4774 GCA_046732795.1 Acidobacteriota bacterium
TGGGACGTCGTCAACAATCTCGCGAGACTCCGGCCTTCCCGTCGTGACCGCTACCGGGTCGCTATCTTCGGGTCGGCGCGAGCGCAGCCCGGCACTTTCGTGTACGACGAAGTCAAACGCGTCGCCGCGGCGTTGGCTCAAGTCGGATGTGACATCGTCACCGGCGGCGGGCCGGGGCTGATGCAGGCCGCCAACGAAGGAGCGGCAACGGCAGGTGCCACCGTGGAGTCGATAGGCATTCGTGTCGAACTGCCTTTCGAGCAGAACGTGAATCCCTTCGTCGTTCAGGCGTTCGAGCACAAGACGTTCTTCACGAGGCTGCAGCACTTCGTGATCGCGTCCGACGTGTTCGTCGTCGTACCGGGCGGCATCGGAACCGTGCTCGAGATGCTCATGATCTGGCAGCTGCTCCAGGTGCGACACGTCGACCACGTTCCGCTGATTCTGGTGGGGAAAATGTGGAAGGGCCTGGTCGACTGGGCCTCTTCATCGATGCTCGACCCGACACTGCATCTCGCCAACCCGGAGGACTTCCGGATTCCGCAATGCGTCGAAACAGCCGACGAGGCGATCGCCGTTGTCCGCGATCTGCATGGGCAGTGGTCGTTACGTCAGCGGGCGTCGAGCGTATAGAGACGATGGAGCACCCGGACGTTCTCATCGGCGCCTGACGATTCGAGCCTGACAACGACCAGCAGTTCGTGCTGAGCGGCGTTGACCGAGTAGATCTCGGTGGCATGTCCGGCGGTGCCGCTGATCTCGCTCACCAGCTTCCCGTTCTCCCACCGTGTCTTGCGTTCGACGTTCGTCGACTCGTCCTTGATCTTCTTGCCGTCTGGAGCCAGTCGAGTCGTCCGGCCGTCGCGCGCGGTGATGACGATCATCGACTCGGTCTGCACGATCGTCATGTGATCGGGTGCTTCAACGAGGTTTCGCCAGGCTTCCTGCCTTCGGGTAGCTTCCTCTGGATCGGCGCTGTGGCTACCGCCATAGCCACCACCGCCTCCGGGAAACCCACCGCCTCGTCCATGCCCGCCGAATCCGCCGCCACCACCATGCGAGCCACCGCCACCCCCGCGAGAGTGCTGCCCACCACCCCGCGGCCGATTGTCAGCGACGTCGCTCAACTTCTTGTCCAGCGTCCATGCGCCAACGATTGGACTCGTCGTCTCGACGTCTTTCTGCGCAAGCAGCCGCACGGTGGTGAGGGGCCACGCGAGAACTACCGCCGCTAGCAAATTCAGCCCGACTCTGCAGAAGTCGTTCACGCTCGTGACCTCGTGTCGATTATCACGAGGTGACTGAGGCAACGGCGTGAAAAGAATGTGGCAGCCCGGGGGCAACTGGGTTGACGTGCCACGACACACCGAGGCATCGAGGCACAGACAGTTTCCTGGCCATCGTACCTCGGTGTTCTCTGTGAGTCGGGTGTGGCGTGATCGTCAATTCGAGAATGCCTGGCTCAGCGACTGCCAGGCTCAATCTTCAGCATTGCGCCGTCGTTCTCTGCGGTGAGGACATATAGATATCCGTCAGGGCTCTGACGCACGTCACGTATACGTTGCTGCAGGTCGCGCAGCAGGCCCTCGCGGTGCAACTCTTCCCACTTGTCGTTGAAGTCGAAACGCTCGAGATGTCCGGACCGTGGCACTTCGCCCTGGCGCATGCCGCCCACGAACAGATTGTTCTTCCATTGCGGGAACTTGTCGCCCGTGTAGAACACCAGCCCCGAGGGCGCAATCGCCGGGACCCAGAACGCGACCGGCGGATCCATGTCCTCTCGATACGAATTGATGCTCACGCGCGGGCCGAGATAGAAGCGTCCGGCGCCGATGATTGGCCAGCCGTAGTTGTGACCAGGTAGCAGCTCGTTCACTTCATCGCCGCCGTTGGGTCCGTTCTCGACCGACCAGATCGCGCCGCTCTCTGGATTCATCGCGAGGCCGAGGATGTTGCGATGGCCCATCGTGAAGATCTCGGGACGATACCCGGGCTTGTTGAAAAAGGGATTGTCCTTCGGCACCGTGCCGTCTTCGTTGAGGCGAAGCGTCTTGCCGGCAAGGCTCATCGGGTCCTGCGGCGGCATCTTCTGCGGCTCGGGGTTGCCCTGGTTGGCTTGCGGAGGATCGCCGTAGCCGATCGACATGATGATGTGCGCGTCGCGCGTGAACAGGATGCGGGAGGCATTGCCGCTCGGTAACGCCGAGAAGATGTCCTTGACGTCGACGAGCTTCGTGCCATCCCAGCGTCCGCGCGCGAGCGTGATCATTCCCGGAGGCAGCGCTGGCCCGCGTCCCCCACCTGGCGGCGGCGGGGGCGGCGGCGTCACACCAGCCTGGCGCTTGTGGTACGTGATGTACACCAGCTTGTTGTCCGCGAACTTCGGATGGAGCTGGACGTCCATCAGGCCAGCGAGGCCCGCTGACTGGATGTCCGCGGGTAGCCCGCCCACTGGTGTGGAGTCGAGGACGCCATTACGAACGATGCGAAGCTTGCCGCCACGCTCCGTAACGAGGATCGCGTAGCCGGTGCCCTCGGGCACGAACGCCATGCTCCACGGCTGATTCAGTCCCTTGGTGATCGTGATTTTGATCGGGCGCACCAACCCGGTGTCGATGGAGAGCGGTCCATCGGGGAGGGGCGGAGACGGCCAGGCGATGGGCGGCGGTGCCGTCGGCTGTCCGCGACCACCGGCCGCGGGCGCTGGCGTTTGCGCTTGCTGCGCCGACATGGCGGATGCCAGGAGAACTATTCCACACACACCAAGGATTACCTTACCCATGAGCACCTCTCCGGGCGCAGTTATACATCAACCATGGTGTCAGGCAGTGAATCGTGAAGTGGGTGTCAGGGCTGACTGGTGTCAGGCAGTGAATCGTGAACACCCCGCGCATTCACGATTCACTGCCTGACACCGAGGACCCCCAGGACCTACCGCATGTTGCCGGTATGACCCAGTGAGTAGCGACCCGGCTGCGGGTAGAGACACAGGCCGTGCGGTCCCTTCCCCACCCGGATACGAGCCAGCAGATGGCCGTCTTGCGTATCGATGGCGTAGACCTCGGCGTGATAGCGGCCAGAAAGCCACAACACCTTCCCGTCCGTCGAGACGCCACCCATGTCCGGGCTGCCGCCGCCGGGGATTACCCACTTCGAGGTGATCGTGCGTGTGCTGGTGTCGAGTAATGAGATGGTGCCTTCGCCACGATTGGAGACGTAGATGACCTTCGCATCGCGGCTGGGATAGAGCCCATGCGTGCCCTTGCCCGTCGGGATGAAGCCCACTGTCTCGAGCTTCTCTCCGTCGATGACGTAGACACCGTTGCCCATCATGTCGGCAACATAGAACACGCGTCCATCGGGGGACAGCCGGATGTCCTGCGGCATCGCCATATCCGAAAGCTTGAGCGCGCCGACGACCTTCCGTGTCTCGAGGTCCACCTTCACGACGTCTCCCGAAAACTCGCACGTCGCGATGAGGTACCGGCCGCTGGGGGCAAAGTCCATGTGGTCCACGCCGCGACACGGCACCGGTACCGATTCGACCAGCTTCATCGACGCGGCATCGCGGAAATCGAGCCGTCGTAAACGCTCCGCAACAACAATGGCGTACCGTCCGTCTGGCGTGTAATACAGGTTGTAAGGATCCTCGACCTTCACCGTCCCGAGCTTGTGACCGGTGGCCGGATCGATCCGCGTCAGGCTGTCGTCGAGATCGTTCACGACCCACAGCGTCTTGAGATCGTACGAGGGAACGACGTGTTGCGGCTGCTTCCCGACCGCGAAGTGATCGACGATGGTGAACGTGTGAGGATCGATCACGTCCACCGCGTTATCCCCGCTGTTGGGAACATACACGCGTTCGGGGAATCCCTTGACGGCGTCACTCAATCCAGTGGGCCCGGTCGCCGCGTACACGTTGACCGGCGCGGGCTCCGCCTCGCGCGATCCGACCTCGCGTGCAAGAGCGCCTTGATCTGGCGAGCTGCATCCAGAAGACAGCAGCACGCTGGCCGTGATGAGCGCTAGGGTGTGACGCACAGGGACAAGATCAATACTAACGCTGTGATTGCCGTTATTGATTAACTCCAATTCAGAATCCGGAACCCGGAACCCGAACTCCGCGTGCCGAGCCCCACGTGCCGAGCCCGAGCCCCGAAGATTGACCCGCAGTTGCCCACTTTCGGTCAGACCTTCACGAGGTGCACGGGGAGTTTTGCGGGGCCATGCCCGATCGTCGTCATCCACGGCTCCGGGTCGCCGGCTGGCTCGAAGCGCTGAATTTTCGGCAGCATCGCCCCCAGCATCGCGTCGGCTTCGAGCTGGGCAAGCGTCCGGCCTACACACATGTGCACGCCGGCGCCCCAACCGACCTGACCGCGAACCTCCCTTCCCAGGTCGAAGCGCTCTGGATCGGTCCACTTGCGCGGGTCGCGGTTGGCCGCCGCGAACAGCAGGCCGCACCGTGTGCCGGCCGGGATGACGTATCCCTCGATCTCGACGTCACGCGTCGTGATCCGTCCCGCCATTCGTGACGGAGAATCCCATCGCAGGCTCTCGTCGAACGCCGTTCGCGTCATCGACGGGTTCTGTCGTAGCTTCGCATACTGCTCGGGGAACTCGCAGAAGGCGCGAATAGCCGTGCCGAGCGTCATCACAGTCGTGTCTGCGGCCGCCGAGAGCAGGATCTGGACGAGGAGCTTGGCCTCCGCCTGCGTGATCTCGCCGCGATCCGCCGCGTGAAACATCGCCATTCCGAGACCATCCGGATCCA
>JBKPNV010000270.1:0-6804 GCA_046732795.1 Acidobacteriota bacterium
CTCACTGCAACACGAGAGAGTTCAGCCGCAAGGGGTGAGTAGGAACAGACTATCGCTGGGACCGACATCGTGCGATAGCTACGCGGCGATGCGGTCGTCACGATGGTGAAGACCGCCAACTTCTGGAGTAGCGACAATGGGTCCGGCCGACGGCGGTGAGACCAATCGCATGATCGGTGTGTCCTTGCCGAGGGCGAGATGCGCGCGTGAACGCATGTGGTACGCCACATAGTCCGTCAGCACGCGGTGGAGGCCCGCCGCGCTTACCGACCCGGACACGCGCATCCGCGACGTCAGCAACGACCCGACGGCGCACGCTACGTCCCGACCGATCACGACGTCGGCGGCGCGATCACGCTTACGCTGCCGTAAGAATCATCGTCAAAAGGATCGCGATAAACGAAGGGCCTATCTCATCCTCGCATCCAGCGCGATGGTGATAGCCTTGGCGGCCTGAAGGAAGGCCCCAATGCCAGAGTTCGTAATCGAGCGGCACATTCCCGGCGCGCACCTGATGACCGAGGAGCAGGTTCGCGAAGCGACCCTGGAATCGTTAGAGGTGCTTCGCGAGCTTGGTTCTGAGATCCAGTGGGTTCGCAGTTACATTACCGAGGACAAGGTGTATTGCGTCTTCATCGCGCCGGATGAAGCGCTCATCCACGCGCACGCGCGGCGATTGGGGGTACCGGTGGATCGCGTTTCGGCCGTTCGCCGAATGATGGGTCCCCAGTTTCTGCAGTAGGACTGGTCGCTGGCCGGATCGTCGTGAGGGCGTACTCGACAGTCATCGCGAGCGGCGCCGACCACCCTTCCGTCCAGAACGCGGTCGCGCGGTTTCCGGTACACTCCTGGCTCTTGGTGACCACCCGCTGGAGTTCCAGGGCGTCGCCAGGGTGCCGCAGCTCGAGCCGATCGTAGTCGCCGAACTTGTGCCTGATTGCCGCAGCTGCACCAGCCAGCCGTAGAGTGGTCTGAGCATCGTCCCGGTGCCACGCGTTGCGCGCGAGCGTCTCCAGGACACGAGCGATTTCGCGACTGTGCCCTGTCGTGCTCAACAACCGGAGCGCGTCCAGCGCGTATTGTTCCGACGCGTGCGGATCCTTGTCGATCCATATCGTCGCGAGGTCAGCGAGGCAGTTGGCAACGCCCCCGTCGTCGCCGGAGCCGCGAAAGCGGCCGAGCGCTGACTGCAGCAGCGCATGGGCGGACTCGAGATCACCCGCCCACCGAGCCGCATCGGCTTCGTGGTTGAGAGACCATGCCACTCCCTCCATGAGACCGTTTTGTTCAAACAACTCCCGCGCCCGTTGAAACAGTTCGCGCGACCGAACGGTATCGCCAGTGATCTTCGCGAGCGTCGCCAGATTCGACAGGGCCCCGGCTTCTCCCCGCGCGTCGCCGGCATGGCGCCAGAGTGCGAGGCCCTCCTCGACTTGTGCACGGGCTTCATCGTGACGGCCGATCTGAGCGAAGACGATGCCGTGATTGACCTTCGACTGGGCGAGAGACCGCCGGTCATCGAGTTGGCTGACGGCTTCGAGCATTTCGGCATTTCGCGGCATCCACGCCGCGATGTCACCCTGCAGATGAATAAGATAGCAGCTGTTACTCAGAGCCCTCGCTCGCCACGCGGGCTGCTGCAGCGGGTGTGGCAGAAGCAGCAAGCGGTTGATCCAGTCGAGCCCCTCGGCGAGCAGTGCGCGCGCCTCCCAGAACGGCATCAACCCGGACGTGAGCCGAACACCCCACTCGAACTTATGGTTCTCGAGGAGCCATTCGTACGCGGTGCGGAAATTCGCGTACTCCAGCTCGGATCGACGCATCCAGTGCGACTGCTCCCGTCCGCGCAAGCCGTATCCTTCTTCGGCGAGTATGAGGTAATAGGCGGCATGCGCGTGTTGAGCCAGCGCGCCATCCTGACTCGCCGCGAGCCGCTCCTGCGCATACTCCCGGATCGTTTCCAACTGCGTGACGCGAAATGGGTCGGCATCATTCGTTCGAACGACCATGTTCTTCTCGATGAGGCCGCCCAGCAGATCTTCGATGTTGCCGGTGAGATCCTGACGCACGTTGCACACGGCCTCGATCGCCTCCGATGTGCACCCACCCGAGAAGACTGACATCCGACGAAAGACCATTTGCTCGGAGGGCTCGAGCAGCTCCTCGCTCCACGCGAGAGCGGCCCGGAACGATTGCTGACGCTGTGGAGCGTCCCGGGGTCCGCCGGTGAGCATGTCCAGGCGATGTTCAAGCCTCGACAGGAGTGCCGCTGGCGACAACAGACGAATGCGCGCCGCCGCGAGCTCAATCGCGAGTGGCAGCCCGTCGAGCCGTTCGCACACTCGCGCGATGGCCATGGCATTGTCCTCGCCGAGCAGAAAATCCGACCGGACGGCGGTGGCACGTTGAACGAAGAGTGCGATCGCTGCTGTATCCGAGAGCTGTTCCAGCGTTGCATGATGTGCATCCGGCAGGGCGAGCGGCGGCACAGTAACGTCGTGCTCACCCGCAAGGCGCAACGCGGCGCGACTGGTTGCGAGGACCGTGATGGATTTCGATGCCGCCAGCAGATCACCCACCAGTGGCGCCGCGTCCAGGACGTGCTCGAAATTGTCGATGACGAGCAATAGTGGCGAGTGTTGTCGTTCGCGACTCCATCGCACGAGAGCGTACCGCGTATCGGTCTCAGCCGCGTCACGTACACCTAGCGCGGTCGCTATGGCTTTTGCCGCGTCACCGGCATCACGGATCGGCGACAAATCGACGAAGAACACCCGACCGCCGAAGCGCCCGCCGAGTGTCGTGGCGAGTTCGAGCGCGAGTCGCGTCTTCCCGACACCGCCCGGACCGGTCAGTGTCACGAGTCGGGCGCCGCTCTCGAGCACCAGCCGCGCCGCCGTCGCCAACTCTTTCGCCCGACCGATGATGGCGGTCCGAGGAATCGGCACCGAGGCCACATCGTCGGTCGGCATCACTTCGAACAGCCGCGTGCGCAACATCGTGAGTTCGCGATGCAAGTCATCCGTGGCGTCGTAGCGCCGGTGAGGTTCCCGCGCCAAACACCGTTCGATGATCCAGCGCAGTGGGTCTGGCATGCCCGGGCAAAGCTCATTCAAGGGTTGCGGCGCGGCGCGAAGCACCGCAGCGAGCGTCTGCGCAGCGCTGGCCTCGCGGAAGGGATGCACGGCGCTCGCCGCCTCGTACAGGATCGAGCCGAGTGAGAACTGATCAGATCTGAAGTCGATCTGTTGGCCCGCCGCCTGTTCGGGGGACATGTAGCTCACGGTACCGAGGATCCCGCCGTGCTCGATCGGTTCGACGCCTCGTACCGATCCGGGCGGCTCGTGCGCGGCGATGCCGAAGTCGAGAATTTTGACGTCACCTGTGGCACTCAGCATCACGTTTTCAGGTTTCAAATCGCGATGCACGATGCCGCGGGCGTGAGCCATGGCCAATGCGGCGGCGATTTGCGCAGCAATGGTCAGCAATTCGTCGATCGCGAGCGCCCCCGGCGCCAGGAGCTCGCGCAGAGTCGTGCCGTCCACGTACTCCATCACCAGGAAATCGCGCCCGTCGGGAGCGCATTCAATCGAGTACACCGTGACGATGTGGCGATGATTGAGGGACGATGCGGTGCGCGCCTCGCGGAGGAGGCGCGCGCGGGCATCCACGGAGTCTGAGACGAGGTTCAACAGCTTGATCGCGACATGCCGGCCGAGCGTCAGGTCCTCGGCTTCATAGACCTCGCCCATTCCGCCCCGTCCGAGCGGGCGCACGAAGCGATAATGTCCGATCGTGGTTCCGGCAGTGAACTCGAACGGTCCCTGTCTCGTGCGCCGACGCCATGAGTCGGACCCCGACTGGTCTTCGAGCTGAAGTCGATCGGTCTGGGAGAGTCGAAGGACTACAGGCCTACTCAAAAAATGGTTTGTCCCGGCATCACTCTCGATCAACGCCTCGACTTCGGCACGCAATGACGGGTCGCCCTCGCACTCACGGTCGAGGAACTCGGCGCGCTCCTGGCCGGCGCGTGTCAGCGCTTCGTGAAAGAGCTCTTCGACCCGAGGCCCATCATGACTCACGGCGTCGCGTTCTCCAGGCAATCGTCGAACCACCAGACCCGCGCAAGGCTGCACACACGCAGCACAGTATGCGTCGAGATGAAACCTCGCCGGTCTCGTTCGAACGAGCTCGGAGAACCGAAGCTCGACGGCGCGTGATTCCCGTGGTCATCAAATCGAACGGAGCAACCTCAGCTAGTGGACCGGTTGGAGCAGGTGCGCGATCTTGCGACCGATGCCGGCGCCCTGCCTGTAGCCATCCGTGACCGCGTCCACGAAGTGAATGCCAGCGTAGACACGCGATACACCGTTTTCGATCGCTGCCTGCGAGAGGCTCTCGAAGTGGCGCACTGCGCCCGGCTCCGTCACGCTGGTGGTCGAAAACCGAATGCGATCGCCGAAAAAGTGAATCAGCACGTGCGCGGCGGCTGAGCCGAGGACAGTGTGCGTAGACGGGTAGTCGGGGACCGGCGGTGTAACCAGATAGGAGCTCCAGCTCTCGTCGGGCTCGGTGAAACGATTGCCGTCCGACGCCGCCATCCGAATCGCCGTTACCGGTCGCCAGAAGCGGAAGTCGTCGTACTTAGCGTGGAATCCGGCGATGAATCCATCCGCCATCGCGAAGTTCGTCAGCGCAAGAATCCGCGCGGATTCCCAGAGGCCGACGTGTTCCTGGCGAAGTATGGTGCTGGCGATTCGATTCCAGCCGATCGGCGAGTCCTCGTACCAGAACCGGGCGATCAGTGACTGCTCCTCGGTGCGAACCGTGCTGTTGACATCGCCGATCGCCTTCACGTATGCGAGATCGGCAGCATACGCCGCGCTTGTCAGCGGGCGCGGTCCGGAAAGGCGGTGCCTACGAAGGTCGATGGCAAAGGGAGTAACCGAGCCCCAGCCTGGCGCGAAGGCGAACGGTCCGAGCGGCGGTGCATCGAATGGTGGAGTAAAGGTGTAGTCGCCCGGCATGCCGGTTGGCACGTACGGCGTCGCAAATGCTTCCGCCACCCCGTCGTCGGCGCGACGCTGCAAAATGAGGTCGGCTGCCGCCGCCCCGACGGCAATGCCCCGATCTTTGGCAGCTCCATCGGGAATCGCGGCCAGCGCCGCAACGTATGCATCTTCGATGATCGTCAGCTGAGTTGGGATGAGCGCGACCAGCACACCGCGCGCCGCCGCGGCCACCGCGGCATCCGGCACAGCGCCCGGAGTCGCGATCATCCCTGGTGTGTAGAACTCGTGCCGCTGATGGATCGCATTGAGGGCATCGTGAATGGCCGCGTGCAGCATCGCGTACGTTCGCGACTGATTGAGCGGATCGGTGCCCTGCGTTGGCAGGAAGGCCCTGGTTGCAATGGCATTCCACTCGAGCGCCGCATTGGTGCCTGCGTCGGCTTGCCGCGCTGTCGCGGCCGATACCGAGATGGCGCAGATCGCGCAGAAAAACAGGCGCCGAGGCAAAGAAACCCCACGTGTCATATCGCCTCCTCCGCGTCGCGGATGTAATGATGAGACGCCGAACGGTCCATCGGCCACCCGCGTGAGCCGATCGCGTCACCCTACATTCACCATTGCGGAAACTGCGTCGGAAATGGGGCAACCCGCGGATAGAATGCGCGCGTGCCTGTGCACTCGACCGACCCGACAGAACTGCTGATCGCGTGGGGGAAAGGGGACGGCGCGGCGCGCGATCGCCTGATGCCGCTCGTCTACAACGAGCTGCGTCGTCTGGCAGCGCGGTACATGCGCGACGAGCGCGCTGGCCACACGCTGCAGGCAACCGCACTCGTCAACGAGGTGTATCTGCGCCTCGTCGACCTCAATCGTATCGAGATCAAGAGCCGCGCGCACTTCTACGCGCTGGCCGCGCAGATGATGCGCCGCCTGCTGGTGGACTCGGCCAGGGCTCGTGACAACGCCAAGCGCGGGGGCCGATTCCGCAAGGTGTCGCTGGATGAAGCGTCGGCTGTCGTTGCTGACTCACACATGGATTTTGCGGCGCTGGACGACGCCCTCCAGAAACTCGAGACACTTCACCCGCGCAAAGTCCAAGTGGTCGAACTTCGGTATTTCGGGGGATTGAGTCTGGAGGAGAGCGCCACCGTGCTGCGTGTGTCAACGGACACCGTCAAGCGCGACTGGCGGTTTGCGAAAGCTTGGCTGTCGCGCGAGCTCGGTGCACAGGACTAACCTGATAGGTGGGAATCAGCGGTTGTACGTGCTGTTCTTCGTTGAGGACGCCAACCGTCGTGTCCATTTTGCCGGATGCACGGCTCACCCCGACGCCGAATGGATCATGCAACAGGCGCGGCAAGTGGCCTGGACGCTCACCGAACGTGAGGAACCGATTCCTTTCTAGTCCGCGATCACGATCGCAGGTTCACGCACGGTTTCGATGCCGTCTTCGAGGCCTAAGACATCGAATCGTACCGACGCCGATTCAAGCACCCGAGGCCAATGGGGTCGCCGAGCGGTTCGTACGACCGCTCGATCAGAATGCCTGGATTGGTTGTTGATCCTGAGCGCGCGGCATCTGGAGGATGCCCGCACCCTATTCATTGATCATGACAACGGTTGGCAACCGCATCGCACCCTCGAGCTGGCACACCCGAATAATCGGACATCAGCGGGGAGGTGGGTCGGCATAGCGGCGATAACGTGAAACGTCGCGACCGTCTTGGTGGACTCTAGCACGAATACGAGCGCGCGGTGAGCCAACCGAGTAAACGCACGGTAAACGACCCTG
>JBKPNV010000271.1:0-11753 GCA_046732795.1 Acidobacteriota bacterium
GCAGACCCGATTCGTTTGCGGGATACTCGACGGCGGTCTGAAGACCCGCCGGCTGCCAGGCACGTTGCCCGGCGCTCAGTCAGGTTCGGCGTGGTATCTGATCAGCGCCAGCACCCGATACAGCCCGTGCACGAATTTTCCGTAAGGCAGCGTCAACAGCAAAACCAGGACGATCGCCAGGTGGAGGATGAGGAGCGGTCCCATCAGCGGACTATGCCGCAGCACGAGCAATGCGAGCCCTGTCAGACTGGTGAGAAAGAGCAACGCAAGAAACACGGCGTCGAGGCCCCCGCTTTCTTCCTGACCGAGCGCCGGATCTCGTGTTTGACGTAACGCGGCCAGACCCAACGGTCCGACAAGCAGACCGAACCCACCGGCCGCGCCGAGAAGGACTGGCAGACTGGAGTACGCATACGGCGCGTACCATCCGAACACACCGTGGTAGATCGCAGCCACGGTGGTCGAGGCCATGCACAGCAGGAAGCCATAGAACGTGCAGTGATGGAACCAGCGCCGCCACGGCAGGCGCACTTCCAGGTTCGACGTGCAATCGCGACCAGTGGCGTGAAGGTGGCGCAGCGTCAGCGCATCGCGAACGGCACGGCGCGCACTGCTTAATGCTGCGTGGACCGCAGGCGTTAGCCTGCGCGGGAATGTCGGCGCGGAGGCTAAAGCCTCCCCTCTATCTGGCACATCCCGCCAGAATCGCGACCCCGAGATCGCCAGGGCGATCAGCACGAAGAGCGACACCGCGCCAAACAGGGTCACCATCGCAGCGTGCGGGATCACGCCGTAGAAATTTGCGGCGCCGTCTGACGACCACAGCGCCTCGGGGCTTGCGAGCGACACGAGCACGAGCATCGAGACAACCATCGTCAGCGCAGCAAGCGTTGTGCGAAAGGCGTTGCTGGCGAATGCTCGCCCGAGCGCAAACGGCCAGGCATACGCTTCGTACGACTGTGCTCGAGCCTCGGCGAGCACCATCGGCACATTGATGCCGAATTCGTGCGGCGGTGCGAACTGACACGCATACAGGCACTCGCCGCAGTTGTGGCACAAGTTCGCCAGATAGGTCAGATCTTCCGCGGCGAACGTCCGACGTTTCTCGAGAGCCGGAAAGACGGGACAGTACTGCTCGCAGTAGCGGCATGCGTTGCAGACGGTCAGGACGTGGCGACCGCGACGAACCAGGTCATCGGCCAGCATGACGCGCCGCCTCCTCACCGGCGATGCGGCCGAAGACGGTGCCAATCGTCATCCCAAAGCCAGCCAGATACCCCCTCAACAGTATGTTTCCCGCCATCACCTCACCAGCGGCGTACACGTTCGCAGCAGGCTGACCGTCGGACATGCACACGCGCGTCCGTTCATCGACTTTGAGTCCGAGATACGTGAACGTGATGCCCGGACGCAGCGGATACGCCCAGAACGGTGGCGCATCGAGTCGCTGAGCCCAGTGAGTCTTCTCTGGATTCAGGCCCTCGGTCCGGCAATCGTCCGGCCCGCCGAGGTTGAGCGTCCCGGCACGCACCGCTCTGTTGAATGCATCGACCGTTGATTGGAGCGCTCCAGCCGGAACAGTCAGTTGACGGGCGAGCTCCGGGATGGAATTCGCGACGACGGGCGGATAGACCGACGGCATGAACGCGTTCGCGCTCCTGGCATCGACGATCGAATACGCAATCTGCCCGGGCTGTCGCGCGATCAACTTCCCCCAAATCGCATAACGCTTCGGCCAGACGTCCTCGCCTTCGTCGTAAAACCGCTGGCCGAGCGAGTTGACGACGATGCCAAGTGGAATGCAGTCGAGCCGGGTCACGATGCCGCCATCGAACCTGGGGGCGCGGGCATCAACGGCGATGGCGTGACACTCGCGAGGCTCGCCGACCGATTGCGCCCCGGCCTCGAGCATGCGCTTCAGCGGCACGCCGGTGTTATATGGCGTTCCGCGAACGATGAAGTTGTTTGCCGCATCACCCCAAACCTCGCGCAGCCAGTCGAGATTCGCCTCGAATCCGCCGGATGCAATCACGACGGACGCCGCACAAATCGTTCTCACGCGCCCATTGACAGCGACTTCCACCGATTCCAAACGATTACCGGTGAAATGCAGATTGCTCACATCCGCGTCGTAGAGCACGTCGATCCCCATGCGCTCTGCGGAGGCGTAGTAGCTGTTCATCAGTGCCTTGCCGCCGCCCAGGAAAAAAAGATTCGTCCGGCCGAGCTGCAGCGTGCCATGCAGTGCCGCCTGAAAGCGGACGCCTTCCATGGCCATCCATTCCGGGCAGGTCGCCGATTGACGGATGGCGAGCCGTGCCAGTGTCTCGTCTATGGCACCCCCGTTGACGCTATGCAGGTCCGAAAGGAACTCGTCCTCGCCGTAGACGCCAGTCAGATACTCGCCGGGCGTCGTGTGAAGGCAGCGGAAGTTGCGCGTGTGACGGCTGTTACCGCCGCGGAAGTCGCGGGGAGCCCGTTCCAGCACGATCACGCGGGCACCTGCGCGCCGGGCGGTGATTGCCGCGCACAAAGCGGCATTGCCGCCACCCACCACCGCAACGTCGTAATCGGGTTTCTGAATCATCAATCCGGTCAGGCTGAAGCCGGACACTATGTACTCGTCATCTTCCTCGTCAGCAAGCGCGACCCGAACAGCAACATCGCCGCGGCCAGCAGCAATACGGCGGAGATCGGGCGTGTGACAAAGACCGACAGGTCTCCTTCGCTGATCGCCATAGCGCGGCGGAATTGCAGTTCGGAGAGCGGGCCGAGCACCAGGCCGAGCACGGCCGGCACGAGCGGTACGTCGTAGATCCGCATGACGCAGCCGACCGCTCCGACCAGATAGAGGATCACCAGATCGACGAGCGAGCCATTCAAGCTGTAAGCGCCCAACGACGCCAGGACGAGAATCCCGGCGAAGAGCAGCCGTCGCGGCATCAGCATCACGCGCGCCCAGATACCGACGAGCGGCAGGTTGAGCACGAGCAGCATGACATTGCCGACATACAGGCTGGCGATAAGCGTCCACACCAGATCCGGACGCGCCGTGAACAGCAGCGGACCGGGTTGCAGGCCGTACTGTTGGAAAGCCGTCAACAGAACGGCAGCCGTCGCAGACGAAGGAAGCCCGAGAGTCAACAGCGGCACCAGGACTCCCGCCGCGGCCGCATTGTTCGCGGCCTCTGGCCCGGCAACGCCTTCGATCGCCCCCTGCCCGAAACGCTCTGGCTCCTTGCTCAGCCTCTTTTCCGTCGCGTAGGACACGAACGTGGGAATCACAGTTCCACCGCATGGAAGGACGCCAAGCGGAAATCCGATCGCCGCTCCACGCAGCCAGCTTCCCCACGATCGCCTCCACTCGTCCCGGCTCATCCCCGTGAAGTCGTGCAGCACGACCGCTTCCGGCTCACTTCGTCCGTACTGCCACGCCTGGAAGATCGTCTCCCCGACCGCAAACAGACCGATCACGAGAATGACGACATCGATGCCATCGAGCAGTTGCGGGATTCCGAAAGAGAAGCGAGCGTCGCCGGTGAGCTGATCGATGCCGACGAGTCCGACGGACAGTCCGAGAAAGAGGCTGAACAGCCCTTTCACGCGTGACGGACCGAGCAGCAGCGACACGGTTGTGAAAGCGACGACCGTCAGCGCGAAATATTCAGCGGGTCCAAAGCGAAGAGCAGCCTTGGCCAGAGGCGGCGCGAAGAAGGTGAGCGCGACAGTCGCCAATGTGCCCGCCACGAACGAGCCGATCGCGGCTGTCGTCAGTGCCGCCGCGCCCCGGCCCTGTCGCGCCATCATGTATCCATCGATCGCGGTGGCAATCGAGCCGGTCTCACCCGGCGTGTTCAGCAGAATGCTGGTGGTGGACCCTCCGTACATCGCACCTGAATAGATGCCGCCGAACATGATGAACGCGCTGATGGGATCGAGGTTGAAGGTTACAGGAAGCAGGACGGCGACGGTCATGGCCGGGCCGATGCCCGGCAATACGCCGATCGCCGTGCCAAGCGTGGCCCCAACGAGCGCCCACATGAGATGGTCGAGGGCAAACGCGCTGACGAAGCCGCCGCCGAGCGCATGCAGAGTCTCGAGCACGGGCCAGCGTTCCTAGAGCCAGCGCTCCAGCGGGCCGCCAGGCAGCGGAAGCTGGAGGAGGCGTCCGAACAGCAGATACGAACCGATTGCCATGCCGACGGCAAACATCCCGTCTCGAATCGGATGTCGATCGTCGAATGCCCTTGCCGTGAGCCAGAACATGGTCGTCGACGCGGCAACGAACCCGACCGTCTCGGCCATCGCGAGATTGATCACGAGCGCGAGACCGATCCACGAGACAGTGCCGGAGGGCCGAAGGCGCGAACCAGGAGAGGTCGCCGCTCGATTCGTCCGGCCAACGACGAACGCGGCTACAGCGCACAAGGCGAGGCCGGAGAGCACGAAGGTGGGATACGCGCCAACGGAGGCCAGCGTACCTCCGCCGTTCTGACCGGCATCGATCTTCTGCAGCGTGGTACGCACGCGCGCTTCTTCGCGATCCACGAAGCGCGCAAATTCTTCGCCGGCAAGAAACCGATCGATCCATCGATAGCGCTCGAGAGCGGCTCGCCACTCCGGCGTGGCGACCATGGCCGCGACGACCGATTCGAGGCGCATGCGCTCGGCCGATCCGATCCCCGGGGCTGCGACCACCGATCGCCAGTTTTCGAACTCCAGGTCGACACCCTGTTCGCGCAGCGTTGGCACATCGAGGCCGGGCAAGCGCTCTGCGCTGGAGATGGCGAGCGCGCGCACCGTCCCCGCCTGGATCTGCGGCTCGAGCTCGGCGAGACCGTTGATGCCGAGTGACACCTGTCCGCCCAGGATTGCCGATAGCGATTCCCCGCCTCCCGAGAACGCAACGTAGTTGATGCGCCCCGGCGAGACGCCGACGGCTTCCGCCACCAGCCCCGCCAGGATTTGATCGCTGCCGCCAGCCGAGCCCCCACCCCAGGAGAGCGACTCGGGCCGTTGCTTGAGGGCCGCGATCATGTCATTCAGCGTGCGAAACGGCGAGCTCGCCGGAACCACGATCGCTTCGTATTCACCCGTCAGGCGCGCGATCGGCGTCACCTCGTGAAGCGTGACCGGCGAGCGGTGCATGACGATGCCGCCGAGCATGATGAGGCCGGAAACCAGGATGGCGTCCGCGCGTCCCTGTTCTGATCCGACAAAGCGTGCAAGGCCGATCGTCCCCGCCGCACCAGGAATGTTCTCCACCGGTGCGCTGCGGACGATGGCCGTTCGTTGCAGCACTTGCTGCATGACACGCGCGGTCTGATCCCAGCCGCCGCCGGGAGCGGCCGGCGCGATCAAGCGCAGCTGGTCGACTGCAGGTCCCGTGGCGGCGTCGGCAATGGCACTGCCTGTCAGCAGAACGATCGCCGCGACCACCCGGCGTACGCGAGTGGGCGAAGGCATCGAAGTGCATTCTATGCCGTGCAGCTATCGGAGGTGACGGAGGAAACGGCCCACACGGAGGGGAGGAACGGCAACGGAGGCCGAACGGAGTAGGGCGCCGGCGTGGACGTCCGTTCGTGCTCCGTTTCTCCGTTGCTCCGCGTCGATCCGTTACCTCCGCACCCTCCGTTTTCTCAAGGCCCGGGGAAGCAGCGCCGCGCAATGAGACGTTCACGCATCGTGATTGGTGAACCGTCGGCTTCGCGACTCGAATCACCGGCTTTCGTTTGATGGGCGCCGGAGGCATTACCGCGGCTCAACCAGACGGATCGAGGCCCGCGGTAAATCGGCTGCCATCCGTCGGCGAGCAGGCTCGGCACCACCGGCAGGTCGGCACGCAGCCAGATGTGGTCCGGGCGCAGCTCGGTCAGGAACCCTTCACGTGATGCCGGCACATAGTAGAAATTGAGGTGTTTCTGCATCATCTCATCGCTGTAGACAGTTTCCCGCCAGCCATCGATCGAGACACGCAGCGCCGGCGCGAAGTACCAGATTGCGTACTCGCCCCAGTCGAACCACACCGCCAGCCGGCCCTGCACCTGCCGTTGCTTCGCCATCGCGACGATCTCAGGCTCCGGGTACTCCTCGCCCATGCGAACACAACTCACGTTGCTCGCAGCTGCGACCGCTCCACCGATGATCAACGCCGCCGCGACGACAACAGCCAGCGCCGCCGCCGGTGGTCTCTGTTGCTGCCCAGGGGCGATCGCAGTCTGCCGTCGCGCGCTCAGAAATCGAGCGATGTCCCGGCCGAGCAGCATCACAACAGCAACGGCAAAGAATGCCAGGAGCCGCCCGACTTGCAACGATGCCACGCCCAGTAGCACGACAACCACGAGGCGGCGCCACTCCGGTTGACCACGCCACGACTGGAATAGTCCCGCCGCGGCCGGCAGGACGAGTAACACCCACACCGCCACGTACGGCGCACCCAATCGATACAACGGCTGCCAGTCCGTGATCTCCTCCCGGCCAAAGCCGACAGTCGATCTCAGGAACTCCCACATGCCCCAGCCATACGGGTTCGCGAGCGTACCAGCGAGCGCAAGCGCGCCGATCACGAACAACGCGCCTTTCTCGCGCGTCGACACCGCTGTCGGCAACGTCAGCACGGACCAGATCGCCAGCACGCCACCAGCGACGATCCATCCGCCGTGCAGATTGACCCATAAGGCAAAGAGAGGCGGAATCAGCCACAACCGTGCGACCGGTCCATCCTTGATGAGGATGGCAAGCATGAAGGCAAACGACGCCACGGAAAAAATCTGCGGACGTACGTGGTGCGCCTGTTGAAACGTGCCGATGACGACCAGCGCCATCAAGAGGTCGCGCGAAGCCGTGTCGACCTGCTCGCGCGTCAATGCATTCCACACGACCGCGAGCATGAGCAGGACCACTGTCATCTTGAGGACGACCAGACCCGGCCCGCCGCCGATGGCGTACGCAACGTAAATCACGCAATCAGCGAGCCAGCCGTGATTGATCCACGGCCGGTCTGCGGTGAACGAATTCGAATGGCTCCGCGGAAGATTCCAGGTCGAGAGCGTCTCACCGCCAAACCATACGTGACCCCACAGATCGGGATCGGCAAGCGTGTGGCTGATGAGGCCGAACAGGACAACCGCCAGCGCGAGCCTGATGAGCGTCCGCGCCCCGCGCGCGCGCGGCCTCGTCATCATGAGGTCGCCGGGACGATCGCGGCGAGCTCGGCGAGCAGGTAGTCGCGGAACAGCGGGTAGTTCTCGATCATCGGAAAGTGCCCGATGCCGTTCATTACCGTGACGCGCGAGCCCGGGATCGCCGCCGCGACGGCGAGCGTCATGTCCGGCGTGCAGGAGTAGTCGAATTCGCCGGTGAGCAGCGACACCTTGCACAGCCGCGTGTCGATACGCGTGATGTCCTCGCGGCCATCCCAATCGTTGCTGTAATAATGCACGTCCCCCGCGTACACTCCGGGGCCCGCCTGGCTGTACATCCACCAGTTTTCGCGGGCGTTCACTTCAGGGCTCTGCGGTGCACAGAGGGCGTAGGTATACGACGCCGTCATTTCCCCGCCGTGAATCGCGGGATGATGCAAGTACTCGTTATAACGGCCGGGCGCATACGCGGTGCTTTCGAGACCGACGATTCCGCGAAGCTCGTGCTGATATTCAGCGGCCAGCTTGAGGACGATGGCTCCTCCCATCGAGCATCCCATCACCACAGGCCGGTCGAGCGCGAGCGCCTGCCACACCGTCCGCGTCAGCCCGAGGTAATCCGCGGTCGTCAATCGATACTTCTGCAGCCACCAACCCGCCGGCGGCGTCGAACGTCCGTGGTACGGCAGGTCGAACGCAATGACGCGAAAGCGTGAGGTCACGGCGGCATCGTTCAGCAGGTGCCGGTATTGCCGGCTGTCCGCGCCCGCGGTGTGCAGACACAGCAGCGGCACACCCTCACCCGCTTCTTCGAAGAAGATTCGATACTCCTGGTCGTGGTATCGGAGCTGGAGGTAGCGGCCGACGATCGGCTCGAGCGGGGCCGGGGCGCCCGTCATGCCGCACCCACCAGGCGCAGCACTTTCATCGCGCGATGCAGCGCACGCGCGTGCTGCATCGCCACCAGCGAGTCGCCCTCGAGCACGAACCCGGGCACGCGCATCAGCATCGCGAAGACATCATGGTAGAGAGGCTCCGGTGGCTGGCTCATATACCGGCGCCAGATGTCGGGGCTGGCTCGGAACCCGAAAGAGCACGGGACACCGAGCTTCGGCGCAATGAACCACTGCACCAGCCGCCCGCGCTCGAACCGGACGATGCACCGATCGTCGCCGCTCGTCAGCGACATCGCAAGCGTGAACCAGTCGCCGACGACCTTCATCTCGGCGTCGGCGTCAAGGAGGTCGCGAAACCGCTGCAGCCAGCTCTCGGAAAACATCGCGGCTACACGGCCGCGACCAGCGCCGCGATCATTGAGATATCCGCGCTTCCGGTCGCCGGCCGGCCCTGAGCCGTCTGGAAATCCCGCACGCATTTGGCACAGCCCTGGCCGAAGATGCCATCGGCGCGAATGTCGACACCGTGCCGCGACAGCCCGAGCTGCAGGAGCCTCACGTCGAGTCCGCGTTGCAGCGGAGACTCCACCGCCAGCACGCGCGAGCCTGGGACCGGACCGTCGTAACATCCGCGTGGGTTCGCCGACAGCGAGGCCAGCGAGATCTCGGCATCGCGAACAACGAGCGGAAGTGAAAGGCTCCAGGCATCCAGCTCCATGAGGCGGCGGAACGCGTCCATGCGATACACAGTCGGACGCAGATCGGCGCGCGCACCGGCCAGCCATGCCCGGCGTTCAGTCACGTACTGGCTGATCCACTGTCGCTCGCCGGCCGCCGCTACGGTCCCGCAGGCAGCATTCGTACGATCGCGGATGTTTTCCCATGATCCGTGCACCGTGCTGTCGTAGACCATGGCCATGCCGAGCGGCGTGATGACCCCGACACGTTCCGCGGCCCGAGCCGCCGGTTTCCAGTAGCGGGCATCAAAGAACTCATCCTGCGTGTCACGCATGACCGGATCATCGGAGGTGGCACGCAACACGTTGTGCACGTGGATGTCGGCATCCAGCGTGAGATCCTTGTCGCGAAATCGCGTGAGGGACGGCGCCAGCATGCCGGCAAAGCGTGCACCCGCATTGCTCGAGTACTGCTGGAGCAGGTCGAATAAATTGCCCGACCCCAGCGTCGTTTGCGAGCGGCCGAACGTCAAGTGGCCCGTGTCGCCCGCGATGACGGTGACGCTGCCGTAGTTGCCGCGGACCTCGCCGGTCTCGAAGATATTGACGATCGCTTCGGCCGTTCGCTTCTGTGTTGCCGTGACCATGGTTAGCGAGACCCCCCGGCGCGTCGCGCTTCGACGTGCTTGTCGATCCACGCGATGACCAGATCGGCGAGCTGCAGGTTGTTGCGATCCTGCATCAACATGTGACTGTTTCCCTTGATCCCCATCGCGGGGAGATGCATCATCTCGGCGTCGCCGCCCGCCGCCCTGATCCGCTGCACATAGCGTTCGCATGTGGCGAACGAGTCCGCCCAGTTCGCCGGCCCGCCTTTCACGTCGCCGAGGTGATCGCCGAACATCACCAGGTTCGGGATTTTGGCGAGCGTCGCAATCTGTTCGGCGCTCAAGTCGGCGCACGGCATCTCGATGGATATCAATCCACGGATCCCCTTGGGGTCAATGAGCGCCGCCTGTTGCGGGAAGAAACCGGACTCGGAGTGCCCCATCAGGATCGCGCCGTTCAAACGGACGGCGAGCGCGGCCATGTTCGTCCACGTCGGGTTCGGTGAGGGCAACTGCGAATTCAGATCGGGAATCATCTGTTTGTAGAGCTCATCGGCCGCCTCGACGGGAAACTGGCCATCGGGGAAAGGCGTGCCGTAGGTGGGGCCGAAGCGAAACACGGTCCACGCAACCTGGTTGCTCGCTTGCAGCACGGTTGGCAGCTGGCTCGCCGCGGCGGTGCCCGCCTTCACGGCATTGATGGTGGACGCATCGAAGCCCGAACGCGCGCGCGAGACCTGATCGGCGAGGTAGACCGGGCGATCGCGGCGTACGAAGTACTCGTCCCATCCCATGCGTCCGTCAGGAGTCGTCTCCCACGTTTTGCTGCTCAGACAACAGCCGTGCACCATCACGACCGGTACGTGCCGTTCGCCGTTCGGCGGCACTTGGTACTGCACGTACATCTGATTGATGGTGATCTCACCGGGAGGGCCGCCCCCGCGCCCCGCAGGTGCGGCAGGAAGCGTCTTCTTCTCACCGCCGACGAAGAAGCTTCCCTGCTTCGCGATGACGAGAGGCTTTTCCAGATCCTTGCCGCGCGGCGCCTGCGCCGCACCCGTCATCGTCACGGCAACAACGACACCAGTCGCCACGCGGAAAACGGACAGCTTCATGAGACGGAAGCTTATTCCAAAGACGTGAAGAGGTGAATGGCTCAACTCCAAATCTCCAACTCCCAACCCGCGGAATTCAGCCGGCCGTTGCGCTTGGGAGTTGGAAGCTTGAACTGGGAGTCTACGGGTTGGAAAGAGTGCTGAATCTCAGCGAGATGCCACCGCTCAACGCCAGGCTCGTGCCACCCTCCTCGATGCTGGTGAGGCTACGGCCAACGCTGACGAATGTAGCAGTTGATGTCGCCAGCGGATAGGCGACGCCAAGCGACACGTCGAGGCGCTGACGGCCGATGCGCATCGCGTCGAGCACGGCGTCATCTTTGAGCGAGTAGGACTGCGTGAGCGCCCCGGTCAGTGCCATACCGCTCCGCCCGCTCCATTCGACCCCCGCGCCCGAAAAGAACGACCCGCGCGTGAAGATCCCCGCCGAGCCATATATCCGGAATGGTTGTCGTCGCAGTTCCACGCTGACGGGCAGCGCGAAATGAATCCGGCCGTCCGGATTGCCCGCGCTAAGTACTTCCACTGTTGGACTGATGGCCATACCGAACTCACTCAAGGTCAGCGTCGGATCCACGAGCGTGTACTTCGTACCAAGATACACATCGTCCATGCCGGACGCTGAACCACCGTCGAATTGCGCCCGATAGAACGGCACGCTCGCGCTGACTTGCATGCGATCGGTCACGCCCAGCCCGACCCCCAGCATTGGAATGTTCGTCTGACTGGAACCGAGCATGCGCCAGTGCCCGACGGCGATGCTTGTATAGCCCTGCCCACGTCCCGCCGCGCTGGCGTCGTCCAGCCAGGCGCCGAATTGTCGATATGTGCTGACCGGCACTGGCGCCAGCGCCTCCGGTGTCGTGAGCGACGACGTCGACGCAGATGTCGACGTCGTCGTGGTGATTGGAGAGGATGCGCGGGGCGCTTTAGGGCGGCCCTTTCCCTGTGCCTGTGCGCCGCCAGGAAGCGCGAACCCGATCGTCACGAGTAGAGCGATCGCTGAGGGGAGAGCGCGATATATCACGACGGTCCCCTACTTCTTGCCTTTGCTGGTCGAGGTGCTGCCAGTCGTGTTTGTCCCTGTGCTCGTACCCGTGCTCGTGGCGGTGCCGGTGCCAGTACCCGTGCCCGTACCGGTCCCGGCGCCGGTGTTAGTGCCTGTGCCCGTCTCAGTCGGCTCAACGGGCACGACCGCCGGAGCCGTCCGGACCTGCTTCGCCGCCTGACCCAGGCTGAGGCCGTCGATCGTCATGGCGTCTTTCAGCTGGACGAAGTCGATGCCCTGATTCTTCGACACGTTCAAGGCTGCGAT
>JBKPNV010000272.1:0-2341 GCA_046732795.1 Acidobacteriota bacterium
GGCCCGGAGGTGGCGCCGTCGGGACGATTACGGTACAACATCCGGCTGCCGGCGAGCGCGTAGACCCGGGAACGCCGATCGATTTGGTCATTGCCGCGGCCGCGGTCAGCAAGGCGCAAATCGCGCGTCAGGCGCAGCAACCCAAGAATGAAACGAAGACGGCGCAGGATTCAGAGGTGCCTGCCCTGACCGGCCTGGCGAGCGATGTGGCCCGCGATCGAATCGTCCGGCGTGGCTTTGTCGTCGGCAGTGTCAGCGTGAAATCGGCCAGCAAATCAGAGACCGATCTGGTGCTTACGCAAGATCCAGCGCCTGGCACACGGCAACGGCCAGGTACTGCGATTTCGCTGGTGATCGGCGGAGCGCCATGACACGGTACGGTGCAGTGCATCGAAGCGGAAGGGGCGATCCTGATGCCGACTTTCTTTGATCCCACACCCGAGGAAAGACGAGCGCTCGAGGCGATCGCGCGTCAGATTCCCGATGTGCAGCGCGGTCTGGTTCGCAATCATCCGCGGCTCACGATGCCCGACCGCGGAGCGCACCAGCAGCAACTCGCGGCCTCGAAAGTGCTGCTGGCGATTGCCGATTCGTTGCCAGCGGAGCTGGACGGCCTGGGCATCTTCCAACGATCGTCAGCGCCGAGGATCGGCATTGGACGGATGTCGACCGGCCTTGGATGTCCACACGCGGAAACCAATGCGGACTTTCTCGGGCTGATGGTGGCGTTCCGCACGGCGACCGGGCGGAGAGTGGATTTCGTCACGATCAACGATCCCAGCTCGCCCACAGATACGCCCGAGGAGTTTCTCGCGTTGCTGCAGGCAACGGCTGACGCGTCGAGCGCCGACGATCAGCTCGCCTCTCAGGCCAAGCTGGTGGCGGGTCTGGTGAAGCACGCGAGGCACAGGGCTCCCGCCATCGCTTTGCACGTGACCGCACAGACGTTTCGTACCGTGCGCTCGACGAGCGCGTATCAACAGTACTGGACCGGCATCGTGCGCGCTCGCGACGTTCTCGGCAAATTCACGTTCGTGCCGGCTGGCGACGTGCGGACGCGCCCCGGAGCCACACGTGGCGCGACGCATCTGACCGATGACTGGCGTGCGCGCCAGGGTGCGGGTCCGCTGGAGTTCGATCTCAAATGGATTCGGTTCCTCAACGAGAACGACACGTCGCTAGTGGATCTCACGAGGGCATGGGAGAGCGGCCACGAAGTGATGGTGGGAAGAGTCACGTTCCCGCAGACGAACTTCGATTCGAGTGAGGGCAGGCTGACGGCGTTGCTGGCATCGGAGCTCGGCGCCAACCCGGGCAACTGGGTGGAGACATCCGATGGTGCAACGCCCTCGCTTCCGGCGACGCGGTTTACCGCGGCGCGTCAACTCGCGTACCGCGCCAGCCAGGAGGCGCGCGGCGCGTTACCAGAGGACCATTACACGTCCTACTTCGAGCGCGGCGAGATCGGCCCGACACTCGCTGGTGAGCTCGTGCGACGCTATCAGCAGAAGCGCGCCGCGGGTCACTGGGTTCCCGACGTCGGAGATATGTCTGTCGCCTGACAGAGGACGCAGCGCGAAGACGGAAGCCGGACCTAACCGGCATTCCGATCATGTCGGTACGTGATCGTCGGCTGCAATCCGCGGCAGGTACAAGCGGACATGCGTGCCCTCTCCTGGTGAGCTGTCCACTTGGATGAAACCGCCCGCCAGCGTGACGACCTGGTTGACGATTGCGAGCCCCAGTCCTTTGCCCTTGCCCCCCTTCGTGCTGAAGTACGTCTCGAACATGTGATCGCGGGTCGTCTTGTCCATCCCAGTGCCGGTATCGATCACCTCGAGCACGACGAACGTGCTGCCGTATTCGGGACTCAGACCGATCGTCTCTTCGCGAAGTTCCACGGTAATCACGCCGCCGAGCGGCATGGCGTCGCGCGCGTTGACCACCAGGTTGAGAACCGCGCGCTCGAGTTGAAGCGGATCGATCAGGATGCGACTGACGTTGGAGGAGACGGATGTCTGCACGCGCACCTGCGGGCCCGCCGCCCCTCGAAGCAACGCCAGCGACGTGTGGAGGATATCGGCCGGGCTGATGACACTCGGGCGATTGGCGTTCGCCCGGCCGAGTGTCAGCAGCGTCTGTGTGAGGTCTCGGCCGCGCTCGACGATGGCGACCAGCTCCGCTCCGAGTCTGCTCACTTCCGTATCTTCAGCCGCCCCGCTGGCGAGGAGTTCGACATAGGAGAACACAGCGCCGAGGACGTTGTTGACGTCGTGGGCGACTCCCGATGCAAAACGACCCAGCTCGGCGAGCTGCTGCAGTTCGCTCAGGCGTGACTCTT
>JBKPNV010000273.1:0-3996 GCA_046732795.1 Acidobacteriota bacterium
CCTCTCAGGCTTACACGCTGCCGATACTCCTTCCACGAGGGAAGATCGGCCACGAGCTCGATACCAAACGTCCCACCTGGTCGCAGGACCCTTCGGACCTCGGCGAGCGTAGCTTTGAGATCACGATCGCGCAGCAGTGACTGCAGAAGTCCGTACGGGGCGAGCACCATGGAGAATCCGCCTTCGCCGTGCGGGCGGCGGGACACAATCCCATCGGCGGCGGACTCGAATGGCAAAAATCGGATGTCGCCCCTGATCAAACGCACACGCGACGTGAGCCGGGCCCGGCGTACGCGGGTGCGCGCGCGTGCGAGCATCGGAGTCGATCGATCGATGCCGACGAGCGGTACGCCCGCTCGCCCCAACGGCAGCGAGATGCGACCCGTTCCGCAGCCAAGCTCCAGGACGGAACCGCCGCAGTGCAGCGCGATGTTCCGCCAGAAGGGTACGTCGCGCTTGCCGAGCGTCCGCGCATTCTCCCAGTCGTAGAACGGCGCGTAGTCGTCCCACCCTTCATGTCCTTCACGGACCTTGGTCCTTGTGCTCGGTACCTGAGACACTTTTGGCGTTTGCCTTTGACCTTTGACCTAGTCGACTTTCTGACCGACGGTTGCAAAGAGCATCGTGTGTTGGATTTCGACGAATGATGATCCCGCGCGCGTGGCCTCGGCCTCGTACGCGGTCAGCGTCTCCAGATAGTCGCGTCCGAGCCATCGAGCCGCATCGGATGCGCCGGCGCCTAGGGCGCGCTCGACGACCTCTCGTCGTGACTTCCATACGCTGGCGTCGGGCGGGCCGAGCACGGTCAGTGAGACAGGGAAGAGCCGCACCTCGAGCGGCTCCAGACCGTGCTCGGAAAAGAGCCGTGGCAAGTTGGGACCGATCGCCGACGTGCGGCCGTCGGACTGCTGCCCTGATAACGCGTTGAAGAACGTTCGCGACAGCTCGAATGCGCGGCGACCGGCCGGCGTCGAGCTGAAACCGTATTGAGCGCTGTTATCGGGCTCGACTGCGACGACGCGCCCGCGCGGCGCCGTTACTCGCGCGCATTCGGCGACGGCGCTCTCGACATCGGTGACGTGCTGCAGCACGGCAACGCAATAGATGGAATCGAACACGCCATCGCGAAATGGGAGCCGGCAGGCGTCGGCCGCCGCAAACTTGACCCGTAGATTGTGGGAGGCCGTCTCCTGACTCGCCTTGAGCACCTTTGAAAGGACAAGATCGACGCCGACGAGCCGGACTTGCGAAATCTGCAGGCGGCCGATGGCGACTTCGGCAAGCCCTTCGCCGCAGCCGACATCAAGGATGCGGTTCCCAGGTCTGGGCTTCAGCGTCTCCGCCAGAAACTCCGTGAAAACGTCGTCCCACCATGCCTCACGCAGGTGCTTGAGTGTGGGTGATGTGAGGGCATCGATCGCCGCCGCCATGTGGACGGATTATGACACCGGGTGTGATTTCCTCGAAGCCGTACGGAAATCACACCCGGTGTCTTTTAGTTCGTGACGAGCGCAATCGTGGTGCTGAACTCGTCGAGATCCCAGTCAGTGTCGTTAGAACTGCCGCAGAGTCCCACTTGATAGGTGCCCACCGGCAGATTCTCGAGCGTCGCGCTGAGGGTATAGATCTGCATCCCGCCTGTTGGCAACGAGAGCTGCATTACGCCAGGTCCCACCTTCGTCAACGCACCCGCGCTGTCCTGGCGACAAATCCACAGATTCAAGTCGGTCGCGTCGCCGATGGTCGACCCAAGCGCTTTGTACGACGTCACTAACGCCTTCTGCTGGCTGCTCGTGATCTCCAGCGCGAGAGGCGCGGCCAACATGGCAACGGCTCTCCAATCACCACCGATTACTGGCAATCCACGGCCCGAGGCTGCCAGCATCGTGACGCCTGCGCCCGTTCCCGAAGGTCCAGGGGGTCCGGCAGGACCGGCAGGTCCCTGCGGTCCGATTGGTCCCTGAGCGCCCGTGAGACCAATCGGTCCTTGAGGACCGGCTGGCCCCTGAGGCCCGGTGGCGCCTTGAGCTCCGGTTGCGCCTTGCGGACCTGCAGGACCTTGAGCGCCCGTCGCGCCGGTCGCACCCTGAGGCCCCGTTGCACCTTGCGCGCCTGCTGGCCCAGCCGGTCCCGGGTCGCCCTTCGGCCCTTTCGATCCTGATCCGACGACGACGATAAAGGTTGCGTTCTGCGTGGCGGCCGGCCCTCGAGACACAGTCAGGAGATAGGAACCCGGGTCAAGCGGGGTGGGAATCTGCGCACTCAACAGCGTCCCGTCCGGCGACACGCTGAGAATCTGCAGAGGCACTCCCGCCAACGTCACTGTCGGCGCGCTCCCGAAGTTCTCACCGGCGAGAAAGAGCACATCTCCCCCGACCTCGACGCCTGCCGCGAGGAGACCCGGAGAGCGTGGAACCACCGTTGACGCGCTCACCAGAAGCTGCGGAGATGGTGATTTTCCTTGCGCGGCAGCAGGTGCCGCGACGCACAGCCCGCACACCAGGACGACGGCACAATGAGCGAGATACCAATTCTTCCGTGACATAGCAGTGACCTTCTCAGCCTAGGGGGTGAGGTCAGGATACGGTCGGGCTGGAAGGCGGCCAATATGAATTTCGGCGCAGCAACGAGCCAGTCTGCTTTTCTGATCCATTCTGATGCAGATTCAGCGCGAGACTGTGCACGCGTGTACTGCCCTGACACGCGTCAGCGCCTGACAGATCTGTTTTGAGACTTCAGTTTTGCGATTACGGTGTGTCTGAGCGCATCAGGCCCGTACGACTTGCGAGATCAAATGACGATTCCGACGAGCGCGTTGTGCAGGCCCAAGGCGAATTCGTGCTCGGAAGCTTCGCCGGAATATCAAGAACGACGCGTGACTAATCCGACACGGCCCATTCACCTGGAACGATAGGACGCGTGCGAGGCAACAGCCCTCGCCTTGCCATGTTGCCGATCGCCGTCAGGATGCCAACGAACACAACGAGCTTCAAGCTGTCAGCGACTCTCGTTTGCGGCAGGACTTTCCATAGGAACCACAACACCGGCTGCGCACACGCAACCGCCCAGACGGAACCATAGAAGTAACGGCGTTCGTGTCCCTCTCCCTTTGTTGATGCCTTGACGCGGGGAAGCAGACCCACCGCACCGAGACACCACATCGTCCCAGCGATCGGAAAATATCCGTACTCGTAAAGCTGCTTGAGGCGCCACTCGCCTGTCAATGCCGCGTAGGCCAGGCCCGCGATGTTCAAGAGGGCAAATGCCACCACTTCGCCCCATGCCATCGTGTAGCAGACGCGTCGATAGAGAGGATTGGGTCGATCCTCTGTGAACCGGATGATGTAGGGCCGCTCCTCACAACCCGGAAGCTTTCCAGCCAGGCCAGCGATCGCGGTGCCGGCGAGGACCGCGGCAAGCCACATTGCCATACGGTGATCGAACCCGCGCTCAAACAAATCGAACACTAACGGCCCTGGCGCGATGAAGAAGACGAATATCCAGATCGGCCAATGATTGACTCGATAGTAGAGCTTGTTGCGATGGCGAATCTTCCTGTCACTATCGCGCTCAACAAATAAGGAATGTGTGTCGATTGTTGGTTCGCTCGCCATGGACCAAGAACGATTTTATCAACGGTTCAGTCAGCATCGCGCAAAATGGAGTGTCAGACGTTAAATGCCCACTCGCGAAGAATACGCCTAAGGCGCACTGAGATATCGGCCGTCGTGTAACCGACACCTTTGAGTGCACGGAATCCGTCCACCTCTGGACGAGGTTAGTGCAAGCTGAGGTTGCTTTTCAGACGGGAACCCGCCGATCGAGAGGTGGCATCCGGGTTGCGAACCTACTCCTGACTCCGCCGGTCCCCTCCCGGTTTAATTCAAAAGGAATTCAACAGTGCCCCAAATGATGAGGCGAGGCCACGTGTGCCTCGCGAGAATATCGGTGTGTCTTGTTGTGTTTTTTGGTTTTGTTATCGGGCAACGAACAATC
>JBKPNV010000274.1:0-7669 GCA_046732795.1 Acidobacteriota bacterium
CGGTCGAGCGGCAGGACGTGCGCAAAGAACGTGCGGCCAATTCGATTGCGTCGTTCGATCAAGGCAGCGGTGATCCAGTCCTCGCCTTCTTTGCTGTATTGACCGGTCTGGACGATAGCCCGGATCTCTTCATCGGCAAACGCCATGACGCGTTTTGCGGCCCAGAACGCATCGTCAGGAAGGCGATTCGCGAATGGCGCGATCGAATGGTTGGTCGACCATTCCTCCGGATCGAAGGTGTTGGCCTCGAATGATCCGACTTCGCGAAGATTCGGATATTTGGCCTTCATCCAGGCGGGCGTCACGACGCCCATCCCCGCGATGTTCCGCCCGATTTCGTTAAGCTTCGGCAGCGCCGGCTCGTTGCCTTCCCACGACAGCTTTGCTCCACCCTGGATGCCGCTGCCAAGCGATCTGGTGAAGTCGATGAGGTAATGCCGGATCCGCGTTACGCCTCCGACAGTGGTAAGGATGTCCTGCGTCCCGACCGCGCGGGCGTGGGCGTTGTTCACCCAGGCCTCGAACACCGACAACCCGCGCAGATCGCGCCGGTGTTCGTGCGGCACTGTGTCATTGGGGTCGTCACGCCGCGTGCCCCAGATCTGAAACGGCCCGAGCAGCGCCCCGCGTCCTTCCGGGAGCCGCGTCGCGACTGCGCGGTAGGTCTGCTCCGCGCCGACCGGCACATTTCGCAGGAACAAGTCGATGTCGGTGTTGACGAGCGCACGCGGTCGCCCAGAGCTGGACATGGCCTGGCCTTCTGGATTGGCCACAAGCTGCGCGCGCGCGAAGTTGACGATGTAGTTTTCGGGGACGTGATAGCCCAGCGCATAGAACAGCCGCGACGTCACCATCTCTGCTCCGGTCGCAAGCCCGTCGTAGCCAAGTGGATCGAAGCGCAGCAGAAAGAGTTGGTTCTTGCTGTCGGCAATCAGCAGACCGGGATTCAGCCCGAAGGTCTTGACGACCAGCACCTGTAGTGCACCGGTTGCGGGTGGGCTGGCATTGCCTGGACCTCGCTGTAACTCTTCGATCGTCATCCGGCGTGTGCCGTGCCGGTTGACGTACCACTCACCGTCCATGACTTCGCCGAGCGTATTGACAGCTCGCGCGGGAATGACACCGTTGGCGGGATGACGCTCACCCGTCTTTCGCAGGGAATTCTTGATTTGCTCGAGCACTTCGCTCAGGGCACGGGCCTTCACTTCGGGCACCGGTAACGGCGCGGGCTCGACCCGGATCGGATCGTCGGGATAAAAGCGAGGCCCGCCTGCCGTGGCCGTTGCTTGCGGAGCCGGCGCAGCAGGCGCCGCAGCGGCAGGTCTCGCTTGCCGGGCGAGCATCGATGACCCGGTCGCGGCAACCAGCATCATCACGGCGAAGAGCCTCAAAGGCCTCATCGATTCACCACCGCGTCTTGAAGATGTCGCTGAAGGTCCAGACGATCCGGAACCCTTCGCGCGAAACGGCGAAGTCCGTGCGACTGACAATCGCGGAGCGCACCCGCACGCGGAATCCGATGCCGCCGCTGTAGTTCATGCCGGTGACATCGATGTCCCGCTTGAGCGGGACGACCTTGCCGGCGTCGAGGAATGCCGACATCTCGAGGTTGCTCGATGCATGCCATCGATGCTCCACGCCGACATAGACGGAGTGATTGTCGCGGAACCGGTACCCGCCAAAGCCGCGGAGGTCATCGTTTCCGCCCAGCACAGGCTGGAGATAGATGGGAACTTCATTGCCCTCTTTCGGGAACGTCAGCACCACGGCGGAACGGATCGCGATGACACGACCCTTGTTGTAATAGGGAAAGTACTGCTGGAACTCGTACTCCGTCTGCCGGAACGCGAATGTCTTTCTGTCGATATCCCAGTATTCGCGATACCGCATCCCGAGCACGCCGCCGCTGCGCGGACCCGTTTTCGAATCGCGATAATCGAAGTCAACGAACGCGCCGATGCGCGTGAACTGTGTGTCCTGGTCGAATCCGGGAAGCTGCTCCGGGGGGAAGAGCTCGTCGATCGGCGTGAAGTCGTCATGGCCGCGACCGCTATCAGCGTGCAGATAACCTGTCGTGAACCCGACGTCGAGATGCCGAACGGCCTGAAACGAGGCGTCGACATCGGTGGTCAGATCGTCGTATGCAAAGCTGGTGTGATTCTCCTTGGGCGTGGAATTGCCTATTCCATAAAAGTCGATGTCGGGGGAACTCTCGTATTTCGAGTACCACCTGACGGCCGTACGGTCCGTCTTCAGCCCCTGAAAATCGACATTGAAATCGAACATGTAGGCGCCCTGGAATGTGCCGCGCACGGTCCCGCGGTAGCCGAGGCGTTCAGCCCATAGATCGGAACGCCGATATCCCACGCCGGCCGTGAACCCCTGGCCGGGGCGCATTCCGCCCAACACGATCTGGGGACCGTTGCCGCCCTTCCCTGAGTCGAGCCCTTCTCGGAAGCCGCGCTCCACGAGCCGATTGACGGTATCCACCATCGGCGACTGTCGCTCCGGCCAGAGTTCGGCGACCTTGTCCGCTCGCTCGCTGGCGATGACCTCTTCGCGTGTGGCCGGTGCGGCGGTTGTCGCCTGTGCCGCAGGCGCCGGCTGTGCAGCAGGCACTGCTTGCTGCGCAGACCCAGGAATGGAGCCAGCAAGCAGCAATCCCGAGACGAGCGCGCGCGAGAGTATGGGCATGTCCTGAACGTGACGACGAGGCCTCGTCGTCATGCTGCGCGTGTGCCGTAGCAGTCGGCATGCCATCGACAAGCGCACGCAAGTGGTCGTTTTCGATACGTGACCTCCAGCCTATTGGAGGGCCTACGTAATCTCGCGGGTGTCCACGTCAATACTCACGGCCCGCGTCGATGTCGGCGACCACGGAAGGTGGTCGGATGCCAGGCGGGCCGTCGGCGTGGCTATTGCGACCAGCCGCACCTGACGCGGTCCCTCACGCGATCATCGGTCAGAGGCCTGCCGAGATCACTCGGGCGACGAAGCAGCTGTGGTTTTTATACAAAACGGCGCCCCAGCGGTGAGCCTATGATGCGGTCACCATGAACGCATCAGACAAAAAGCGGCTCATTGCCAGTTACGTGCTACGACGCTGGTCGCGTTGTTCCTGACCTTTGACAGGGTGCTCAAAGTATTGCGGCTGGCACCGGCCGTTCAAGGGACGCCGGAGCTCGGTTACCCCGCGGAGAGCGTGTTCGTGATCGGGGCGATCGAGCTCGTGTGTCTCGTTCTGCATCTGATACCGCGCACGTCGGTATTTGGGGCGCTGCTGCTCACCGGCTATCTGGGCGGCGCCATCGCCACTCACGTCCGCGTCGGCAGCCCTTTGCTGGGCTACACCCTGTTTCCAACGTACGTGGCGACGCTCGTATGGGGAGGTCTCTACTTGCGCGAACCACGATTGCGCGATCTGTTCCCGCTCCGCCGTCACGTTTCGGTGTCAGGCACCAGATCGTGAATTCACGTTTTGGTGTCAGGCACCGAATCGTGAACGCGTCTCTACTTCAGCGGGATGAACGCCATCGCGTTGTTGGCGTTCATCGGGATGACAAGCTGGTTCGCGCCCGCGTCGAAACACATCGATGCCGGGTTCGGGATGTTCTGCGCGATGAGCTCGGCAGGACGGCCGGGACGAATGCGCGACACGCCGCCAAGCGTCACGCTGCTGACGTATTTCGTTCCGTCTTTCATGATCACCAGACCGTCGTTGCCTGCTTGCACGGCGTTCTCCGTCTTCAGCAACTTCCCGTCGTGGCCGAACGTCAGCACCTCGTTGTTGCCAATGTTGACTACGACGATGTTGCCCTTCTCGTCGAATGCGATCCCGTTGGGCTGACGCAGGGGAGCACCCTGGATGAAGATCGAGGCCTGCCCCGCGGGCGTGATCCTCCATACCTGCCAGGTCGTCGGATCCGGGTTCTGTCCGCCCGTGCCCGTCTGCGTCGCGTAAATCGTCCCGTCGTCAGCCGCCTCGAGGTCGTTGAAGCCGTTTGATTTCTCAACGCGTATCTCGCCCGCCGGAGCGCCGGTCTTCATATCGAACCGCCGGACGACGGAGACCACTGGATCATTGGGATTCGTCCCGCCATCGCGATCGGCAAGATAGAGAACGCCGTTGGCGATGTCGCTGCCGAGCGGCTCGTTGAGTACCAGAGGCGTTGTCATGTTGCTGCGCTGGTCGCCAGGATTCTGAATACCGATCCAGCGGGCCGTGTGAACCGAACCGTCATGATTGATGAACGAGATCCAGGCGTTGTTCGTCTGCAGGTTCTGCCCGACGCCGCGATTCGGCACCACGATGACGTTTCGTGTCGGATCATACGAGCAGCTTTCCGCGGAGTAGATCGCGCCGTAGACCTTGACGTTGTTCGACATCGGGGTGAAGGCGCCGTCCGGGGCGGGGTTGATCGGCAGGCCAAGGCGATTGCCAACGAAATACGGTTGCGGGGCAGCCGGCGCAGGTGCCTGCTGGGCCAGCGAACCGGCCGCAATTCCGATCAGCAATGCGGTCGCAGTCGTAAGTAACAAAGCCTGTCGTGTCATCCTGTCTCCTCGTGTGTGGGGGTGCCGTAATGGTGGGGCGAGCTACTTCTTCAGCATTGCGTCGCGCGACGCCTTGAACTCGTTACCCGGCTTCCACTCCGGGAACTTCTCGGCGTTGGCCACGCGATAGCCGACCGTGAACAGCAACTGCACATCGTCAATGGCGCCGGTTAAGTCCCAGTCAGGTTTTATCTCGTCGGACGGCGCGTGGTAGTCGTTGTTCGTGTACTCATCGCGCTTCTGCTGACTGTATTCGGCCGGTTTGCCGACGAAGTCGACGCCGGTGTCCGTGTAGAGGGCAGGCACTCCCTGCTTGGCGAAACTGAAGTGATCAGATCGGTAGTAGAAGCCTTTCTCTGACTCCGGGTCCGGACGCAGCGTGCGTCCCTGTTCGGCTGCCGCATCGCGGAGGTAGTCGTCGAGATCGGACGCGCCCATGCCGATCACAGTGATGTCCTTCGTTCGTCCCCACTGGTTGATGCCGTCGAAATTGATGACGGCCAGTGTCTTGGCGAGCGGGTATATCGGATGCTCCGCGTAGAGCTGTGAGCCGAGCAATCCCTGCTCCTCGGCGCCGACCATCAGAAACAGGATGGACCGCTTCGGTCGCGGCATGACCGTCGTGAATCCGCGCGCGATCTCGAGCACCGACGCAACGCCCGACGCGTTGTCGAGCGCCCCATTGTAGATCTTGTCGCCGCGCACAGGTGCGCCTTCGCCGAGGTGATCCCAATGCGCCGTGTAGACGACGTACTCGTCGCGCACCTGAGGGTCGCTGCCCTCGAGCCTGGCAAGCACGTTCGTCGACTGAATCGTCCGTATCGTGTTGCGGATGCCGAGCGAGGCACGCAGCTCGAGGGGTACAGGCCGGAAGTCGCGTGTGAGCGCCTGCCTCTTGAGCGCGTCGAAATCGTAGCCGGCTTGTGTGAACAGTTTCCTTGTCGCATCCAGTGTCAGCCACCCCTCGATTGAGGCCCGTCCCATGTTCTTGTCGGGAGCCACGAGGTCGAACCGCTCACGGAGATTGCCTTGCACCACCGAAAACGGATATCCCGCCGGGCCAGTCTCGTGAACGATGAGGATGCCGGCAGCGCCGCGACGGGCGCCCTCCTCGAATTTGTATGTCCAGCGGCCGTAGTACGTCATCGCCTTGCCATTGAAGAGCGCGGCGTCGAGCTTTGACGAATCTGATGAATCCGGCACCTGCGGGTCGTTGATCAGCACGAGGATCGTCTTGCCTTTGACATCGACATCCTTGAAGTCGTCCCAATTAAACTCGGGCGCGGTCACGCCGTAGCCGGCAAAGATCAAGTCGGAATTCTCGATGGACGCCGTGGCAGTCATCCGCGTGGTCCACGCCACCACGTCATTGCGCCATCGGAACGTCGTCGTCCTGCCGCCACCGGTGATCGTCAACGGTCTCGTGTTCGTCGCGGTGATGCCGATGAGCGGCAGGTCCTGGATGTAGGTGCCGTCGGTATTTCCGGGCCCGAGACCTATCTTCTTGAACTGGTCCTCGAGGTACTTGACCGTGAGCTCTTCACCCTTCGACCCGGGCGCACGTCCGTCGAATTCGTCCGACGAGAGCACCTTGATGTCGTCGAGCAGTTCTGTTGCGTCGAACTTCGGCATCGTGGTGATCGACATTGCGGACGGCACGCCACCGGGACGAGCGCTGCCGGAGGAGCCCGAACACCCGGAGACGACGACGAACACAAGCAGCACAGGTAACCGACCCATCAGAGTCCCCGAAAAACACTATACCGTTGGGACTCAGTTCTTGTTTATGGAAACAGCGCAGGATGGGAGTGGACGATCTCGCGGTTGATCACCAAGACCACGAGATATGAGTCTTCGTGACCTTCGTGATCGTCATGGCCTTCGTGCGTCAGAAGTTGATCTGCGCTCCGATGTTGAAAAATCGCGGAGTCAGAACAGACGTTGGCAACCATAGCTGCGATGGCATTGCCGGGCTCGCATTGAACGTCTGGTTGTAGGTCAGGACCGCACCGGAGTTCGTCGCGTTGACGATGTCAAAGCCGACGTCGCAGCGCACCTGCGGAAACGCAGGATCTTCGCGAAGCGCAGGTCAGGGCGCTGACCGGATCGCCACTGCTTGAGCAGCTTGCCTCGCGTCGTGAGGCCAGCCTCCTTCAGCTCGTCGCTGCAGTTGACCATACCCTTCGTGACACCGGAGAGGTAGAAGTTTGCTGCTGATCGTGTTGGCTCCGCTCTTCGGGATTGATGCCTGCGGGTGGGTCCACCGACGTCGGATTCTTCCAAGCCACCATGCCTCGACCGTTACACCAGGCAGCGCCGCGCCTGAACTGCCAAGAGTAGAGTCCGCGGCCGGCGCCTGTGCAGACGCCGTCGAAGGAAGAACGGTCAGTACTGCAACAAGCGGTCTCCCTCACAGACAACTTCGCATTCACTTGCCTCCAATCAGATTTGCAGACAAACTCGGCGCATGAGGCGCCGCTTTCGGCAAGCCCATACGGGACCGGCCATTATTGCTGGGATGGCTGGTCCCGCTGTGCGGGCGCGTAGAAATTTCACGTGTCAGCCGGGATTTGCCGGTTTCGGAGTGATCGACGCTGGAGCGTGGGTTGGTGCGTTGTATGCACAACCAGGCAGGGTCGGAACGCCGGGGTTCGCCGAGCGCCTTTCGTCGAGCTCTGCTGGGTGAACGAGGACTGACGCTGTAAATGCCACAACTCATCAGTAGTACGCCTGACGGCTCGAAACGGACTCGCGAAGAAGCACAGTCCTCACACGAGGAGCAACTCAGGGTACGGCCATGATCGGAGCACCTGTCGAACGGCCTCACGGGTCAGACACCAATGAACAGGTCGAGTACGACCTTCCACTGCGGCCGCACAGCGATCCGCCGCCCGTAACGTCACGACCGCCCGGGCATCAGCCTGATTGGGATCGTCCCGAGGGCATCGACTTCACTGAGGTCGAATACGAGTACGAGCCGAAGCTGGGATCCGCGCGTGTGATGGCCTACGCTGGCGGTATCGTTGCGATGGCCGTGGCCTCGGTGTGGCTGGTGACGCATGCAACGAATCGCAGCCCCTTCCGGACGTGGACCTGGTCAACGCCCGATCTTTCG
>JBKPNV010000275.1:0-2675 GCA_046732795.1 Acidobacteriota bacterium
TGCCTCGCCCGCGCACAGGCCGACATTGGCCAGGCCGTTGCTGTTTTCTCGAGGGATGACCACGCGATCAATGTTCTTCGGGATGATGCGGAGCCGACCTCACGTAGTCGCAGTCCTGCGCTCCCGGCATCTCGGACCTCCCTGCGGCAGCGCGCGCTTTCGCGATACTTCGAGCAGACGCTGGCCGCAGACCTTCTGGCCTGGCAACCTGACATCGTTCACTTTCACTCAGTCCATATACCTGAGAACATCGCGCTGGCGGCTCATCTCGGCGCCGCAGGAATCGCCTACTGCGTGACAGTGCATGGCGCATTGTTCCGCGCGGCACTTCGGCGAGGTCGGCTGAAGAAGACGCTCTTCGATTTCTTTTTCGAGCGGCGTTACCTGAACGACGCGCGATTCATCCATGCGCTGAGCCCTGCTGAGGCCGAGGTGATCCGGCGCCGTGCAATCAATCAGCCCGTTGTTATCGTGCCGAACGGCCTCCCGCCCGACAGTCATGTTCTGGCACTGCGACCGGACGCGCTGTATGCCGAAAACCCTCAACTCCGTGACCAACGGGTGTTCATGTTCGTCGGCCGATTGGATACGTGGCACAAGGGACTGGATGTGCTGGTGGACGCATTCGCGGCCGCCGCGCTGGTCGAGGCATCACTGGTCTTCGTTGGTCCCGACTGGCGCGGCTCGCGCCGCACCCTGGCGAAACGCGCCGAACGGCTCGGCATCTCGTCCCACGTGGTCTTCATTGAGCCTGCGTTTGGACAAGGGAGAGCAGACCTGTTCGCCGCCGCCGACGTGTTCGTGCATCCATCACGATGGGAAGGGCTTTCGCTATCGGTGTTGGCGGCAGCCGCTGCCGGCAAGGCATGCATGGTCACTCGCGAGGCCGATCCACTCGGTGAACTCGAACGCGCCCAGGCGGCCATCGTCGTGGACGCGACTGTGTCGAGCGTCGCCGACGGTTTCAGAAGGGCGGCCGCTCTGACCCGTCAAGAGCTTGACACTATCGGCGCGCGTGCCCGGCGTGTCGCCGAAACGCACTTCAGCTGGTCCTCTATCGCCGCCAGGCTCGTGGAGGCCTACCGGCGTGGACTCGCGACGCAGGACACTTGCGGGTTGGCATCAGTGCCTCGCGTCCTCAGGTGAGGGTCGGTTATCCGCAGCTGGGCTGGTGGACGATGAACTGAAATCGCCGACGGCGACCAGATCTTGGCGCGTCTCTCGTGTTAGACTGCCGTTCCCCCCAATCACACGGAAAACTTTTCGCAGGCGCTGATACCGCGCCCTGCATCGTAAGTCCTCATTGCGCGGGACCAGTGTCAGGGTCTGTCGCGGATATCGAGGTCTACATCGCATACGCTCGCGCGCGGAAGGCGGGAGCGAATCTTTTTGTGCCGGGGCAAGACATTGAACGACGCTGCCAGGTTCTCTCACAGATCGCCGCCTCACATGTCTGTCGCGAAATGTAACTCACTAAGCAAATCTGTCTGCCATTGTTGGTTTCCTGCGTGAGAGTTTTCGCGAACCATAAGGGCATCGCGGCCGCCTAGCACTTGGTACAGCAGTTGCGGACGCGTAATTACACCGGGTTGTAAATCGGTTCCCCAATTAGGTTCCAGGAGCTGTAGTCCGTCCCAAAGGATGCAGCTTCTCGTCCGTACGCAAGCGCATTTTGGGAGTAGTCCGTACATGCATTCACGTTGCGTCACGTGTGCCCGCGTACTGATCGCTGTCGCGGCTTTATTCGTGCCATTGTCGGTATTTGGACAAACGCTGGTCGTAAACCCGACCAGTTTGAGCGTCTCGGCGGCACCCGGCAGCAGCGTGCCTTCACAGATCGTGACGATCAGCAAGACCGGAGGCGGTGCGCTCCGGTGGTCGATCCTTAACATCGCGTCCTGGGTGAGCCTGTCTCAGACCAAAGGCACTAATTCCGGAACGATTACCGTCAACTTCGTCGCGGGGAAGATGCCGACCAGCTCGGCCACCTATCCAATCTTCACGGTGACAGGGGGAACGTCCGTCCCCCAAACCGTCTCAGTGAAACTCACAGTAACGGCCGGGGCTCCGTCGCCGGAGCCACCTTCGGGCGACTGGACGATCTGCGCGAGCGAAGGTGGAACGTGCGCGTTCAGCGGCACGCAACAAGTGCGATACGGCGCCAATGGCTTGTATGCCTACAAGACGTTGACCGACGGCACGCCGTGCACCAACGCTGTATTCGGTGATCCGGCGCCGGGCGTCGCGAAACAATGCGCGATCGGTTCGACAACGACGGTAGCGCCGCCGCTACCCCCACCGCCGCCGCCGTCGTCGGGATATGGCCCGCAGTCAACGATTGCGTGCCCGGCTGGTGCCGTCGACATCACGCCCGGTCAGCCTATCCAGACCGCGATCAACAACTATGCGGGCGCGACGACGTTCTGTCTGCGCGCGGGGGTGCACTATCTGACCAGCTCCATCACGCCCAAGACGGGCAATACCTTCGTCGGTGAGTACGGCGCCATCCTCGACGGCTCGAACTGGTCGACCACCGACTCGACGCAGGCGGCGTTCCGCGCGCACAACCAGGACATCGACTACGTGACGATTCGCAATCTCGTGATCCGCAAGATGCCGCAGAAGGGCATCCATGCCTTCTACTGGCTGACGCCGGACCACTGGACCATTGAAAA
>JBKPNV010000276.1:0-13527 GCA_046732795.1 Acidobacteriota bacterium
GAGCGACCCGCGGCACGCTGAGATGCATCGTCAGCAACGAGTCGGCATCGAATCCCGGATCGATTTTGGCCAGTTTGCGCACCGACTGAATCATCAGACTGGCACTCACAAGCAGCACGACCGCAAGCGTCACTTCCGCAACCACGAGGCTGTTTCGAAGTCGTGGAGACACAGGACCAACGCTGCCTCGCGACGACTCACGAAGTCGGCCGACCAAATCGGCGAAACGAATTTGCCACCACGGCGCGAGGCCGATGCACAGGCCGCAAATCAATGCAATCGCAGTCGTGAATGCAGCCATCCGCGCGTCCAGAGCCGGCGTCAGGATGCTCGGAAAGGTCACCGGAGCCTGCGTGACGAGCAGGCGGATGGTGGCCGCGGCCAAGGGGAGGCTTGCCGTCGCTCCGAGCAGCGTGAGCACACAGCTCTCGGTGACGAGTTGCTGCAGCAACCGGCCGCCGCCGGCGCCGATCGCGACACGCAGCGCGATTTCCTGGCGCCGCACCTCGGAGCGAGCGATCAGGAGATTCGCGACATTGGCGCAGGCGATGACCAGTACGAGCGCGATCGCGCCCATCAGAACCTGGAGGGCCAGACGCAACGGCCCGTACACCTCAGTGGCCAACGGGCTCACCTCGATGGCGCGCCCTTCGTTGGTGTTCGGATACGCGCGCTCGAGCCGGCTGGCGATGGCCTCGACCTCGGCCTGCGCGGCCTCGCGCGACACGCCAGGCTTGAGGCGCCCGAGGACCGTAAATCCGCGGCTGCCGCGATCGGCCATCGTGCGCGGCGGCGCGTATTGAGCGAACGGAATCCACATCTGCGCTTCGTCGGTCACGCCGGTGAATCCGGGCGCCATCACGCCAATCACGGTGAAGGGCTGACCGTTGAGCGTGATCGAACGGCCAACCACATGCGGGTCGGAACTGAACCGGCGATGCCACAGACTGTCGCTCAACACCACCACTCCCACCGGCTTCGTCACGTCGTCTTCGTCGGGTCTGAACGTCCGGCCGACTGCCGGTGTCACGCCGAGCAACGAGAAATACGATGCGGAGACGAACTCGGTAGCGAGGCGTTCGGATTCATCGGCCCCGGCCAGCGTCATCAGCTGGCCGTCGAAGGCGGCGAGATCTTCGAAGCGCGTGACTTGCGCGCGCCAATCACGGAAATCCGGATAGGATGCGCCTCGTCTTTCTACTGTCGTACGTCGGGCGGTGCCGATCAGATACACGAGCTGGTGCGGCTCGCGGTACGGAATGGCTTGCGTACGCGTCGCGTCGATGACGCTGAAGATCGCAGTAGTGCCTCCAATGCCGACGGTCAGGGCCAGGAGTGCCACTGCGGCAAAGCCAGGAGATCGGCGCAGGCTGCGGACGGCAAGCTTTACATCAGTTCGGAGGTTGTCGAACCACGCGCGTAAGTTCATGCGCGGGCCTCAGAGTCAAACTGCATGCCGCGAGAGTCGCCCAAAACCAATGTGTTTACATATATCCGACGACCAGGCGTTATTGCCCAACAAATATTGCGATCCCCGTCCCGGAGGCGAACGATCAAATTCGGCTGTCAAAACGTCTTCGATTGACCTCGACGGCAGCGATTACTTCAGTCGAGCTTCTGCTCCGCGGCCGCTCCATCACCGAGAAAGGCGCGCTGATCGGTGACCGTCACTTCGTCAACAGGCGCTGCGCTTCGGCGCAGTTCCCCGACATCTCGAAATAGCGCAGCACGGTGGCGGCGTCCGTTTCATACGGATGCTTCTCGCCCGACGGGCGCGGCAGTTGCGCGAGGCGCACGCGATCGTATGCGCGATCGAACTCGGTGTGATTGGTCATGAGCACGGTGGCGCCCGCCGCGTCGGCCACCTCGCTCATCTTGCGCTGGCTGTCGCGGTAGATCGCGAAGTTCGCGGTCTGCCGCGGGAAGTTGAACGCCGTGCCGCCGGCGTAAGCAACAGTCAGCATCCGGCCCGCGTCTTTGACCGGAAAGAAGTACGACAGCGTGCCCGGAGTGTGGCCGGGCGTCGCGATGACGTCCACGATGGTGTCGCCGAGTTTGAGTTTCAGCCCTTCAGGTCCTACGGCGATATCGCGCTTCGGCACGCCGCCCGGCGCGGATGCCGGTCGCGCGAGCGTCGAGTCCCAGTCCGCGGCGCCCATCACGATCTTCGCGCCGTATTTGCTTTGCAGCAGCGCCGCGCCCTGATCGTGGTCGCCGTGCGCATGGCTGATCAGCACGTACTTGATATTGCGCGGGTTGAAGCCGAGCGTCGTCAGGCCTTCGACGATCTCGGGCTCGATTGCATAGTCGAACAGCGTGTCGATGACGATGATGCCGTCGCTCGTGGTCAACGCCCACGACGAGTGGATTTTTGTGCCGATGAAGTAGAGATTGTCGAAGACCTTGTAGGGCCGCGCGTACCATATGGCGCGATCGGGCACCACGCGAGTCGCGGGCGCCGCACCTCGGGCGCCGCCTCCGCCGCCACCGAGGTTGTCCGGGGCGACGCAGATGCGAAGGAACGTACCGGCATAGTCGGTGCCTGCGGCGCGCTTCGCGGCAGCGACGAGGCTCTCAGGTGTTACCGGCGCCGGCGCCTGCGCGGATGCTGTGAACGAGATGACAATCGGAAGCATGGCGGCCACGAGCAGATTTCGGCGTTTCATCACGAGTCCTCGCGGTCTGGCTGTCCGACACATCCGAACGCGCGCTCCATGTTCACAGGCCGAAGACGACGACCTTCGCGCTCGAGGCCGACACGGGGAACACGCGCGACCGCGTACCGGCCACGAATGCCACGTACTGCTTTCCGCCGATGGCATAGGTGATGATGCCGCCGCCGGGTGCGCCCGGCAGATCGGCGCGCCACAGCACCGTCCCCGTTGCCGCGTCGAACGCATACGCGTGCTTGTCCATGTCGCCGGCAAACACGAGCCCACCCTTGGTCGGCGTGATGCCGGAGACGACGGGCGCCCCGGCGCGGAAGCGCCATTTCACCTGGCCGCTGTCGGCATCGACCGCGGTCATCCATCCGCCCCAATTGAGATCGCGTACGCCGAACTGCGCCGCGAGCTGTGTGCCGGTCCATGACTGACCGGGCTTCTTGGCGAGCTCGGCCGGATCGAGCGTTACGGTGACACACCAGTCCACCGTTCCGCTGTAGAACAGATTCGTGTCGGGGCTGTAGGCTGGCCCGTTCCACTCGGTTCCCCCGGCTGCGCCTGGACAAAACCGCGTGGGCCTCGTCGACAGCGGCACATCGGCGTTTTCACGGGTCGTCACGGACGCCGCGTAGAGCTTCTTGTCGGTCGCGAGATCGTAGACGTGGAGGAGTCCGTCCTTCGGTGCGCCCGCGACTACCCGCTTGCCTCCCTTGGTCGTCACCAGCACGGGCGCGGCGGAGAGATCCCAGTCGTGAAAATCAGCCGGAACCAGGGAGTAGTGATTGCGATAGATGCCGGTCCTGGCGTCGAGGACCAGGACCGAGTTGGTGTACAGGTTGTCGCCGGGACGAACGTCGTTGGTGAAATCAGGACCGGGGTTGCCGGTCGGCAGATACAGGAGGCCGCGCTGCGTATCGAGCGAGTAGGTGGACCAGGTTCCGCCGCCGGTTATCGGGACGCCGTTCTCATTCCCCCACGTGAGCTTCGCCTGCGCCTGCATCTTCTCGTTGCCCGGCTGCGGGGCGTTGGTCGGCACGGTGTAGGTTTCCCACACCACTTTGCCGGTGCCTGCCTCGAGCGCGTACATGCGTCCCTGCACGCCATAGACATCGCTTCCCGCTGTACCGACGAAGACGAGCCCATTCCAGGCGAGAGGTGCCGATGGAACGCTCTCGCCCTTCTCCCGATCAGCAATGTGCGTGGTCCACAGTTTGCGGCCGGTCTGCGCGTCGTAGCTGGCCACGTCACCGTCCGAGTTGCCTCGAAACAGCTGTCCGTCCAGGTACGCCGCGCCGCGATTGACGGAAAGCCCCACTGAGGGACCGGGTTCGCGGACGCGCCACTTCTCCTGGCACGTCTCCGCATCGAGGGCAAAAAGGTCCTTGTCGGTCGTGCCGTACATCGTGCGACCGACCACGATGGGGCCGGTCTGAAAGTTGGTGTCGACGTTGAGGTCGTAGACGCACAGCTGCTTCAAGGCCGACACATTGCTCTTGTTGATCTGGTCGAGCGGCGCGTAGCGATCCGAGGCGGGTGTGCGGTTGTAGCTGGGCCAGTCCGTGGTCGCGGTCTGGCCGGCGAGCCGGCCGGCGAGGCATACGATCAAGACGACTGCCGCACTGAGCATGCCACTGGACCTGATGTGATGGACAGTCTGAGCGCTCATCGATGTCCTCCGGCGTGAGCAGAGTCTACAGCTAATCACCCATCGGCGATATGCGACTCGCTACAAGCCGCGATCCCTGTGTAGCAGCTTGCTGAAAAACACGAGTGCGGTGCGAGGGCCGAGGGTCGCCCTCTCTTTAGTCTCTACCCCGATTGCCGAAGGTGCCATCCCCCTTCGCGCTCCTCTGCTCGACCATCTCGCGAAGGACACGTGAATCGATGCGAGCCTCGAACCGGGCGAGCTGTCCGATCCCTTCGCAGAACGCACAGTCCTACGGTTCCGGGTCCTATGATTTCTGCACTTCGAAACCGTCGACCTGCACTTCGGTCACGTGGTTCACGCGGAACGCCACGACGCCATCAGTGGGCATCTTGAGCTCTGACTTCGGCATCGTATGCACCACCGTGCCGTTGACGACGTAACTGACGGTGTCACCAGAGACACGCACTTCAAGTGCGTTGACTGACTTGCCGCTTGCGTCCGGCTTCTTGACCGCGGCGTTGGGCGTGTATCCCTTTATGTCCCTCGTCATCTCTCCCGTCCGCTGCTTGATCAGGAACGTGCCGTCCTGCGCGACGGTGAAGTACGTGTAGCGTTGGTCGGCGCCTTCGAGTCCCTGTCCGCCGAATACGAGGCCGTAGTAGTTGGTGTGATTGCTCGGCTTCAACAGCGTGAACGTCCCCTTGAGAGTGTAGTTGCCGGCCGCCGTCATCGACGGATTCCAGTAGACACCCGCCGGCCCGCCGGCGACGTGGAAGGCCTTGCCCATCGCCATGAACGTGACGCCCGACTTGTCGTCGGGATCCTGAGCGCTCTTGCTGCGGTCGAGACGCATCTTCCAGCCGGCGGGTGCCTGCGCTGCCAACGGAATGACAAGTGACGCTACAAGTGCCGCGAGAACAACGCGCTTGAACATCGATCCATCTCCTCGGGGTCTGACCCCTCTATACATACTCAATCCTTACATCTTCGAGGCACATACCGGCAAGCGCGACATGATGAGAACCAGATCGGCGATAATCGCCAACGCGGCCGACGGGGCTGCGGTCGACGCCGACGCGTCGGCGGAAGGCAAACAGGCAGGTGGTTACCCGTAGATATGTCAGAACGGCGGCCTGCCTGGCGATGCTGACGCTCATCGCTGGCTACGCCTACGCGAAGCTGCCGCAGAATTTGTTTTCCGGCTTCGGCCCGTTGCGCGGTGAGCAAGGTGACCCGGCGGAATTGCCACCGCGAGAGTGGCCCGACCGCGATGCCGCCGGATGCCACATCCTCTACACCAGCGTCCGTCGCGAGGCCAACGGATCGGGCTGGCGTACCGATTACCCCTGGGCTCAGCGCAACCTCCTGATCCGGCTGTCGGAGCTGACCAAGGCACGCGTCAGTTGGATCAAGCCGGGCATGCCTCATGTGTATCTGGTTCGCCTGAGCGATCCGGCGCTTTTCCAGTGCACGTTCCTGATGGCCTCCGACGTCGGCACGATCGGGCTGTCGGAGCAGGAAGTCGAAGGGCTGCGCCTGTACTTGAAGAAGGGCGGCTTCCTGTGGGTCGATGACTTCTGGGGCGAGGCCGCCTGGGATCAGTGGTCGCGCGAGCTGGCACGCGCGATGCCCGCGAACGAGTATTCGATTGAAGACGTCCCGCTCAGTGATCCGATCTTCAACTCGATGGCCGTGGTGAAAAAGATTCCGCAAGTCACCGGCATCGGCTTCTGGCGGGCCGTCCGCGGCAGCACAACGTCGGAGCGTGGCGAGGAGACAGCGGTGCCGCATTTCCGCGCGATCCGCGACACGCAGAGACACATTATCGCGGTGATGACCCACAACACCGACGTGTCGAATTCCTGGGAGCGCGAAACAGAGGATCCAGCGTATTTCTACCAGTTCTCGATCGACGGCTATGCGCTCGGGATCAACGTCATCCTCTACGCGATGACGCATTAGGAGGATGGCGGAATCGTCAACGAGGGGAACTGTGCCTGAGGAGCAGGGCGCGCGCGATCCGTTCCTGCGGATGCACGCGGTCAACATCTACGTCAGGGATCAGGAGCGGAGCCTTCGTTTCTACATCGACACACTTGGATTTCAGGTCGCGTTCGACGCGCAGGTCGAGTCAAGTCAGCGGCTGGTGGCGGTCGCACCACCCGACGGATCGACCGTGCTGACGCTGATTCAGCCGCCGCCGCATTCGTTGCAATCCAAGTTGATCGGCCGTGCGACGCAAGTGGTGTTCGTCACCGAAAACCTGCCGGCGACCTACCGCGAATGGCGCAGCCGCGGCGTCCGCTTCCGCGGCACGCCGCGATTGCGGCGCGTTGCCTATGAACCAGCCGGATCGCCGGCACCCACGTCTGACGACCACGGCACGGCATGGGGTGGCGTCTTCGCGCGTTTCGAGGACATCGATCACAATTCGTTCGCGCTCGTCAGTCTCGACGAAGTCAGCCGCGCCGTGAACGCACAGCGAAAAGCCGCCGCTGAACAGCAGGAGATGGAGCGGCGCGCCGCCCACGAACTGGAGATCGCCAGGCAGGTGCAGGCCCGGCTCTTTCCACAGCGAGTGCCCGAACTGGATTCGCTGGAGTACGCCGGCGCCTGCATTCAGACGCACCACGTCGGCGGTGATTACTACGACTTTCTCGATCTCGGCCAGGCGCGGCTGTCCCTGGTACTTGGCGACATCGCCGGCAAGGGAATTGCCGCGGCCCTTTTGATGGCCAACCTCCAGGCCAACCTGCGCAGCCAGTGCGCCACCGCCGTGGAGCAACCGGAACAGCTGCTCCGATCCGTGAACCGCCTGTTCTACGAGAATACGGCCGACAACGCATACGCCACGTTGTTCTACTCGGAATTCGACGATCGGACCCGCCGTTTGCGATACGCGAACTGCGGCCACCTTCCCGGTCTCGTCGTCGAGAACGACGGGACGGTCAAACGCCTGTCATCGACAGCCACGGTGCTCGGGTTGTTCGCGGAATGGCAGTGCGCGACGGCGGAAATTCAACTGAGCCCGGGCGATCTCTTCGCCATCTACACGGACGGCATCACCGAGGCGCTCAACCAACGTGATGAGGAATTCGGCGAGGAACGCCTACTCGACGTGATGCGACGCGCTCGCGACCTGAGCCCGCATCACATCGTGAGCACCGTTTTCGAGGAAGTACAGCGGTTCAGCGGCGACCAGCAGCGCGACGATGTGACGCTGATCGTCGCGAGATGCAGGTCGTGAGATACCGCGATCGCGATGTCGCGGTCGGTTTCTAGCGCTTCTCCAACCGATGTAGCGCGCTTCGTTAATCCGCGGTTCTTTGTGCTTCGTCCTTAATCCGTGCCGTGGTCCCTGGTCCTCGCGCAGCAACGTGGACCAACGACCAGGAACCACGCACGGACCAGGCACTCAGGCGCAGGGACGAAGGACACGGCTCGTAAGAAACCACAGTGCCGAGACCGCCGTCGAAAATGCGTCATTTGGCCGGAGTTGGCGACAAGGCGAGCGCAAATGCCGTCAGCGTGTCTCCCGCGGACATGAGCAGAAGCTGCTTTTTGTCGACCATGACCGTGCTTGGCGCGCCCCAGAACGTGCCGCGCAGTCGATGCCGCCACAACACCTCACCGCTATCCGCGTTCACGGCCATGAGCGTCCCCGCGTGATCGCCCGCGAACACGAGGCCGCTCGTCGTCGACAGCACACCGCTATAGGACGGACCCCCATAAGGGACCTCCCACTTGCGTTCCAGCGTCACCGGATCGATGGCTCTCAGGGCGCCTGTGCCGCCGCGCTCGCGCGTGCCGCCGCCGGTCACGAAGTCGCCGAGCTCGTATCTGGCGGGCGGAGAGCTCGTGAACACCTGGCACGTCTCGCGCGCCGACACGAAGAACAGGCGCCGTCCCGGGTCGAATGACGGAGACGTGAAGCTGCTGCCGCCGGCCAGATCGGGACAGGTGCGCGTGCCCTCGCGTGTCGGCCGTTGACTGGGCAACTCGATCGGACGGCCTTTGGCGTCGACGTCTTTCGCCCATGTCGTGGTCACGTAGGGCTTGGCCTGGATGAAGGCGCCGTTCGTGCGATCGAGTACGTAGAAGAATCCATTGCGATTCGCCGTGATGAGCGTCTTACGCGCACGTCCGCCAATGGTGAGATCGGCGAGCACCTGCACCTGGTTCGAATCCCAGTCGTGCTCGTCATGAGGCGTGTACTGGAAGTGCCATCGCAGGCGCCCGGTGTCGGCGTCGAGGGCGACCACCGATGCGGTGTACAGGTTGTCGCCATTGCGAATGCCGCCGTAGAACAGCGGGTTCGGGTTGCCGATGCCCCAGTACAGAAGATTCAGTTCGGGATCGTACGAGCCGGTGATCCACGTCGCGCCGCCGCCGCGTTCGAAGTGACCGGCGGGCCAGCTGTCGCCGCCAGGTTCTCCGGGCGCAGGAACGGTGTTGAACCGCCAGAGCCGCTTGCCCGTCTCCAGACTGTAGGCGTCGAGGAAGCCTCGAGTGGCGAGCTCACCGCCCGCCATTCCGACAATCAGCTTGTCTTTCACGACGAGCGGCGCAACGGTCGACGAGTAGCCGAGTCGATAGTCAGCCATCGGCACGTCCCAAACCGGCGTCCCGTTCTTTCGATCGATCGCCATCACGTGTGCATCGAGCGTCGTCATGAAGAGACGATCGCCGGACACGGCAAATCCGCGGTTGACCATGCCGCAGCAGACCCGCAGGTCGTTGGGGAGCTTACGCTCGTAGTGCCAGACGAGCGTGCCGGTGCGGCCATCGATCGCCCATGCGTGATTGAAGAGCCCCGTGACGTACAGGTTGCCGTCAATGGCGACAGGCGTGGCTTCGAATTTGTCCCTGAAACCCGCGCCGACGCCCGCTTCGAATGTCCAGACAGGCATCAGGCGCGCGACGTTGTGGGGCGTGATCTGGGTCAGCGGGCTGTGACGCTTGCTCGTGTAGTCGCCCGAGTACATCAGCCAGCGCGATGGATCAGCGAGCCCGCGCAGCAGATCGGTCGCGCCGATCTGTTGCGCGTGCGCGTAGGTCACGGCGCATATCCCCATGCATAGCGCCCAAAACCACGAATGACTTCGCATCCGGATCACGACAGACGACCGGTCACAGTATGGATCAGCAAAGATGCCGTGCCACGGCCGGCATCCGGACCCCCGCTTGCAGAGATCAGGGCCGCGGACCCATCTCTTCAAGGGCCGAGGAGGAAAGATGAGTTCAAGCTGGAGCACAACACTCTCGTCGGCTGGATGTTTTGTTGTGACATTCGGACTCGCGCTGGCGGGGGCGCAAGGCACCGCTCAACCCGCTGTTGATCAGGACTTCGTCGCTCGAGCTGCTATGAGCAACATGGTTGCAATCCAGCTCGGGCATCTGGCCACAAAGAAAGCGCACCATGCAGACGTGAAACAGTTCGCGCAGACGACGATCGACGACCACTTGAAAGTGCAGCAGCAGCTGGCGGATGCGGCGTATGGCGCCGGAGTACGTTGGCCGAAAAAGTTGGATGAGAGCTACCAGCAGATCCAGCAGCGCTTATCGAAGCTGAGCAACGAAAAGTTCGATCGGGAATTCATCAAGGTCATGATCGATCGGGACCGCGATGTCGAACAGATGCTCGCCGCGCGTGTCGGCAAGGGTGGCGGCGACGCCAGCGCCCGCAAGAAAGCCGCAGGTGCTACGTCCGACGAGCCCACGCTCGCTGCAAAAGTGAATCAATGGGCGGCCACAACGTTGCCGGACATCCGAGCCCACCTCAAGCAGGCGGAGCAGGTGCTCGGTAAACTCGACCAAGTCGAATGAGGCTCGGCGTGGCATTTGAATACTCCTTGCATAACAAAGGAGGCATCATGCCCAAGCGGGAACTGGAACGCCCGGTCGTGCTCACGAGTTCGGCCTTCGTGCTTGGCGTGTTGACGGGTTTGTTCCTGAAAGACGCCGCGTCGCAAGTCTATAAGCGCACGCGCAACCGCGTGTGGCACCGCGATTACGAGCGAACCGTCACCTACGACGAGAACCTTCCGGAATCGTTGGGCCGGCGAGAACCGGCCCCGGATCTTGGACAGCCGCGGTACGGCGGCACGGGTGCGATCGGGGTGTCTCCAGCCGCCGTGGTCACCGCGCAGCCGGACGAAATCGACAACCGCAGGTGAGCCGCGGCCGTTACCCCGCGTAGGCCGCGTCGCTCACCGGTTCCAGCCAGGTCGTCGCCGCGTTCACGTTCACGGCGATGTGCGTGCCTGAGCTCTTGGGAACCGCGCCATGCCAATGACGCTCGCCGGGGGCCACGACGACGGCATCGCCCGCCTCGAGATCCTGCACCTCGCCGCCCTCTGCTTGCACGCGCACTCGACCCTCGATGACGAAGAGCCATTGCGGACCGGAGTGCTTGTGCCAGTTTGTTCGTCCACCGTCCGAGAATGTCACGCGGTACACGCCGACGGGAACGTCGGTATCGTCATGGGCCAAGCGCTGGACGGTCGCCCGGCCGAGGAAGGTTGCCGGATCGACGGCGCCGACCGGCGAATCACTTGATCGAAAGATGCGCATTGCCCGATCGTAGCTTGCGCGGCGGAAAGCGATCGGCGACGAGGCGTCTCTTCCGACATCCCCGGCGGAACTCGTCGACTGTGGCGCGATCCAACGCAGAGAACGCCGGGGCCTTGGCTTCGGCGCTCTGGTGCTGAGCCGCTGGTGCTCAGGGCTGCGATCGTTGGGGCGTCTGCGCCGGCGAGCGCTCGCCGGCGCGCGCGCCGCTCAAGATGTTCTGCAGAGCGTAATTGCCCTCGTGGCACGCATATTCGAACATGCCATAGCGGTCGTCGCGTGTGAGCTGGTAGCGGATGGTGAACGGCGCGGTCCACGTCATGGGATCGTCGACGGTGATCGAATAACTGATGGTCGTGGCGCTCGTGCGGTTGAATCGCTCCGTGATCGTGAGCGCTTCACTGGGGACGATGTCGTTCAATCCGACTCCGGCGCGATCGGCGAAGTTCGTGGTCTCGACGACCAGCGTGTCGCCCTCCCAATGGCCGCGCGAATCACCCATGTAGTTTCTGATCGTCGACGCGAGGTGCGATCGACCGTCGAGCGGCACGACGCGCGATTCGTGGATCATCTCGTTCACAATCGTCACGTATCCGGGTGATTGCACGATCTGGTTGCCGTTGTTGTAGCCGCCAGGCAGGATGGAACCGGTGAGACCGCGGCTGATGCAACGCTCGTAGAGCGAGAAGTCCGTATACGAGTCCACCGATCCCCGGGACGCGCGCTCGGCGCGCCGCTGCGCTTCGCGTTGCTGCGCGACGGGTGTCATCGCTGGCATGCGGCCGTTCGGCGGATCGACGATCAACGACGCCTGGCGCTGCGGCTCGCCGCGCTCGAGCCAATGTTGCGGTGGCGACTGGCCGCCGCCGATTTGGCCGAACGGTATGCTTGGGTGCTCGAAATCGAAGTCGGCCACGTCGTCAACCGCCTGGCGCGCAGCCTGAGCTTGACGCGCCGCGAACTCTGCGTCCGTCAGTTCACTGCGCGTGCCAAACGATTCGGGGCGCTGGAGCGGCACGCCGGCCATCTGACTGCTGGGCCATTTGCCTTCGAGATCCGGATCGCCCCAGGGCGTTCGCGGCAGACGATAGGTCTCTTCCGTTCCGCGGCTGGCGGGAGACCGTTTCGGCGCCTGAGCCTGGACCACGAAGACGAAGCCGATGACGCCCAATACGGCAAGCGTGGCGGCGCTGATCTTAGGCATGGCTCTCTCCCCGAGAACTGGGACCTGGCGAGAACTATAAGGCACCCGCCGATCACGAGTCGAGGGCGGAGGCGGGATAACAGGCGGAGCCCTCGAGTAGTTACACTACGTGGCTTGATCGACAAAAAGGAGCGTGAGCATGGAATCGAGGCTCAAGACCGCGTGTGTCATCGGCGTGTGTACCGTCGGCTTCCTGCACGGGGGAGCGTCGCGATCACTCGCCCAGGATCGAATGCCGCCGATTCCTGCCGACAAGCAGACCGAGGCGCAGAAGAACGCGGCCATCGAGTTCCAGAAGGAGCGAATGACGGAGGTGTTCGGCCCGTTCGTACCGCTCAGCCGCAGCCCGCAACTGATGATCGACGCCGCGCGCATGGGTACCTACCTGCGGTTTGGCAACACCCTCCCGCGGGCCTTGAGCGAGCTCGCCATCATCCTGCAGGCGCGCCGCTGGTCGCAGGAGTACGAGTGGTACGTGCACGCCGCGGACGCGAAGACCGCCGGGCTGCCGGAAGAGATCATCCAGGCGGTGGCCGAGGGCCGGCGCCCGGAGAAGATGACTGACGATCAGGACATCATCTACGAGTTCGGCCGTGAGCTGAACGACCTCCACGGCGTGAGCGATCGGACGTATGCCCGCGCGCTCGCACGATTTGGCGAGCAGGGCGTGATGGACCTGGTCGGCGTCAACGGCTTCTACTCGCTCATCTCGATGGCGCTCAACGTCGGCCGGACACCGCTGCCGGCGGGCGCAACGCCGGCCTTGAAGCCGTTACCCCGATAGCGAGAGAGGGTTTCAGTCGGCGCTCAGCGCTAATCCCGGGCTGATGCGCGCCGCGCGCCGCGCTGGTCCGCTGCCGGCGAGCAGCGCCGCGAGCACCAACACACTCATGGCCGAAACGATCACGTACGGATCGTTCGGCTCGACTTCATATAGGAACGACTGCGCGAGTCGTTATGCCAGCAGCGCGATGGGCAGGCTGATCATCAGCCCGATTGCTGCCGGCGCACAGACTTCCCGGAGCACGATCCACATCACAGTTCCCTGGCGCGCACCCAGTGCGATGCAAATCCCGATCTCTGGAGTCCGTCGCGTGACGCCGTACGCCATCGTCCCATAAAGACCGATCCACGCCATGACCAGCGCGAGCAGGGCAAACGCCATGCACAGACGCGCGAAAATGATTTCCTGATTGAGCGCCTGCTCGAGTTCCTCTTCTGTGTCCGCATCCTCATCACCGGCACGCGCGAGTCGGCGCGGCGCACGGTCTCGCGGACGAGGGAAGCGTACTGCAGCGGGTCTGCGTCGGTGCGGACCGCGAACGTCATTTGTCCGAGCGGCGGAAACGACGTCTCGAAGTCTCCTGGACTGCGTCCGCCGAGCTGCACACGACGCCCGATCGGATCGCGGTCCGGAAAATACGTGCGCGCAAACAGGTCGA
>JBKPNV010000277.1:0-24994 GCA_046732795.1 Acidobacteriota bacterium
CCGAAGTCCAGGACCTTCACCTGTTCGTCCTCACTCACAATGATGTTGCCCGGCTTGATGTCGCGATGGACGATCCCCTTCGCGTGGGCCGACGCAAGCGCCGCCGCGATCTGAAGCGAAATCGCGACGATGGTCGACGTCGAGAGCTCGTGGCGCGCCATGTAGGTCTTCAGATTCACGCCCTCCACGCACTCCATCGCAATGAACGCGCGTCCCTCGAAGCGATCGATCTCGTAAATCGTGCAGATGTTCCGGTGGTTCAACTGTGCGATGGTGTCGGCTTCGCGCTTGAATCGGCGCTCGGCATCGGGATCGTCGGTCGATTCTTCCGGTAAGAACTTGAGCGCGACTTTCCTGGGCAAGCGGACGTCTTCGGCTTCGTAAACGACGCCCATACCGCCACTGCCGAGCTTGCCGGTAATGCGGTAATGACTGACGAGGTATCCGAGCATCAGGGGGTTTCCTGAGGATACACGTAAGTTCGATCGTCAGATGAAACCCGTTAACTGCTAGTAGGGAGTTTCCCGCTATGATCGCTGCGAGTCACACCACGGTGAACGATCCGTCCAACAAGAAGTCCAGCCCGCCACCGCAGAGGGATGGCGACGGCGCGCTCCTCAGCGACGAACCGACGATTGAGTTGGTCGTTCGCGCACGCGAAGGCGATCGGATGGCTGTTGAAGCGCTGCTTCAACGCTCGATCCCGGGCCTGACCCGGTTTGCGCATGGCCGCCTGCCGCCGGCGGCACGTGGATCGCTGGATACCGGAGATCTGGTCCAGGAAACGGTGCTGCATGTTCTTCGGCGCCTCGATACGTTCGAGCCGCGACACGTGGGTGCCATGCAGGCGTACTTGCGTCAATCGGTCATCAATCGAATCCGCGACGAGATTCGCCGCATCGGTCGCCATCCGGCACCTGCCGAATTGCCGGAGGACCTGGCCTCGGAGATGGCTTCGCCGCTCGAGGAAGCCGTTCGCGCCGAGGCCTACGATCGCTACCGTGCGGTGCTCGTGCAAATGAGCCCGCGCGACCGCGAGATGGTGGTGGCGCGTATCGAGGCTCAGTGGAATCTCGGAGAGATCGCGCAGCGCTTCAACATGCGGACCGTCGATGGAGCGCGGATGGCGGTCACGCGCGCGTTGCGCCGGCTGATGGATCGGATGAAGGCCTGAAACTCAGACTAATCGGCGACGACCACCCGTCGACTGCTGGTGTGCGCGCGCAGGACGTCTGAGGTCAGCCGTTTGCTCAGATAGACCTTCGACTCCCGGTTGTCCGTCGGGTGGATCTCGTACTTGATGACGTTGAATTCGAGCTGGTCAAGCGTGCCGCGCATGTCGTAATAGCGATTCTTGGTCTTGACGACGACCTCGTGAAACCCGGCGGCATGGGCCCACACTTCGGATTCCTCGGTCAGCGCGCGGAAGTGACCCTGCCCGCGCCAGTCGCGACGCGTCCCTCCCACCCAGCTGTAGAGCACCTTGCGATCCTCGAAGACCACACTGTTCCTCAGTCGGGCGACGAGATCGGCAAGTTTTGGTTCGGTTTCGTCGTTCCGGATCTCGTGAACGACTTTGAACGCGACCGGCACAATCGTGCCGGGATCATCCCGGAGAGGGGCCTCGGCCATCAGGATGAGAAATTCCCGGTTCTGCAAGCGTGAGACGATCTCGGCCGCCGTCTTCTTGCGCGGAAATTCTCCGAAATACTCTTCGATGTACTGAATCTCGAGGGCACCGGTCTCGAGGGGGTATTGCTTGATCAGATACTCCATCAAGGCTTTTGGCTCTGCGTCTGGGTGTTCGGCCGTCGATCTGGGCTCCGGCCCTCACGGTTCAGGTCAGGCCGGCTCATTCATTCTATAGCCTCATGGTTCATACGCGAGATTCGGCAAGAGCCATCGTTCTACATCCGTGATGCCGCAATCCTTGCGTCGTGCGTAGTCCTCGACCTGATCGCGGCCAATCCGTCCGACGCTGAAATATCGGGCCCTCTCGTGAGCGAAATACAAGCCGCTCACCGACGCGGCGGGCGTCATGGCGTAGCTCTCGGTCAGCGCCATCCCGGCGCGGTCGGCGGCGAGCAGGTCGAACAGGCGCCCTTTCTCGCTGTGATCGGGACATGCGGGATATCCGAATGCTGGCCGGATACCTCGATATCGTTCCGCGTTCAAATCGGCCTGCGTGAGCTGCTCGTCAGCGCCGTAGCCCCACTCACGCCTGGCGCGCTGATGCAGCCATTCCGCACTCGCCTCCGCAAATCGATCGGCGAGTGCCTTGACCATGATGGCGTGGTAGTCGTCGTGCTGTTGCTCGAAGGATCGCGCGAGCGCGTCGGCACCCAGCCCCGCTGTCGTGGCAAACGCGCCGACGAAGTCAGTCAATCCCGATTCGGCCGGCGCGATGAAATCGGCCAGCGACAGATGCGGCGTTCCGTCGGGCAATTGTTCCTGCTGTCGCAGCATCGGAAAGCGCGCGAGCTGGCCCCGCGCGTTCCCGTCGGGATGGAAGATCACGAGGTCCTCACCGTCGGTGTTCGCTGGCCAGAAGCCGTAGACGGCGCGGGCGCGAATCAGCTTCTCACTGACGATGCGATCGAGCAGCGTGCGGGCGTTCTCGAACAGCTCGCGCGCAGCGCCACCGTATTGCGGATGTTCCAGGATTGCCGGAAAGCGCCCCTTCAGTTCCCAGGCGGCGAAGAAGAACGTCCAGTCGATGTAGGGAACGATGTCGGGGAGTTCGATATCGATCACCGACGTGCCCGTAAACGCCGGACGGGCGATCGCGGACGGAGTCCACTCGAGCGTCAATCGTTTCCGTGACGCCGCGGGCCAGGGCACGATCGGGCGGCGCTTCAACGCGGCGTGTTGCGCGCGCGCGCGATCTTGCTCCTCACGATTGGCCGCGTCGAGCCGGGCGCGCTGTGCCGGATCGAGCAGGCGGGCGACGACATCGACGGCCTTCGACGCGTCGATCACATGCACGACGGGTTGGCCGGCGTACTCCGGAGCGATCTTGACCGCAGTGTGCTGACGGCTCGTTGTCGCCCCTCCGATCAGCAACGGCACGGACAGCGCTCGCCGCTCCATCTCGCGGGCGACGAAGACCATCTCGTCGAGCGAAGGCGTGATGAGGCCGCTCAGCCCGATGAGATCAGCACCGGCATCGGCGGCCGCCTGCAGGATTTTGTCGGCCGGCACCATTACACCAAGGTCGATGATCTCGTAGTTGTTGCACGACAGCACGACACCGACGATGTTCTTCCCGATGTCGTGGACATCACCCTTCACCGTGGCGAGCACCACCTTTGACTTTCGACCTTTGACCTTTGACTGTGCCTCCTCCTCCTCGAAGTAGGGGAGGAGGCACGCGACCGCCGTCTTCATCACACGGGCGCTCTTGACGACCTGGGGCAGGAACATCTGGCCCGCGCCGAACAGGTCGCCCACTACGCGCATGCCGCTCATGAGCGGGCCTTCGATCACATCGAGCGGACGCGACAGGGCCCGCCGGGCCTCCTCGACGTCCTGCTCGATGAAATCGACCACGCCGTTGACGAGCGCGTGCTCGAGCCGTTTTCCGACACTCAGCTCGCGCCAGGCGAGATCCGGACCCTGACTGCCTGCGCGTCCAGCGACGGTGGCCGCAAACCGCACAAGGCGATCGGTGGCGTCCGGCCGCCTGTTGAGGATGACGTCCTCGACATGCTCCAGCAGATCCTTCGGAATCGTCTCGTACACCGTGAGCTGCGCGGCGTTGACGATTGCCATGTCGAGCCCGGCTTTGATCGCATGGTACAGGAATGCCGAGTGCATGGCTTCGCGCACCACGCTGTTGCCGCGAAAGGCGAAGGACAGGTTACTGACACCACCACAGATCTTGACGCCGGGGCATGTCACCTTCAGAATGCGCGCCGCTTCAATGAAATCGAGCGCGTAGAAGTTGTGCTCCTCGAGCCCGGTGGCGATCGCCAGGATATTGAGGTCGAGGACGATGTTTGCTGGATCGAACCCCAGCCTGCCGGTCAGCAGGCGGTACGCGCGCTCGCAGATCTCGATCTTGCGTCCGGCCGTATCCGCCTGGCCACGTTCGTCGAACGCCATCACGACGACCGCGGCGCCGTACTCTCGAATGACACGCGCCTTGCGCAGGAAATCGTCCTCTCCCTCTTTGAGGCTGATCGAGTTGGCGATGGCTTTGCCCTGGACGCACTGAAGACCGGCTTCGACAACCGACCACTTGGAGCTGTCGATCATGAACGGCAATCGCGCGATCTCAGGTTCGGTTGCGATGACGTTCAGGAACGTCGTCATCGCCCCTTCCGAGTCGAGCATCCCCTCGTCCATGTTGATGTCGAGGATGTTCGCGCCGCCGCGGACCTGTTCGAGCGCGATGGCAGCGGCGTCGAGATACTGCTCATTCGCGATCATGGCCGCGAATCGTTTCGATCCGGTCACGTTGGTCCGCTCGCCGACGACGATGAGAGTGGAGTCGGGACGAATGGTCAGCGGCTCGAGCCCGGAGAACTGGGTGAATTGTTCGCGACTCGGGACTCGCGACTCGAGGCTCGCGATCCCGGATCCAGGATCCGTGGATTCGCGGTTCGAGGATTTGCGAGGCGGGACATCCTCAACAGCGTCGCGGATCGCGCGGATGTGGTCGGGCGTTGTCCCGCAGCAGCCGCCGATGATGTCCGCGAAACCCGAGACAGCAAAGTCGCGAAGCAGCGCCGCCGTTTCTGTTGGTGCTTCGTCGTACTCTCCGAACGCGTTCGGCAGGCCAGCGTTGGGGTGGCAGCTCACGTACTGGTCAACGAGGCGCGAGAGTTCGGCGAGGTGCGGGCGCATCTGGCGGGCGCCGAAGGCGCAGTTGAGCCCGACGCTGAACGGGCGCGCATGCTGGATCGAGACGTAAAACGCGTCCAGCGTCTGGCCCGACAGGGTGCGGCCGCTGCGATCCGCAATCGTGGCCGAGATCATGAGCGGCAGTTCGATGCCGCGCGCGTCGAACTCGTCGTGGATGCCGGCGATGGCCGCCTTGGCGTTCAGTGTGTCGAACACCGTCTCGAGCAGCAGCAGATCGACGCCTCCGTCGATCAGTCCGCGCGCCTGTTCGCGATAGGCTTGGCGGACGCGGGCGAACGTCGTGGCGCGATAGGCGGGGTTGTTGACATCGGGCGAGATCGACAGCGTCCGGTTGGTGGGCCCGATTGCGCCAGCGACGAAGCGCGGATGCGCGGGTGTCTTGCGCGTCCATGTCTCGGCGGCTTCGCGCGCAAGGCGCGCGGCTTCGACATTCATCTCGTAGACGATGGCTTCCAGTCCAAAGTCGCCCTGCGCGATCGCCGTGCTGCCGAAAGTGTTGGTTTCGACGACGTCGGCGCCCGCCTCCAGGTACGCGTGATGGATCGAGGAGATCAGATCCGGACGAGTGAGGACCAGTAAGTCGATGTTGTTCTTGACGAGATGACCGTGATCGCGAAAACGCGCGCCTCGTACCGTCGCTTCGTCCAGCTTGTGGCCTTGGACCATGGTGCCCATCGCACCGTCGAGGAGGAGGATGCGGTGGGACAAGATATTTCGCAGGGCATTCGCGCTCACGTACGTACATTAACAACTCCCAACCTCCAATTCCCAACTCCCAAACGTTCGAATTGCTTGGGAGTTGGGTTTTGCGAGTTGGGAATTGAGGCCTTCGCGCTTAATTGTCGTAATACAGATAGAACTCGTGCGGGTGTGGCCGCAGGCGGATGGGGTCGAGCTCTTTTTCGCGCTTGTACGAGATCCACGTCTCGATCAGATCTTCGGTGAAGACCTCGCCTTGCGTGAGGAAGGCGTGATCCTGTTCGAGCGCCGTCAGTGCTTCCTCGAGCGATCCGGGCGTTGTCTTGATGCCCATCTCACGCATCTCGTGCCTCGTCATCTCATAGATGTCGCGATCGAGCGGCTGGCCGGGATCGATCTTGTTCTGGATGCCGTCGAGCATCGCCATCAGCATCGCCGACCACGCAAGATATCCATTGCAGCTCGGATCGGGACAGCGGAACTCGAGCCGCTTGGCTTTCGGGCTTTTCGAGTACATCGGGATGCGGATTGAGGCCGATCGATTGCGCGCCGAGAGCGCGAGATTCACGGGCGCTTCGAATCCGGGCACGAGCCGTCGATAAGAGTTCGTCGTGGGCGCCGCGAAGGAAAGGATGGCTGGTGCGTGCTTCAACAGGCCGCCCGCCGCCCACAGGCCCGTCTGGCTGAGACCGGCGTAGCCGTCGCCGGCAAAGAGTGGCTGGCCGTCTTTCCAGAGCGAGGTGTGCGAATGCATGCCGCTGCCGTTGTCTTCGAAAATCGGCTTCGGCATGAACGTCACGGTCTTGCCATGACGCTTCGCGACGTTCTTGCAGATGTACTTGTACCACATGAACTGATCGGCCATTTTCAGCAGCGGCTGGAACTGCATGTCGATTTCGCTCTGACCGGCGGTGGCCACTTCGTGATGATGCGCTTCGACGACGATCCCTACTTTGCGCATCTCGTAGACCATCTCGCCGCGCAGGTCGTGATAGGTGTCCGTCGGGCTCACGGGGAAGTAGCCGCCCTTGAAGCTTGGCTTGTATCCGAGGTTGGGTTCTTCGAGGCGTGCCGTGTTCCACGCACCCTCGACCGAGTCGATCTGGTAGTAGCCGCGATGCTGGTTCTGCTCGTAGCGAACCTCGTCGAAGATGAAGAACTCTGGCTCGGGGCCGATGAAGCAGGTGTCGGCGACGCCCGAGTCCTTCAGATACTGCTCCGCCTTGCGCGCGACGTGACGCGGATCGCGAGAGAAGTCCTTTCCCGAGACCGGATCGACGATGTTGGCGATGACGCTGATCGTCGGTCTGGCGAAGAAAGGATCGAGGCGTGCGGTATTGGCGTCCGGCACGGCGAGCATGTCCGATTCGTGAATGCCCATCCAGCCGCGTATCGACGACCCGTCGAACCCGAGGCCGTCCGTGAACGTGTTTTTGTCCAAATGATCGATCGGGAAAGAACAGTGCTGCCAGCTGCCGAGCATGTCCACGAATTTCAGGTCCACCATCTCGGCCTCGTGCTTCTTGGCGAGCGCGAAGAAGTCATCGGGCGTCATCGAAACACCTCCAGATAGGTTTCAGCGCCAGTCCAGATGATCAGGGCGGCGTCCGGAGAGGGAATCCCGCCGAAGGGGAGGGCCGAAGCATAACGGATCTTGAAGAAAATGGCGTCGGACCCTGCAAATTTGTCGTCTTTGAAAACGCCGTGCGGCCGCCTTGCAAGGCTTTTTTCGCATCACCGTATTGCAGCGGATGCGCGAACGCGCAATAATCTGACTTCAGAGCTCGCTGGTGTTCGGTGGCGCGCTGCGCCAAGCGCCGATTGAAATCGGCGGCTGTGACGCACCGTTGGAAGCGGAAGCCGAAGCTACCAAACACACGCGGGCTGTTGGGTAACATTCCGCTCGGTCCCTGTCGCCCGAGCCAAGTGGTTCGGGAATCTCTCTGTGCAATCCACCGCAATCGTTTGTTGCTGACCGCCTGCGTCTGTCGATGACTGCAAGGGTCTGTTGATGAAAGGACTGATCGTCACATGGGATCTGCAGCTCTTTCCGAAGCCGTCAAAAGCATCCGTGAGTGGTCGATGGGCGAGGGCCGCGCGTCAGCGACGCCCGTGAAGGCCGCCGAGGTCTTTGGAACCCTGGCATTCAACGACAAGGCCCAGCAAGAGCGCTTGCCGAAACCGGTGTACCGCGCTCTGCGCGCGACGATCACCCGCGGCGAGCCGCTCGATCTCTCGACCGCCGACGCGGTGGCGGCTGCGCTGAAAGACTGGGCGGTGGAACACGGCGCCACTCACTACACGCACTGGTTCCAGCCGATGACCGGTATCACGGCCGAAAAGCACGATTCGTTTCTGTCGCCGACCGCCGAGGGCGGCGCCATCGCCGAGTTCCGCGGCAAGGAACTGATCAAAGGCGAGCCCGACGCATCGAGCTTTCCCTCAGGCGGTATGCGCTCGACGTTCGAAGCGCGCGGCTACACGGCATGGGATCCGACGAGCCCGCCATGGCTGCTCTTCAACGGCGGCAACAGCGTGACGCTCGTGATTCCGACCGCCTTCGTGAGTTGGACTGGTGAGGCCCTGGACAAAAAGACGCCGCTGTTGCGGTCGATGGAGGCCGTATCCAGGCAGGCCGTCCGCGTGCTGAGGCTGTTCGGCTCCAGCGCCGAGCGCGTGTATGCCACCTGCGGTCCCGAGCAGGAGTATTTCCTGATCGATCGCAATTTCTATTTCGCGCGACCTGACTTGATCAATGCCGGACGCACGCTCTTCGGCGCCAAGCCGCCCAAGGGCCAGGAGATGGAGGACCAGTACTTCGGCGCCATCCCGGAGCGCGTGCTGGCGTGCATGGCGGAAGCCGAACTCGAGCTCTTCAAAGTCGGCGTGCCGGTGAAGACGCGGCATAACGAGGTGGCGCCGAGCCAGTACGAGATCGCGCCGGTGTTCGAAAACGCCAACGTCGCTGCCGATCACCAGATGATGACGATGGAGATGTTGAAGAAGATTGCGCCGAAGTATGGTCTGGCGGCGCTGCTCCACGAGAAACCGTTCGCGGGCGTGAACGGATCGGGCAAGCACAACAACTGGTCGCTGTCCGACGAGTTCGGCAACAACCTGCTCGGTCCCGGCGATACGCCACACGACAACATGCAGTTCCTCGTCTTCTGCGCGGCCGTCCTCCGTGCAGTCGATCGCTGGCAGGGCCTGCTCCGCGCCAGCATCGCCAGCGCGGGCAACGATCATCGACTTGGGGCCAACGAGGCGCCGCCCGCGATTCTGTCGGTCTTCCTCGGCGACATGCTGACCGACATCTTCGAGCAGCTCGAGAAGGGCGGCGCGAAGTCGACGAAGCAGGGTGGGACCCTCGACATCGGCGTCAGCGTCCTGCCCAAGCTGCCGCGCGACGCCGGCGACCGCAACCGAACCAGCCCGTTCGCGTTCACCGGCAACAAGTTCGAATTCCGAGCCGTGTCGTCGGGACAGAACATCGCATTCCCCAACATGGTGCTGAACGCGGCGATGGCCGATTCACTCGACAGCATTGCGACCGAGCTCGAGGCCGCGACTGCCAAAGGCGAGGAGCTCAATAAGGCCGTTGGCAAGCTCCTCACGAAAGTGATCAAGGAGCACAAACGGATTGTGTTCAACGGCAACAACTACTCAGCCGAATGGGAAAAGGAAGCCGCCAAGCGCAAGCTCCTGAACCTGAAGAACACGGTCGACGCCCTGCCTCAGCTCATCACGAAGGATGCGGTCAAGTTGCTCGACAAGTACAAGATCCTCAACGAACGGGAGATTCATGCCCGCTACGAGATCTTCCTCGAGAACTACAACAAGACCATCAACGTCGAAGGCCAGCTCATGGTGTTGATGGCCAATCGGTACATCCTGCCGGCCGCCTTCGAATACCAGAAGCGGGTGGGCCAGAGCGTTGCGGCCGTCCGCGCCGGGGGTGGGAAGAGCACGCAGGGCAGGAAGCTGCTCTCGTCGTATACGAAGCTGGTGGACAAGTTCAAGGCGCAGACCGACGGACTAACCGCTGCGTTGAACCACAATGGCCTCTCGGCCGAGAAACACGCGAAATACATGAGAGACAAGATCGTCCCGGCGATGGGCAAGCTGCGGGAGGTGGGTGACGAGATCGAGGTGCTGACGCCGCACGAGATCTGGCCCCTGCCGACGTATCGGGAGATGCTCTTCGTTAAGTAACAGGGCGGTAACACCAGGAAGGAAGGGGCACTGCGCTCCTTCCTTCTTCACCTCCTCGGCGCGTCATTTTTTCTCCTTCCTGGATGCCGTCCTTACGACACTGTTCCAAGCCGCCAACTTTCTGGATCCAAAAAGGCAGATTCAACGCGCGCAGTGTTCAGGGTTTTGAGCATGGCTCGTCAATGGGCGCTCGCCCAAATCACAGCATTCTAAGGGTTCAGGGCCCAATTAGAGGTCGCCCCGATAGGCCAGCGTCAGGTCGCAGGTGTACACTTCAGATCTTGCCTGGGTCTTGCAAGCGACGACGAAGAGATGGGTATTCTCGAGAAACTCCGCCCGCAGCCACGATGGAAGCACGCCGACCCCGGTGTGCGCTCCGCAGCCGTATACGAGTTGGGTCCAGAGGAGGCGGACGCGCTGCTCGCGCTCGCCCGTGAGGACGCCGATTCCCGCGTCAGGAGAGCCGCAGTAGGTCGGCTGTCGGAGATCGATGTGCTGGGGGAAATCGCCCGCACTGATCCCGACGAGGACGTGCGCAGCGAAGCGATCCGCGGGCTGGCCGGGTTGGCCGCCGAAACGAAAGAGCCCGACCGCGCCTCCGAGGTGGTGCGTCAGCTGCTCATGCTCGGTCGCACGAAGGAAGTCGTTGTCGTAGCCCGCGAGAACACCAATCCCCTGGTGCGCGGGGCCGTCGTCGATCTCATCGATGATTCGAAATCGCTCGGATCCGTGAGTCGTCACGCCCAGGACGGGTCTACTCGCTTACGCGCCTTGGCACGGCTGACCGATCCTGAAGAAATCCTGAACGTTGCATTAAAAGGCGAGCACACGGACTCGGCTGTGTCCGCGCTCGAGCGAATTCAGGACCCGGCTGCTCTGTCGGCGATCGCGCAGCGCGGCCGGAACAAGGTGGCTGCGCGACGCGCGCGAACGAAGCTTCGGGAGACGGAAGAAGCCGCACAGCCATCTCACGACGCTCCCGCCAGGATGACGGCAGCGGACCGCTCTCGAGGGATGGAACTGCTGCATCAGGCCGAAGCACTGGTCGCTATCTCCGACCCCGACGAGGCCTCCGCATCGCTGGCGGCGGTGCGGTTGGCGTGGGCCGAGTTCCAGGCGGATGTCGTAGTCGACGAGCCGATCGCGCGGCAGTTCGACATCGCGAGCGACGCCGTTCGCGAGGCTATCGAGGAACGTCGGCGCGAAGCGGCGGCCGAGCGCGAGCGCCAGTTGGCGCTCGAACGCGAGCAGGCGGATCGCCTGGCGATTGTTCTCGAGATCGAGCAGCTGTCCGGGCCGGGTGCCGCCGATCGCATTGCCGAATTGCGAGTGCGGTGGGACGGGCTGCCGCCCATGCCGTCCGAGTACGCGGCGTCGTTGACGCGCCGTTTCCAGGATGCGTCGCGCGCCTTCGAAGATCGCGAGCGCCGGCGGCTGCTCGCCGAAGCTGCCGTTGGCAGGCTCGAGACGCTGGCGACAGAGCTCGAACAGCTCCTGGCGTCGGAACAGCCGGTCGAGGATGTTGTGGCTCGGTGGCGGGGCCTGCGCCGCGACGCAGACGTGTTGCGGGAGCATGCGTCTGCCAACCTCGTGGCGGCGGAGAGACTCGAACGCGCGGTCGCCGCTCTCGAACAGAAAGAAGTCGAATATCAGCAGGCGAGGTCGCGGCAGGAGCAGGAGAACCTGAGGCGCATACAGCAGTTCTGCCGGCAGGTCGAGGCGCTGGCGACTGCTGAACCGCTGACGTTGAAAGCGGGTGATCGGGCGCTGCGTGAGATCCGCGCCACGCTCGAGGATCGGGCGCCGCTGCCGTCGAAGCGCGATCGCCAGGAGATCCAGGCCCGTCTCGAGGAGGCGCGCGCGAAGCTGTCGCCGCGCATCCAGGAGCTGCGCGACGCTGATGAATGGCAGCGCTGGGCGAATCTGCAGGTGCAGGAAGAGATCTGCCGCGAGATGGAAACGCTGAAGGCCGAGGCGAATCTCGAGGTGGCCGGGCGACGGATGCGGGAGCTGCAGGCTCGTTGGAAGCAGGTTGCGCTGGCGCCGCGGGCCCAGGGAGAGGCGATGTGGCGCCGTTTCAAGACGGCGCAGGACGACGTTTACGCCCGGACATCAGCTTTCTTCGCAGCCCAGAATGAAGAGCGAGCCGGCAATCTGGTCCGCAAACAGGCACTGTGCGAGCGGGTCGAGGCGCTGGCAGGATCGACCGACTGGGTGAAGACGGCGAGCGAGATTCAGACGCTGCAAGCGGAGTGGAAGACCATTGGCCCCGTCGCGCGCGGACACGAGAAAGCGATCTGGGAGCGGTTCCGCCGTGCCTGCGATCAGTTCTTCACCCGTCGCCAGGAAGATCTGAAGCACCGGAAGGAAGAATGGTCGGCCAATCTGGCTCGCAAGGAAGCGCTCTGCGCCGCGGCGGAAGAAATTGCCGACTCGACCGATTGGGATCAGTCTGCGGCGAAGTTGAAACAGCTCCAAGCCGAGTGGAAGAAGATCGGTCCAGTCCGCAAGTCGAAGTCGGAAGCCATCTGGCAGCGCTTCCGTGCCGCCTGCGATCGCTTCTTCGATCGCTACAAGCACCGCGACCAGGTCGACTTGCAGGAGAAGGCGGCGGTTCGTGAGACCGTTATTCGAGAGCTCGAGTCACTGCTGCCGCAGGAATCGAATCAGCCCTCGCCGCCGCCTGAGAACCTGTACGAGACTGTTCACCAGGCGCGAACGAAGTGGCAGCAGGCACCGGAACTGCCGCGGGCGGTTCAACAGGATCTGGCTGCGCGCTATCACCAGGCGGTAGCGCGCATCGTGGCGGCATGGCCGGGGGGCTTTGCCGGTACGGACCTCGACCCGGAAGCGACTCGCAAGCGGATGGAGAAACTGCTGGCGAAGGTGGAGGATCTGGTGTCGACGCACGCAAGCCGGCCGGCCAATCTGTCGCCGACCGAGCTCCTCGCGCAGCAGTTGCGCGAGCGGCTGGCCGCGAACACGATGTCGGGCGGTTCGCGTGCGGCGGAGGCCGAGGACGCGCGCTGGCGCGCCGTCGAGCAGGAAGTGCGATCGGCCCAGGCGCAGTGGATGCGGCTTGGGCCCGTTCCGCCACAAGTGGCTGGTCCGCTCAACGAGCGATTCCAGCGCGCCTGCCGGCGCTTCTTCGACCAACGTCGCAGAGCCTCTTAGAACCTTCCATACCTGATTACGACACACCGAGGCATCGAGGCACAGAGAACGTAATGTTTCTCAGTGCCTCAGTGCCTCAGTGCCTCAGTGTCTCTGTGTGTCGTTGTGAGTGATACGCTTGACGAACATGAGGAGAGCTTCATGATCGCCATGTCGAGTCTCGAGAAAGACAGCCGTTCCTGCAACGCGAATACCGTCTCGGCCTACGATGCGTCGCTGAAGTAGCGGCGGATCTCACGACGCGCCTCGACGATCCCATCCCGGGTCGCGGATCCCGAGTCCCGGATCCGAGCCCCGAGCCCCGCTCACCCTTCCAGATAGGTATACCCGTGCAGGCCGTCTTCGTAGAAACGAAGAAGCCTGCCGGCCCCCTCGTAGTCGACGCGTCCTTCCCGAACCGCGGTTTCAACGTCCGTTCGCAGCTTGCCCAGCAGCATTTCCGGGTCGAACTCGACGTAGTCGAGAACTTCGCGTACCGTGTCGCCCTTGATCAGGGCATCAAGCCGCGCTCCGCCGTTTTCGTCCAGGCTGACGTGCACCGCGTGCGTGTCGCCGAACAGGTTGTGCAGGTCGCCCAGGATCTCCTGGTACGCACCGACCAGGAATACGCCGAGGTAATACGGGTCGCCATTGACAGCATGGAGCGGGAGCGTTTTCTTCACGTCGCGCCGGTCGACGAATCGATCGAGCTTGCCGTCGGAGTCGCAGGTGATGTCCCCGAGGACGGCATGCTTGGTCGGCTTCTCGTTGAGGCGATGAATCGGCATCACGGGGAAGAGCTGCTTGATCGCCCAGCTGTCGGGGATGGACTGGAACAGTGAGAAGTTGCAGAAGTAGGTATCCGACAGCTGCTCGTCGAGATTCTGCAAATCCTCCGGCACTTCGGCCATGGTCTGGACGATTTTCTGGAGCTTGGTGCAGATCGCCCAGAACAGGTTCTCCGCCATGCTGCGCTGAATGAGCGGCAGGTAGCCCGTGTTGAACAGACTAATGGACATGTCGAGAGCCTGCTGCGCGTCGTGAAAGGCTTCGAGCGCGTTGCGAGCCGTCACGTTGTTGTAGGTCTCGATCAGGTCCGTGAGGGGCTGCTCCCATTCGAGGTTGGCCGCCGTCGGCACCTTCTCATCGCCGAAACCCGACACGCCGAGCACGTTGAATACGAGCATGCTGTGATACGCCACGACTGCGCGACCGCTCTCGGAAACGATGGTCGGATGGTTCACGCCGGCTTCGTCGCAGACCGTCTGAATGTGGTAGACGACGTCGTTGGCGTATTCCTCGAGCGTGTAGTTCATGCTCGATTCGAAGTTCGTCTGTGAGCCGTCGTAATCCACGCCGAGCCCACCGCCAACGTCGATGTACTGGAGGCCGGCGCCCAGCTTCGCGAGCTCCGTGTAAACCCGCGCGGCCTCATTGAGCGCGCCCTTGACGATGCGGATGTTCGTGATCTGGCTCCCGAGATGGAAGTGCAGGAGCTTGAGGCAGTCCTGCATGCCGCGGGACCTGAGCTCTTCGAGGCCGCGCATGATCTCGGTGACCGTCAACCCGAATTTCGAACGGAACCCGCCCGAGGATTGCCAGCGGCCGCTGCCGCGGGCCGCCAGTTTCACGCGCATTCCGATCTGAGGCCGCACGCCCATCTTCTCCGCGGCTTCGATGATCAACCCGAGCTCGGTGTATTTCTCGACTACGGGGATGATGTTGCGGCCAATCTGCTGGCCGAGCATGGCCGTTTCGATGAACTCGGCGTCCTTGAAGCCGTTGCAGATGATCGGGGTCGTGTTGTCGGCAAGCGCGACGACAGCCAGAAGCTCCGGCTTTGAACCGGCTTCCAGGCCGAAGTTGTAGGGCTTGCCGAACTTGTGGACCTCTTCGACGACCTGCCGCTGCTGATTGACCTTGATCGGGTAGACGCAGCTGTATCCGCCCTGGTACTGGTGCTGTGCGATAGCGGTTTGGAAAGCAGCGTGAATGTCGCCCAGTCGATGTTTCAGAATGTCAGTAAACCGAATGAGGACTGGAAGGCTGATGCCTCGGAGCTGCAGGCGATCGACCAGCTCCTTGAGGTCGATGGCCCTGGCCGGGTCCTTTGTCGGATGGACCTGCACGTGACCGGCATCGTTGACCGAGACATACCCGTTGCCCCAGCGCGCAACTTCGTACAGCTCACTCGCCTCGTGCACGCTCCACGTGCGCGTCGTCGAGGTGGCGGCCGTGATCGGGAGAGGCCGTCCATTGGTCACAGTGCTCATAAAAGAGATGATAAACGCCTTTCGGTCGATAACTGCTCGGATTTTAGTCCTCGTCTTCAGTCTGCAGTGTCGATCGTCGGTCTCGCGTCTCCGATCAATGGTGCGTAGCTGCGAAGCTGGGCCACCGTAGACCGCAGAGCGCAGACCGGAGACAATGAAACGTCACATGTCGGAGCGCGTGCCTGCCATCAGGGTCCTGCTGCTGCCGAAGGACACGAACGCCTACGGCACCATCTTCGGCGGAGTGATCCTGGCGAACATCGATCTCGCGTCCGCGATCGAGGCACGAAAGGTCGCGGCTCACCGGTTTGTGACAAAGGCGATGCGGGAAGTGGAATTTCACGAGCCGGTGTATGTCGGAGACATCGTGGACTTCCACACCACGACGGTACGAATCGGGCGGACGTCTGTGACGGTACGGGTCGAAGTCGAGGCGGAACGATGGGGAACTCCTCCGTTGACGGCCGGTGCGACCGGGCACGGGGAGCGCGTCAAAGTGACAGAGGCCGAAGTGGTGCTCGTCGCGGTCGATAGCGAGGGCCGGCCGACGCCGGTGAGACCGTAAGCGGGATGGTGAGCAGCCACCCCGATATCAAGCACTTATGAATTGGATCAGCACACGCGGCAATTCGCCTGCTATCAGCTTCATCGACGCTCTCTTTGCCGGAACGGCGCCCGACGGCGGACTCTACATGCCTGAGCGCCTCGATCCGCTTCCACCGGGAACTGTCGACAGGCTCCGTGGCGCCCATATCGTCGAGATCGGCACGACGATCGGGTCGCATATCCTGCGCGACGAAATCACTCGCGAGGCATTGCAGCCGCTCATTCGTGATGCCCTTGACTTCCCGGTGCCCCTCGTCCCTGTCACCCAGCGAGTGTCGGTGCTCGAGCTTTTTCACGGCCCGACGTTGGCGTTCAAGGACGTAGGAGCGCGGGTCCAGGCTCGTCTGCTACATCACTTCACCGATGGAACGCCGCTGACGATTCTCGTAGCGACGTCGGGCGATACCGGAAGCGCCGTGGCGCAGGCGTTTCATCGAGTACCTGACTCACGAGTGGTTGTCCTTTACCCCGAGGGACAAGTGAGCGATGTCCAGGAGGCGCAAATGGCCTCGCTCGGGGACAACATCACGGCACTGGCTGTTCGCGGCACTTTCGATGACTGTCAGCGGCTGGTCAAGCAGGCGTTCGCCGACGACAGTCTTCGCACTCACGTCTGGTTGACGCCGGCGAACTCGATCAATCTCGGCCGTCTGTTGCCCCAGGTCTTCTACTACTTCGTGCTCGCCGGTCTGGCTTCGACGGCGAAGCGACTGATCGTGTCTGTGCCGAGCGGCAATTTCGGCAACGTGACGGCCGGCCTGATCGCCAAGCGCATCGGCTTGCCGGTGACGCAGTTCGTGGCCGCGACGAACGTCAATGACGCCGTGCCCGAATATTTGAAAACGGGACATTACGAGCCACGGGCATCCATAGCCACGGTGGCCAACGCGATGGATGTGGGTGCCCCGAGCAATTTCGAGCGGGTTCAAGCCCTTTACAACAACGACCTGGCCGCCCTGCGTCATGACATCGTGGGCTTCGCCTACGAGGATGCTCAGGTCATCGAGGAGATCGGCCGCGTGCATCAGCAGCACGGGTACGTGCTCGATCCCCACAGCGCGATAGCCTGGCTGGCCCTGAACGATCGGTTAGCCGCCGATTCCGAAGCCAGCGGAGTCTTCCTGGCGACCGCCCATCCGGCCAAGTTCCGCGAAGTGGTCGAGCCAGCGATCGGCCGGAGTGTTGAGCTTCCTCGTCCCTTAGCCGACGCGTTGTCCCGTCCGAGGCAGTCGGTGTCGATGCCGGCCGATTACACGGCTCTCGAACGGTTCCTGAGAGCGACGGCGACCTCGAACTCCGAACTTCCGATTCGCACCATCTAGAGCCATCGCCGATGACATACCGCCCGAGTTCCGGACAGCTCCCAGAGCGAGGAGCCATTCCGATTCCATACACGTGGGACCTGAGCCACATCTGTCGAAGCTGGGACCAGTGGCAGGAGAGTTACCGGGAACTGGAGCAGGAAATCGAGGCGTTCAAGTCCCGGCAGGGGAGCCTGGCGAGCGGCGCAGACGCGCTCGTCGCCGCGTTTCGAGCGATGGACCGGATGGGCGTACTCAGCTATCGCGTCTGGTACTACGCCTCGCTCCGCTACGACGAGGACCAGCGCGACAACGAGATCAACGCGCGACGTCAGCAGGTTCAGATTCTGTTCGCCCGCGAGCATCAGTCGAGCTCATGGTTCAACCCTGAGCTGCTCGAGATTCCGCTCGAGAAGATTCACCAGTGGATGGAGATGAACCCGCCACTCGCCCTCTATCGCTTCGCGATCGAGGCGCTTTTCCACGAGCAGGAACACGTGCTCGACGAGCAGGGGGAGCGCCTCCTGTCGTACGCGACGCGCTCGAGTAGCGTGTCGCACGAAAGCTACGCGGCGCTCACGACGGCGGACATGAAGCCGCCGACGATTGGTCTGAGCGGCGGTGAACAGATCGCTCTCAGCTACGGACAATACCGCGCGATCCTCGAAACCAATCGAAATCAGGAAGACCGCGCAACGGCGTACCGGACTTTTCATCAGATCTACGCGGACCATCGAAATACGTACGCCGCACTCTACAACGGTGTGCTGCAGAGAGACTGGTTTCACGCCCGGGCCCGCGGTTACGAGACCACCCTGGAGGCCGCGCTCCATGGCAACAACATCCCATCTTCAGTCGTCGAGACCTTGATCAGCGTCACCAAGGAAGGCGTCGCACCGTTGCGCCGGTACCATCGGCTGCGCCGCCGTGTCCTTGGCATCGAGAACTATCGGTTGTTCGACGTCTCGATACCACTCGTCGAACATCATGCCCGTTACGCGTATGACGACGTGGTGCCATGGATTATCGACTCGGTGGCCGGACTGGGAGACGAGTACCAGCAGCACGTTCGAGATGCGTTCAACGGCCGCTGGATCGACGTCTTCGAGAACACCGGCAAACGCAGCGGTGCGTATTCAGCGCCTGTGTACGGCGCGCATCCGTACATGCTGCTCAATTTCAACGAGACGCTCGACGCGGTATTTACGCTCGCTCACGAGATGGGGCACTCGATGCACACCCTGCTCGCCCACCGGGCGCAGCCATTCGTTTACGCCGGTTACACGATCTTCGTTGCCGAGGTGCCGTCGACGCTGAACGAAGCGCTGTTCCTCGACTTCATGCTCGACCGGGCCGATACCGACAATCAGCGCGCGGTGCTGCTCCAGCATGCGATCGACAGCATCACGAGCACCTTCTACACGCAGGTGATGTTTGCGGATTTCGAGCTTCAGGCACATCGGCTCGTCGAACAGGATCAGCCGATCACCGCCGAAGTGCTGAGCACGATCTATAGCGGGCTGCTGCGCGAGTACTATGGCGACGTTCTCGATGATGAGCCGTTGTCGGCGATGACCTGGGCGCGAATCCCGCACTTCTACAGCACGCCGTACTACGTCTACCAATATGCGACCTGCTTCGCGTCCACCGCGCGATTGATGCAGGACCTGAGGTCGCCCGACCGCGGGATCCGTTCGAACGGGGTCGAGCGTTATCTGGCCCTCCTGAGCGCCGGCGGCAGCGGCTATCCAATGGATTTGCTCAAGACCGCGGGTGTGGACCTCGGTCAGCCGGACACGGTGCGCGCGGTCGCGTCCGAGCTCGATGTGCTGGTGTCGCGACTCGAGCGAGAACTCGGCGGCACGGGTTAGCTGGACGTGTGTGATCGATCACAGTGCACTGCCGCCTGGCGCCCAAACGCTTGCGGAGGAAGTTCGTCCGTCGCTCGGGCGGATCGCTGGCAGCGTTCGATCAACTCGCGCAGGTGACGCTCACTTTCGCGGGCGAGCGCGCCGAGCGTCCTTCGACGGCTTCGAACCTTCCGCTGCACGTGCAGCCTTGATTTCGTCGAGTACCAGCGGCGCGACGGCAAGGAAATTCTTTACCTCGATGGAGACCGCACATGGTCGGTTCGTGTGGACGCTTCGGGCAGTACGTTTCAAGCGAGTGCCCCTGGCTTCTATTCGCTGTTCTCGTTGGAGGGCGGTCGCCGGCTCGATGGCATCGCGCAGCTCGCCGTGTCACGCGGCCGCTCGCGGATTTTTCATCAGCAGCCGGTCCAGCAGCCCGATTCCAGATGCCATCCATTTGAGAGTGGACTGGGACGCTGCAGCACGACGACAGGGCGCCTGGAGGTGAGGTCGCTGCCCCGCCCCCAAAAATGGCCTGTTGACGCGGGTCGCCGTGACGTGTATCATTCCATCCGGATATACGGATAGATGATCGCTCCGATCTTGGACCACATGACGGCACTGTCAGACCCGACGCGCTGCCGCATGTTGTTGCTGCTTGAAAAGCACGAGCTGACAGTGACGGAGCTGTGCTCGGTGCTTCAGCTGCCGCAATCCACCGTCAGCCGGCACTTGAAAACACTGGCCGACGATGGGTGGGTGACCTCGCGACGTGACGGCACGAGCCGTTTCTACAGTATGCCGGTCGATGATCTCGATCCGGGCGCCGCAAAATTATGGCCGCTCATTTCAGAGCAGGTGACCTCGACACGAGGTGCAGAACACGACGAACTACGGCTGCGTAGCGTCCTCGGTCGACGACGCGCCAAGTCGCAGGAGTTCTTCGCGTCAGCGGCAGGTGGATGGGATCGGCTGCGCGCGGAGCTGTTCGGCGATGAGTTCTTTCTGTGGGCTGTCCTCGGCCTCATCGATCCAAACCTCGTCGTCGGGGACCTCGGCTGTGGCACAGGACAACTGACGGAAGTTGTGGCGCCGCATGTCAGGCGCGTGATATCGGTTGACGGTTCTGAAGACATGCTCCAAGCCGCGCGACAGCGACTGAGCGGCGCGAGCAATGTCGAGATCCGGCAAGGCGAATTGGAAACCCTGCCGATCGAGTCGGGCGAGCTGGATGTCGCGATGCTGTCGCTCGTGCTGCACTACTCACCAGAGCCGCCGCGCGCGCTCGCTGAAGTCGGTCGAGTCGTCAGAACGGCCGGCCGTGTGCTGGTGGTCGACATGCTGCCGCACGACCGCGAAGAGTATCAACAGCACATGGGTCATGTGTGGCTCGGTTTTTCAGAGAGCCAGATCACGCGCCTGTTGGGAGGCGCAGGGTTCGAGCAGGTTCGCGTGCGAATGCTACCGGTGGATCCCGATGCAAAGGGACCGGCACTGTTCGCGGCAATGGGTGTGAAGCAATAGGAACTCAAACAGCGCGAGGGAGAAAAAAGCAATGGCAACAGCAGTAAGCGGCAATGTGCACGCGTACGAGCAGGCGAAGCAGGCGGGGCGCGTCCCGTTCAAGGTCGCCGACCTCGGTCTGGCCGAGTTCGGCCGGAAAGAACTCAGATTGGCCGAAGGTGAGATGCCGGGTCTGATGGCGATTCGCAAGCGGTATGAGGGAAAGAAGCCGCTCGCGGGCGCCCGCATCATGGGCAGCCTCCACATGACGATCCAGACCGGCGTGCTCATCGAGACGCTGTCGCTGCTCGGCGCCGACGTGCGCTGGGTCTCGTGCAACATCTTCTCGACGCAGGACCACGCCGCGGCCGCAGTGGTCGTGGGACGACCGGAAACCGGTGGCACGGTGCAGAACCCGAAGGGGATCCCGGTCTTCGCGTGGAAGGGCGAGACGCTCGAGGAATACTGGTGGTGCACCGTCGAGTGCCTGGTGTGGCCGGATGGCAAAGGTCCTAATCTCATTGTCGACGACGGCGGCGACGCGACGCTGTTCGTGCACAAGGCGTACGAGTACGAGAAGGCCGGCAAGGTACCCGCGTTCAACCCCGAGAAAGACCCCGAGGAGTGGGGCGTCATTCTCAAGGCGGTGAGCAACGAGCTGTCGAAGAATCCGGGCCGCTGGACGGCGATCGCTCAGGGTATCCGCGGCGTCTCCGAGGAGACGACCACGGGCGTGCACCGTCTCTACGAGATGGAGAAGAAGGGCACGTTGCTCTTCCCGGGCATCAACGTCAACAACTCGGTGACCAAGAGCAAGTTCGACAACATCTTCGGATGCCGTCACTCGCTCACCGACGGTCTCGACCGCGCCACGGACGTGATGATCGGAGGCAAGCTCGCGTTCGTGGCCGGCTACGGCGACGTCGGCAAGGGATGCGCACAGGCGCTGCGCGGCCAGGGCGCGCGTGTCGTGGTCAGCGAAATCGATCCGATCTGCGCGCTGCAGGCGGCGATGGAAGGCTTCGAGGTCAACACGCTCGAGAACGTACTCGACAAGGCCGACATCTTCATCACGACGACGGGTAACTTCAACATCATCACCGCCGCGCACATGGCGAAGATGAAGAACCACGCGATCGTCGGCAACATCGGCCACTTCGACAACGAGATCGATATGGCCGGTCTCGCCAAGGTGCCCGGCATCAAGAAGATCAACATCAAGCCGCAGTATGACGAGTGGGTCTTCCCGGATGGGCACAGCGTGATGATCCTGGCCGAGGGACGTCTCTTGAACCTCGGATGCGCGACGGGCCACCCGAGCTTCGTCATGTCAGCGTCGTTCACCAACCAGACGCTGGCGCAGCTCGAGCTGCACGCCAACGCCGAGCAGTACGGCAAGACCGTAACGATGCTGCCGAAGAAGCTGGACGAGGAAGTGGCGCGTCTGCACCTCGATCACATCGGGGTCAAGCTGACGACGCTCACGGCGGAGCAGGCCGAGTACATCGGGGTGCCGGTCGAGGGTCCGTACAAGCCGGAGTTCTATCGGTACTGACAGTTAAAGACACCGGGTGTCATTTCCGCGCATATATGCCTGGAAATGACACCCGGTGTCGTGTGTACGATGGCCGCCATGCTCGACGAGCACGATCGACGGCTGGCCTCTCTCGTACGTCCACCCAACTTCCGCAATCCATCGCCGGCATCGAAATACGACCTCGTTGTCATCGGTGGCGGCACCGCTGGCTTGGTGTGTGCGGCGGGCGCCGCTGGTCTCGGTGCGCGCGTTGCCCTCGTCGAGCGGGCGCGCCTCGGGGGTGATTGCCTCAACACCGGATGTGTGCCGTCCAAGTCGATGCTGCGCTCGGCGCGCGTTGTTGAGGAAGCGCGCGCCGGAGCATTGCTCGGGGTTCGTGCCACCGCGCAGCCCGACTTCAACACGGTGATGGCCAGGATGCGACGAAGGCGCGCCGATCTCGCTCCCGTCGATTCGGCGGAGCGACTCTCCTCGCTGGGTATCGATGTCTTCTTCGGCTCCGCGTCGTTTTCAGGGCCGCGTTCGATACGCGTCGCCACCGGGGATCTGGCGCGAGGCCGCGAGCTGCGTTTCAGGAAGGCGGTCATCGCGACCGGCAGCCGGCCGGCCCTGCCGTCCATTCCTGGACTCACCGAAACGCCGTATCTGACAAACGAAACGGTGTTCGATCTCACCGAGCAGCCGCGTGAGCTTGCGATCCTCGGCGGTGGGCCGACTGGCTGCGAGCTGGCGCAGGCATTCGCGCGGCTCGGCACGCGAGTCACGCTCTTCGAAGCGGGCGGACAGCTGCTTGCGCGCGAGGATCGCGATGCCGCGTCGATCGTGGAGGCTCGCTTGCGCCAGGATGGCGTCGCGGTGTTGCTGCGTACTGAATTGGCGGGGGTCCGATCTGACGGAGAGCGCGCCATCATGAGATATGTCGGAGGCGTGCTGTCAGTCGACGCGTTGCTCGTGGCGAGCGGGCGAGCGCCTCGCGTCGACGGTCTTCAGCTCGAGGCGGCCGGCATAGACTACAGCGCGGATGGCATCAATGTGGATGACCGACTCCGCACGTCGAATCGATGGGTCTTCGCCGCGGGAGATGTCTGCTCGAAATTCAAGTTCACCCACGCCGCCGACGCCATGGCGCGCATCGTCGTGCGTAATGCCCTCTTCTTCGGCCGCGCGCGGGTATCGTCCCTCATCATCCCGTGGTGCACATTCACCTCGCCAGAAGTCGGCAGAGTTGGCGACACCGGTCACGATGCGGCCGCACGTGGCGCAGAGGCCGTGACCATCCCGCTTTCATCCGTCGATCGAGCAGTGATTGACGAGGCGACTGATGGGTTTGTGCGCCTGTACCATCGCCGCGGACGTATCGTCGGCGCGACGATCGTCGCGCCTGACGCCGGGGAAGTCGTCGGCGCCGTCGCAGTGCTGATGCGCTATGGCGGCAGCCTCGGCGCTCTGTCCTCGTCTGTGTTCCCGTATCCGACGCTCTCAGTCGCGTTGCGTCAGGCTGGGGACAAGTACCGCCGCACCTCGCTGACGCCCGCTCTGCGGAGTGCGCTGCAATACTATTTCCACGTGCTTCGATGATTGCTCTGCTGGTGGCGGTGGCCCTGGGCCAGTCGTCGTGCGCGGCGAGCGCTGCGGTGCTCGCTTCCGCGAACGAGCGCGCCGCCCGGTTCGATCTCCGCGCCGCAATGACCGGGCTTGCCGCGGATCTGTCCACATGTACCGAGACGTCGGTAGCCTATTGGTACCTGCACGGTCTCGTGGCTGCCCGCGAGGCGTATCGCTTTGGCGGCTCGCCAGAGTCGCTGGAAGCGGTCAACGTCGCGATGGCTCAATTGGCTGAACGCAGCCAGGAGAGTGCCGCTGCCGAGATCGCGCGAGTCGTGCTGCTGGCGGCATCCTCGGGCGCGCAAAGCGAACGAGACGAGATGGGGCTGTTTCTGAAGCATGCGCTCGCGCTGGAGCGGCAACAGCGTTCGGCTGGACTGGCCGGAGCCCCGATTGTGTCAGCGCACGAAGTGGCCGGAGACTTGTGGCTGCAGGTGCATCGCTTTGAAGACGCGCGTCGCGCCTACCTGGAGGCAGCAACACAGATCGGCACCACGAGACGAGTGACACTGGGCCTGGCGCGGACCGCCGCTCGCCTGGGCGATTTTCGAACCTCCTGTGAACGGTATCGTGTTCTCGTCGGCGGCTGGCCACAGCGTGGAGGCGAGCCGCCCGAGTTGATCGAGGCACAGATGTTTCTTCGACGAGCGGAATGCCGCGCAGCAGGGGCGCAACGATCGCGATGAGCGCGTATCGATTTCGCGGGGACGTGCTGCAGCAACTCGAGCGCCACGGCGTCCGGCCGACGACGACGACCAGGCCGGAACTGGTGCATGAGTTCGTGAGCGATCTCTATCGCTACGAACTGCGTCGGCTTCGCGACCGTCTCGTCAGGCGCGAGATTCCCAAGGCCGGCTATTTCGAGCGCGTCGTCGCGCTGCGCCGGCAGTACCCACTCGTTTCGTTGAAACCGGAGCAGTGGCTGGAGTAACTCTTATTTTCAACTTCCAACGTAACCGGAGGTCACGGAGGAAGCGGTCACCACGGAGGAACGGCGCAACGGAGATTAAACGGAGGGACGCCATGCCGGTGGGCGGGCCATTCGGCCGGCCGTCGGGCAGAGCGACGCGCAATTTCACAAGCCGTCCATGCTCGAGTTTCCCTTGTGAATGCGCGCCGCGCTAGCCAACCCGCGCGAAGCGCGTCACGGCATGGCGCCTCCTCGTGCTCAGTTTCTCCGTTGCTGCGTGTCCATCCGCTGCCTCCGCCCAACTCCGTTGTCGGCGTGTCGTGATCAGGCAGAGGAGGAGGCTATCATTGGACACAATGTCCCAGGTCCGAGCCGTCCCCTCGAAGTTGCCTGCCGGCGGCGTGAGCATCTTTGCCGTCATGACGCGCCTCTCCAACGAGGTTGGTGCGATCAATCTGTCGCAAGGTTTTCCTGATTTC
>JBKPNV010000278.1:0-10570 GCA_046732795.1 Acidobacteriota bacterium
GTATCGAAGAACGGCGACCGCTACAACGTACGTGGCGTGATCCTCAACGACGGCACTCCGATCAAGTCGGTGGAAGTGAAGGTCGACGACGGCCCGTGGCAGGCCGCGACGATCGACAAGGCGACAAGCGACAAGTATTCATGGAAGCTGTTCAACTACGCGTGGAACGGTGCCACGCCGGGCGAGCACACACTCGTGTCGCGGGTGACTGACGTCACCGGGCTGGTGCAGCCGACCGAAAAAGATCTGGAGAACAAGAAGACCTTTCTCGAGGACAACTCGCAGTACCCGAGGAAAGTCATGATCGGCTGAGGGAGGATTGATTACGACACACAGAGGCACAGAGGCCCGCCTCGGTGTGTCGTAATCGACAAGGACGGACACGCGAGTCAGTGCACCTTCATGACGACGAACGTGAGGTCGTCATACTGCTCCGCGTCTTTAATCCAATCCCGCAACTCCGTCGAGATGCGCTCGCGAATCTTCTCCGCGGGTAGATGAGCGACCTCGCTCAGTAACGCCTTCAGTCGGTCCTCGCCGAATTCCTCGCTGTCGGGACTGTGCGCCTCGGTGACGCCGTCGGTGTACGCGAGCAGCACGTCTCCCGGGCACAAATCGACTGTCGCCTCCTCGTAGCTCATGCCCGGCAGCATTCCGACAACGGCGCCCCCGATCGTGAGTTCCTGCAGCGACAAATCGCTGTCCGTACCGTCGGAACGCTTCTGGCCCGCACGCACGAGATACGGCGGGTTGTGACCGGCATTGACGTAGCGAAGCTGTCGCCGATCGCCGTCGACTTGAGCGTAGAAGAAGGTCGCGTACTTGTTCCCCGGCGTGGTGCGGTACAGGAATTCGTTCATCCGCGCAGCCAGCCGCGGCAGCGAGATGTCGCCATCGGAGGCGATGATGCGGAGCGACGCCTGCACGACCGACATGATGAGAGCCGCAGCCACGCCTTTGCCCGACACGTCGGCGAGCGCGACGCCGATTCGCTGATCGCCGACCTGGATGAAATCGTAGTAATCGCCGCCAATGCTGCGTGCCGGGACGCTGAAGGCAGCAAACTCCGCAATGCTTGCTGACGGCGGGGATGACGGCAGCAGACGTTTCTGTACTTCGGCGGCGAGCGCAAGATCGCGGCGCAGCGCTTCCTGTCCCACTACGCGAGCGGTCAACCGCGCATTCTCCATCATCAACGCGAACTGATCGGCGCAGCTGCGCAGCACGTGTCTGTCGGCCGGACCCGGTAATCGGTCGTCGCCGGGCGGCCCCAGGAGCAGAATCCCCATCACTTCGGTGCGCGTCCTCATTGGAACCGCTGTTCGTATGTCGAGTCGAGCCAGCGTCTTGATCTCCTCGAGACGCTCGGGCCGGTTGGCAGCCGCCCACTCGGTGAGCGCGGCGAGCTCGTCGCGCTCGAACGGCAAAGGCATTGGATAGGCCGCGAGACGGTTGGCCAGAAACCCATTGGAAGGAACGTCCCAGTCCACAGGTTCGAGCGAGCCAATCGCAACCCTTCGTCGGAACGAGCCGTCGGCGTCCTTTTCCAGTAAGACCGCGGCCTCCACCCCGCTCCGCCGGCTCAACGTCGCCAGCGCTCCCTGAAGCGCCTCGTCGAACGAATCGGCTGCGCGCGCGGCCGCGACGAACTCGGTCAGCAGTGTCGGTGGCGGCTCCACGGCTTGCCCGCCGGCCACGGCCTTTCGGACACCCCGTACTGCGCGAGCGAACCGTCGGCGTATCGAGTGCCATGCCGACGTGGACTCGTCGCGAATGGCCGCCATCGGCGACAGCAGGCTCGCGCGCCAGGCGGGGACATACGAGGCCACTGCCGCAATGACGATTACGACGCCAGTCGAAGACAGCAGAGGCAGCCAACCCGTATCTCGCACCTCCAGCAACCGACTCAGGATCCAGCTGCCGACACCGACTGCGATCGCGCCCAGAACGATTCCGGCCGCAACGATCCGCAGTGCACCGCCGATGACCAGCAGCAGGAGCTCGCGGCCCACTGCGCCCAGAGCCATGCGCGTTCCCATTTCGACGGTGCGCTGACGAACCGCGTAGGCCACAACGCCATACGTGCCGAGTGCTGCCATCAGCAGCGCCGCCACCGCGAACATCCCCATGATCAGCGAGCTCACCCGCTCCAGTTGCAGCGAGTCGACGACGATCTGATTCATGGTTTTGACGTTGTGCACGGCAAGCATGGGATCGGCGGCCTGGACTGCGCGTCGAATGCCGGGCATCAATTGCTGCGGCGGCAACGAAGAACGCAAGACCACCTGCATCGGATTCACGATCGGAGCAATCGTGGCGAGCAGATAGAGCTCTGCCCGCGGAACCTTGGCGAGGCCGTCGTTCCGGACATCTCTGACGACGCCGACGACCTGGAAGCGATCGCCATCGGGTTGATTGAGGTGACCGAAAGCACCAATCGGGTTGCGATCGGGCCAGTACCTCTGGGCGGCCGTTTCGTTGACAACGACGAACAGGAGCGCGTCGCTGGTGTCGGTCTCGGCCAGAAATCGTCCGGCGCGCAGCTGGAGGCCCATCGCCGCGAAGTAACCCGGCGTCACGAAGACGAACGCGACGTCGCGACTCTGCCCACGTTCTTGACCGCCTTCTGAATACGCAGTGCCGCCGAAACAGCAGCCGTCGAGCGGCAACTGGTTTGCGAGTCCTGCGGCTGTTACGCCACGAATGAGTTGAATCGCCTCGATCAGTCGACGCTGGTAGGGCACGAGCTGGTCGGATACGCCACGCGGGGCAGTCACCTCGAAGGTGATCAGATCGTTCGGGTCCAACCCGGTCGGAACCAGAGCGAGATTGCGCAGGTGAGCGACTAGCGTCAGCGAAAGCGCCAGCAGCGTAAATGCCACGGCGGTCTCTATCACAACCAGCCCTTGCGAGAGTCTGCGCGCCCGGACGCCAGCCGACGCCCGGATGCCTTCGTTCAGCGCCGCATTCGGCGGCGTACGAACCGCTTGCCCGAGAGGCGCCAGGCTCGCCAGCGCGCTCGTCACCATCGTCACAGCGAGCCCGAACACCAGCACCTTGGTGTCGATGGCGATCTCGCTGGCGTTCGGTACGTACTCAGAACTGCCCGCGAGAATGATGCGGACAAGGACCACACTGAGCACGAAACCGGCCGCGGCACCGAGCGACGCGACGAACAGCGCTTCGGCAAGGTACCGGAACGCCAGATCGCGTCGCGTGGCGCCGAGCGCAACGCGGACCGCAGTCTCACGCGAGCGGGTCACCGACCTCGCGAGCAACAGTGTGGCCACATTCGCACACGCGATCAGCAGGAGAAGGCCGGCCCCGCCGAGCAGCAGAAGCAACGTCGGCCGGAGATTCGTGAACGAATTCGTGCGAAGGTCTAGGACCTCCGCCGTATACGAATCATGTGACTGAGGCTGCCCCCGCGCGATGATGGCGGCAACCCGCTTGACGTCCGTTTGCGCCTGCGCGAGCGACACCCCGGGTTTCCGGCGGGCGTATGCGAAGTATGCGTTGAGGGGACCGCTATCCTCGCCGCGCGGATCGAGGTAGATCCACACGTCCGGCTGGCTGGCTTCGTCGATCACGCCGGCGGCTGGCAAGCGGAACGTCGCGGGCATCACACCGGTGACGGTAAACTGGCGATCGTCGAGCCTGAGCAATGTGCCGACGAAGTTCCGATCGGCACCGAGGCGCCTCCACAATGCGTAGGAGATGACCGCGCCGTCCCGGCTGGTGAACCACTGTCCAAGGATGGGAGTGACGCCCAGGCTTCCAACAAGCGAGGGTGTGACGGCCGCCCCGTTCACATACTGCGGATCGCCCGAGACGGTCAGATTGAAGTTTTCGAGGCGAAACCAGCCGAAGGCGTCGAAGCTGGTTGTCGCCTTCTCATATTCGATCAGGTCGGGAACCGAGAGCGAGCCGTAGCGCCCTGGCTCGGTCGTCTCTGCCGAATACAACGCCACGAAACGATCGCCATCGGGATACGGCAGCGGCCTCAGCATCACGCCGTTGATCACGGTGAAGATCGCGGTCGCCGACCCGATGCCAATGGCAAAGGCGACGATGGCGAGCAGCGCGACGCCCTTCGCGCTCTTCCACGCCCGCCACACAGAGGAAAGTGCCGTCACAGCAGCCGCGATTCTCTCACGTAGCCTTACGCGCCTCGGCCGGGTCAGGTTCTCTCGCGCACGCCGGGTCTTGCTCTTGCGACCGGCACCAGGCAGGTCCAACAAATCATTACCGCCCTACGGCAAGAGCCGGCCTACGGGAGTAAGCTGAGGGGGATGCCCGAGACGCTCGAGCCATTGGCGCCCGAAGCCGCGCGACCGCCGTCGGCGACGGTGATCGACTGCGCGGCGTACTGTGGCGGCGTCCGCGTCGCTGATGTCCGCCTCGAAGAGATTCGCGGAGCGCTCGAGCGCAACGATCAATTCGTCTGGCTGGGACTGTACGAACCGGAAAAGGACATTCTCCGCGCCGTGCAGCAGCAGTTCGGGCTGCACGATCTCGCCATCGAAGACGCCTACAACGCGCACCAGCGACCGAAGCTCGAGTTATACGAGAACTCGGTGTTCGTGGTGTTGCGGACGGCGCACATGGCACAGTCGCCCCGCCATCTCGAGTTCGGCGAGACCCACATCTTTCTCGGCAAGAACTACCTCGTCACGGTTCGACACGGATCGCTGCGGTCGCATATCGGAGTGCGACAGCGATGTGAATCGACGCCGCAGCTGCTGTCCAAGGGACCCGGATACGTCCTCTATGCGCTGATGGACTTCGTCGTCGATCAGTATCTTCCGATCGTCCAGCAGATGGAGGAAGAGGTCGAGGACCTCGAGGAAACGATCTTCGGCGAGGAGGCGACCGGCGACGCCACTGCCCGTGTGTACCAGCTCAAGCGCGATTTGCTCGCGCTCCGTCGAACCGTCACACCGCTGGTCGAGGTGTGCAATCGCCTGATGCGCTTCGAGCTCCCGCACATCCCGGAAGACACCCGCCTCTACTTCCGCGACGTGTACGATCACATTCTGCGGCTCAACGAGACGATCGACGCGCAGCGCGAGTTGCTCACAACGGCGCTCGAAGCGCACCTGTCGATCATGTCGCACACGCAGAACGAGCACATGAAGCGCATCACGGCATGGGCCGCGATGATCGCGGTTCCGACCATGATCGCAGGGATCTACGGAATGAACTTCAAGAACATGCCGGAACTGGGCTGGGCCTACGGGTATCACGCGTCGATTGCCGTCATGGTCGGCGCATGCGTCGCGCTGTATGCCGGGTTCAAGCGGTCAGGTTGGCTCTAGTGCGTCGCTGCAGTCTTGTCGTCACCCTGACCATCGGGCTGATCGTCCCCTGGACCGCTCCCGGTGCTCAGGTGCGCCCGATCTACGACTCGGGTGCGGCCGGGCTTTCACATCTGCTCGGACGATTGCAGACGACCGCCAGCGTGCTGCATACCGGAGCTCACCCGGATGATGAGGACTCCGCCTTCATCGCACGAGCCGCCCGCGGCGACAACGCCCGCGTCGGCTATCTGTCGCTCACCCGCGGTGAAGGTGGACAGAACATCATCGGCCCGGAGCTGTTCGACGCGCTCGGCGTCATTCGCACTGAGGAACTGCTGCAGGCGCGGCGGCTCGACGGCGGCGAACAGTTCTTCTCGCGCGCGTTCGACTACGGCTTCTCGAAAACGCTGACCGAGGCCAGGTCCAAGTGGAACGAGCGCGAGATCCTGGGCGACATGGTTCGCGTGATCCGGCTGTTCCGCCCGCTCGTGATCCATTCGAGATTTGCCGGAACCGACATCGACGGCCATGGCCAGCACCAGTTCGCCGGGTACTTGACGCCGCTGGCATACAAGGCCGCCGGCGATCCGAACCAATATCCCGAACAGATCGCGGAAGGACTTCGGCCATGGCAGCCGCGGAAGCTGTATCGAGCGGGAGGCCGAGGCGCAAACAACGCCGTCACGACACAGGTGCAGACCGGGATCCTCGATCCTGTGATCGGCCGCTCCTACGCGGCGATCGCTGCCGAGGGTCGCAGTCAGCACAAGTCGCAGGAGATGGGCGGCATCGAGCCGCTCGGCCCGTCCGCATCGGGGTTACACCTCATCGAGAGCCAGGGGCGCGCGGACGCGCCGCCCGCCGCGCCGGAAACCTCGATCTTCGACGGCCTCGATACCAGCATTTCGGGCCTGGGCAGCCTGATGGGACTTCCCGCGGGCACATTGTCGGCAGAGCTCGGCGCGATCGACGCCGCAGCACGCGATGCGCTTCGTGATTTTCGCGCGCGCGAGCCGCAACGCATCGTGCCGGTGCTTGCGACTGGTCTGCGGTCAACTCGAGCCGCGCGACAGGCGCTGCAATCGGTCTCCGGCGCCGCCGACGCGAAGGCGGATGTCGATTTCGTTCTCGCTCACACCGAAGCGGATTTCATCGAGGCACTTGCCCAGGCAGCGGGGATCATCGTCGATCCGCTCGCCGAGGAGGAGACAGTCATACCCGGCGGTTCAGTTGACGTCAACGTCCGCTCGTTTCTGGAGCACTCGAATCTCGCGACGATCGAGCGCGTCGACATCCGCGCGCCGGCGGGATGGCGCATCGAGCCAGGTAAAGCTGTCGTATCCACAGGTGGACCGCGTCGTGAATCGCCGACGGCGCTCGAGCGATATCACGTGACAGTGCCGGCGGATGCCGCGCCGACGCAGCCCTACTTTCTCGTGAAGCCTCGTAGCGGCAACGCCTACGACTGGCCAGCCGACGCGCCGCGCGGCCTGCCATTTGAGCCACCGCTCCTTTCGGCGGGCGTCACTTTCAATGTCGCAGGAACCGAGTTCACGCTGTCACGACCCGTGCGTTACCGCTTCGCCGATCGGGTTCGCGGCGAGCTTCGTCGCGATCTCAACGTCGTGCCCGAGCTGTCGGTCAGCTTCGATCCCAGCCTGCTCGTCGTGCCAACCTCAGGTGCTCCGCAGCCGCAACAGCTCGTCGTCAGTACGACGAGCTTCGTGGAGCGTCCGGTCTCCGGCACGTTACGGCTGCGGCTACCGGCCGGTTGGACATCAGCGCCGGCATCAGCTCCCTTCGAGGTCGGGTCAGCAGGCGCTTCCGCAACAGCGACGTTCCTCCTCACTCCACCGGCGCAGCGGGCCCCCGGCTCGGTTGTCATCGGCGCTGAGGCGACGGCGAACGGGCGAGTGTATGCGACGAGCATCGAAACCGTGGCCTATCCTCATATTCAGAACCATCGCCTGTATTCTCCGGCCACGGCGCGAGTTGAAGTGATCGACCTCGTGGTCGCGCCGGTGCGAGTGGGCTACATCATGGGCAGCGGCGACGATGTCCCTGATGCGCTGCGTCGGATGGGCGTGGACGTCACGATGATCGATCGCGAGAGGCTGGCCACCGGCGACCTCTCCCGGTTCGACACAATCGTGGTTGGCGTGCGCGCATCCGAGGCGAGACCGGATTTCGTCGCAAACCAGGCTCGGCTGCGCGCGTACATGGAGCGTGGCGGCACGGTGATCGTTCAGTATCAGCAGACCGATTACGTGGAACGAAAGCTGCCGCCGTTCCCGGTGGCGTCGCCAGGCAATTCGCGCGTGACTGACGAAACGGCGGCTGTCCGGATCCTGTCGCCGACGCACCCGCTCTTTACGTTCCCAAACCGGATCACATCCGCCGATTTCAACGGCTGGGTGCAGGAACGCAATCTCTATTCGTTCGGCACCTTCGATTCTCGTTACACGCCGCTGCTCGAGTCGGCCGATCCGGGTGAACCGCCGCAGCGCGGCGGCGAAGTGATCGCCCCAGTCGGCAAGGGCTGGTACGTCTACACGTCCTACTCGTGGTTCCGGCAACTGCGCGCAGGCGTGCCAGGTGCCTATCGCCAGTTCGCGAATCTGATCAGCCTTCCCAAGGCTCCCGTTCGTTGATGAAGACGGTGCAGGGATCACGACACTCCGAGGCACTGCCCTAGCGAAACACCCTCAGTCGGAGCGCAGGCGCGTGCCGCCGTGAAGGCGTCCTGATCACATCGAAGCCGTGAAGCATCAGACGCCCTTCTCGTCCATGTGCGCGTCGACAAGAAGCACGGAGCGACCGTCCTGCTTCGCGCGCGCGACCGTCAGCTGCAGATTCGCCTTCGCATTCCTCGTCTTCACGCTGAAGGTTTCGGATCCTGTCACTCCGGCGATGGCCTCGACGTTTCTGATGTGGGCGGGCACGACATCGATGCAACGTGTCGAGCGGCTTGGCGCGCACCGGGCGGCCACTCGAAGGGCGAGGGAACTGGTGGACTGCCCCGCGGTAAGGCGAGGACGATCCGCGATGAAGGCGCCGCGCGGGTCAGGATCGCAACGACAAGCGGCCCCGGTTCGTCCACCACAAGCGAAAGAGCAGCAACGAGCCGATAGCGAACGCCCAGCGACGCGGGAGCGTGATGTCAGCCTTGACCAGCCACCAGAAGTGCACGACTGCGAGGATGCCAGCCACGTACACGAGACGATGGAGGCGTTGCCAGCGTCGACCCAGCTTGCGAATCGAAAAGCGATTGGAGGTCACCGCGAGCGCCAGGAGGATGACGAACGTCGCCATGCCGACGGTGATGAATGGCCGCTTGCCAATATCCACGATCATGGATGGAACGTCGAAATAATTGACGAACACAATCCACGTCAGCAGGTGAAGCGTCGCGTAGAAGAACGCGAACAGTCCGAACATGCGCCGGAGCTTGATGAGATCGTTCGACCCGGTGATTCGGCGCAGCGGTGTAATCGCCAGCGAGATCGTAATGAACGCGATGGTCCAGGTCCCGGTCTGATCAGTGATGTAGTCGCCCGGGTTCGCGGTGAGGGCGTTGAAGTCCGCGAGGAAGAATGTCCGATACAGGCCGTAGCCGAGCGCCGCGGCGGGGATGAGCGCCGCGGCGAAACAGAGAACTTTGACGACCGTGATCGGCTTTAGAAGTTTTTGCGCAGATCCAGGTCCTTGTACATGCTGGCGACCTGCTCGGTGTAGCCGTTGAACATCTCCGTCTTGCGATTGGGGACGAAGCTCGGCAACCGTTTCTCCCGCGCCTGACTCCAACGAGGATGATCGACGTTCGGGTTCACGTTCGCGTAGAAACCGTACTCTGACGGCGCCATGATCTGCCACGTGTTCCTCGGCTGGTTCTCAACTAATCGAATTCGGACTATCGACTTCACGCCCTTGAAGCCGTACTTCCAGGGGACCACCAGTCGGATGGGAGCGCCGTTCTGTGCCGGCAGCACCTCTCCATAGAGTCCTACGGCGAGCAGCGTCAGGGGGTTTTGTGCTTCATCGAGTCGCAGGCCTTCGATGTATGGCCACTGCAGGAGGTCGGTACGCTGCATCGGGAACCGAGCTGTGTCATACAGCGTCGTCATCTCGACGTACTTGGCCTTCGGTTGCGGCTCCACCCGCTTGATCACTTCGGCCATCGGGATGCCGACCCACGGGATCACGAACGACCAGGCCTCGACGCAACGGAAGCGATACACGCGCTCTTCGAGCGTATACGGCTTGATGAAGTCGTCGATGTCGTACTCACCCGGTTTGCCGACGAGCCCGTCGATCTTGATCTTCCAGGGTCGGGGCTTGAAGTTCTTCGAGTTGTTCTTGGGGCCATCACCAGCGCCCGGTGCGAACTCGTAGAAATTGTTGTAGCTGGTGATGTGCTCGTAGAGACTCGGAGCCTCGTTCGTGCTGAGCGGGCTCTTTTGAACATTGGGAAGTTTGGCCAGGCCGCCCCCCTGCGCTTGGGCCGGGTTCGCCATTGAGGGGAAACCGGCCGCCACGAGAGCGGCGGCAGAAGCCTGGATGAACTCCCGGCGACGCAGGTACACGCTCTTCGGTGTGATTTCTGACGAACGGATGTCGGGCGCCTTCTTGATCAGCATAGGGCGATTATAGGACCGTTCGCGGACGTCCATTCAAACAGAACGTTAACGTGACCACCTGACTCGATGAGATGCCGGCGGAGTCCGTTGGTCTCCATGGCTCTCTTCCTCTGCTTGCGGATCGGGTGCCAACTCGCGCAATTGCCCAGATTCGGTTGAATTTGCAGGCAACCGTCGGGCTACACCCGACGCTGCATCTGGGGCGAACGGCCCGCGGGCCGCCTCCGCCGGACGCCCTACTTCACAAGCCGCCAGTCTCTGCTCCTGGCGATGGCGCGCGCAAAGCATCGGACCGCTCGTCCTTCCGCCTCCCGCTGAGCAACTGCCGAGATCGCCAGATTCAACTCTGCATCCGCCGGACACGCGACCGCGGATGAGGAGGCCGACGGTCGAGAGTCGCTCGAGAAATAGCGCGCTCCCCCAACCTTCACCCACAGCGGCCGATGGGCAAGCGCCGGCGACATCATGAGTTCGGCCATTGCCGTTCGCAGGGTCGCCTCCATTCCCTCGCGTTGCGCGAGCAGCGCGGCAGGGGCGAGATCGATCGTTGTTCCAGTGACGGCCGCGCTCACCCACCACGGCTTTCGAACTTCCAGTCGAAAGTTGTCGAGCGATTCATGCAGTTCCACCGTC
>JBKPNV010000279.1:0-33624 GCA_046732795.1 Acidobacteriota bacterium
CACGGCGTGCGATCCATGGCGTCGAATTCCGCAACGACATCGCGCAGAAGCGCCGCGTCCAGCACTTCCTCGATCACCACGTGAGGAAAGGGCTCAGCTGACCGATACGCGTCAGTATGGGCGCGCAGGATCTCTTTCAGCTTTGCATGCGCCGGGATGTGCGCGCCGAGCCGCTTGGCCCGATCGCGCTCGTCTCGCGTGCGCTTCAATTCGTCTTTAGTTGCGGCAAGACGGTCCTGAGTCAGCCGAAGCGCCTCGTACGTACGGAACACCGGAAGAGATCGACACCACGCGGGCAGCATACCGGCCGGATTGTACCCTGCGACGACACGGCGTGTGATTTCCTGTTATTCGCGAGGAAATTACACCCGGTGTCTTCAGGCTATCTCGACCAGTGAGAGACCCGCCTTTTCGACGTAGCGAAACACGTCTTCGCCCTGCAGCATCATCACGTCGTACTTCTCGAGCAGGTGGAATGCGCGCTGCGGGTCGCACGCAGGGATATGCGGGGCCAGGTCGTTTCGCACGAAGAATGCGTTGACGCCGGTGGGCTCGACAGCCACGAGCCGGTAACCCTTGCGAGCGCTCAGGCGGGCAAGCGCCGTCAGTGAGGCGCCGTAATACATCGTGTGATGACGATGCCTGTCGAACTTCGCATCGTAAGGCACCGTCACCGATCGCGTCGCGCCGAACATCGAGTTGTATTCGAGGATCACCACCCTAGGAGAACAGGCGGTCATCGCTTCCCAGATCCAATAGTCGTTTCCGTCGAGATCGAGGCTGAAGAGATCGGGCTCGCCGGCGCCCCCGTTGCTCGTGATCACCTCGTCGACGTTCTCGCGTGTCACCCACGCCGTCACTGCGGTGACTGTCGGGAAACGCCGACCCACCTGCGTCATGTGGTCGGCGTGGCCATCGATCATCAGCCCCGGCCAGCCGCACTCACGCGCGAGGAATCCCGAGTTGCCGCCACTCAAGCCCGATCCGATTTCGACGAACCGACGCTCGCCCACCCCCACTTCGCTCAGGAGGACCAGCGTGAGTCCATCTTCCTGGTTCTGCGAGCTGAGGCGGAAACGGCGAGCGGTGAGGCGTTCGGGATAGGGCAGCGCATCGGCGTCGAGGTAGCGTGCTCGCAGCAACGCCTGAACCGCGGGCTCGAGGTGTCGCGTGCGCTGCCACACTTTTTCCACGGTCGCGAGCTGGCGCTCTATTCGCGAGAGCCGGCGATGGACATCGGCGAGTGACTGTTCGGTCGCCGCAGTGCCCAACGCCGCACCCATCTTCCGTAACAATGACCGGACCGGATTGCCCGGTGTGTTGCCGTGCCGCTCATTCATGAATGCGTCACCGTGTTCCTGTGAAAACCGTGAAGGGGTCTGACCCCTTCACAGCAAACTGCGCAGCAGACCGGCCATCTGAGTGTGGACAACCGAGACGGGAACGCCCATCGCCTGTCCGAGTCTCCAGCTCACATCGAGGTGCGCCGGGACGAGCTCGGATTCAGTGGAATAGAACGAGATCGACGGCACGCCGTAAAAGGGGCCGACGTACGCGAGCCCACCATAGGTGCCGACGAATGCGCGTGCATGGCTGATGATCTCGGTCTGAATCTCGAGGTTCTGCTCCAGCATCATGAGGCGATCGACGCGATAGACACCCGATCCGGGCACGTCCAGATCTTCGTGCTCATCGGGCCGCAGCCCGGTGTTCAGAAGGACCACCGGCACGTCGCGGCTGATCGATCGCACAGTGTCCATCGCAAAACGCCGGTTCTCCGCGGTATCGGGAAACGACGGGCGGAAGTAGAACCGGACGGCCACGAACTCCTTCGGCAGATCCTTCAGCGCCTGGCTCCGATCAAGCGGCTCCAGCCGGCGGTACTCGGTGTGGTACTTCAGCAGGCCCATACCGGCCTTCTCGAACCAGCAAAAGCGCAGCAGCGTGTACATCAGCGAAGGATGCAGAAGCTCCACGTGCCGGAGTCGCGCGTGCTGCCGGGCCCGCTCAACGATGTCGTGATCCATCTGCTCGACCTGGTATTGCTTCTGGTGGCCGGCCTTGTCCCAGCGTGCCTCGTTGGCCTGCCGGTATTCGTCCAGTGAAAACAGGGTGAAGACATCCACGTATTCGCGCGTCAGGTGACGATACCAGGGCGCGGCGCCGCCCCGTGACACGACGACGAGCCGCCGACGATCGAGCTCGTAGCTGCGGAGCGCCCAGTTGAGAAACGGAATCCAGTACAGCAACTCGAAACCAACTTCCCCGACCCAGGGCCCGACGAGGATGGGGGCGTCAGTGCGTTGAATGCGTTCGAGCTCTCGCTTGAGTCCCTCGGCCGTGGCGGCGGATGGGATTTGATCGAGTTCCTCCTTGAGCAGAGCCGGGATCACGCGCCGGCGGACGACCGGTATCGCTCGAAGCATCTTGAGCGAGAGCAGACCGGGACGCCGGATGGCCTCGAACCCGGCGTCGAGTGCCCGCCTGCGAATCTGCGCGCGCCGCTTGCTCAAGGCCTGGGAACCCCGAGGTATTCGTTCAAGTGCGCCATCAACCAGTTTTTCACTCCTTGCCTGCGAATAGCGGCGCCGACGAGGCGTACCCGCCGCCTCTGAGCACCGAGCCACTCCGCCAGATGAGCGAGAGCCCCGCGCATCGTCTGCCGCACGTGCACGAACGTCGCACACACGAAGTAGAGTGCAGCGGCAACGATGCCGGCTGCGCGGGAGACCTCCGGCAGGCCGTCGCCACGGACCGTGAACGTCCACAACAGGCTCGCGCTGTGACTCAACCACCACGGCACGTACGCATACAGCGGCCGTCTCGACAGAAAGAAGCTTGCTCGTTGGCGTTCGAGGCTGAAGACGCGGCCGTACCACCGACGAAACCAGAGTACCTCTGAAACCTGCTTGAACTGACCGTAGAGCGACAGTTCAGCGAACAACAACCGGTCCGGTATGACGACTTTCCGGTACACCCCTGCCCGTTGCAACACGCCTATTCGATACAGACCGTACACCATGTTGCCGGCCCGCATGTGGCGGATGCCGACGCGCAAACGAGCCCATCGATTGGTCAGCCGGTGCGTATCGAACCGCCAGGGCAGGCGCTTGAGCAGTTCGCCGGACGCACCGATGCGGCGGTTCAACGGATACGCAAGGACAACGTCCGGGTTCGCGTCGAGCGCATCCACGAGCGCTTGCAACCACCGCGGATGCCACAGATCGTGATCGCTCACCCAGGCGAAGTACTCGGCATCCGGATGACGTTCGTACGCGAGCGCCAGCGCTTTTCGTGAGTTGTCGATCAGACCAAGCCGTTCGCTGTTCTCACAGATCCAGACGCGGGGATCGAGCGCTTCGTACTCTCGTGCAATCTGCGGCGTCCCGTCGGTCGACTGGTCGTCGACCAGCACCAGCGCGAAGTCGGTAAAGGTCTGGTTGAGAACGGATTCAATCGCTTCTCTGAAATGAGCCGCGTGATTGAACAGTGGCGAACCGAGAATGACGCGGGGCATGCCCAGAGGCAAATCATACTTCGATGGATTCCGTGTCGACGTCTTCGGAAGCAGAGAGGGTCGCACCACGACCTCGAGTCACGAGGCTATTCGGACGCAGAAGTCGACGCGTCGTGGCACTAGGGACATCGTCACGGTGACAGGAGCGAGCCGGACAGGCGTGGCGGTCGATATATCGCGCTGTCTGCATCTGGGAAGCCGCGTCATCGAGGGGTCGTTCCGGTTGTGCTTCTATCTCAGTACTGCACGTCGCACGGATCGACCAACGTCTATGGCGTCGAGCCATTCGCAGACGATCCGGTGCGGTATCTCGCGGTGAAGCACAGTACCGAGCCCCGCCGCACCCGCGCCGCGGATTACACGCACCCGATCATGGGCGGGTAACAATCAGTTCTCTACTTCAAATCGGTCGCGATCGATCCTCGCCGTGTCCTCGACGACGGGATTCATGACGATCGCGCGAACGCGATCTCGGGAGGGCTGGCGCAAGCGGTAAGTCCATGTCCGCCCGCTGGGATCGCGATCGACACGCGTGGCCTCGCTGAGACCGAGTTCCGCCTCCAGGCGCGCGCGCGCGGCATCATCGACGTCTGGCTTCCAACGAATGTCGAAGGGTGTCGAGGGTGGCCGGGCAACGTTGTCCGCGACCGCATCCGGCGGCCGTATCGCCGCGTCGGTTCCGGGTCTGAACCGGCGCTCGAACAGCGCGTAGGTCCATGCCGGATCGTGACGAGGGTCGTCCGGAGTCGACCTGAGCGCCGCCGTCCGCAGTGCCAGCAGAACGTCCGTCTGCGGTTGTGTCGTTCCGCCAAGCTCGGCGTATCGCTCGGTCCATTCGAGATGAAGATCCCACGCAGAGTCGCGCAACTGGAAGAACGTCTCGGCACTGCGGATGACCCATGCCATCCCGATCACCGTAACGGCACCGTACGCGAGACGCCGCGTCCACCCCCGCCGCCGCAGCCAGTCGTCCTCGAGCAGTCGCGCGACGGTGACGTAGAGCAGCACCGCATACCCCACGCCCGCGGACAACGCGATGCGGTCGCGCGTGTAGAGAAATCCCAGAGCGCTTCCGAAAACGATCAGCGTGACGCCGACGCCGAGCAACAGTCGATCTCGGGGTGACGCGCGTCTTGCGACGAACAGCGCCGCAACAACCACGGCTGTCGTCAACACCGACGACCCGACCTGAATCCATTGCCAGAGTGGCGTTTCGCCCCGGAGCAGTGACTGCACGAAGCGATAGACACCGGCTCGTGGCTCGGAGAACAGCACCGTGAGGAGTGTCGCTACGATGTTGTACGACCAGAAGAGCCATGGAGCGTGCTCGAAGATGTTGCGCAGCGATTCGGGATTCACGTCCGAGAATCCAAGCCCGGAACTCGTATAAATTCCGAACGAGTCGCCCACCGTGCCGAAGCCGAGCCGGATGCCGAGGTACAAGGCGACCGCGCCGACAGCGCTCAGCACACCCCGGGCGCTGACGCCCGGCGCCTCCAGCCACCACAGGATTGCGAGCAGCGGGGCGATGAGGAGCCCTGATTCGAGCAACAGGAGCGCCGCCAGGGTGAGGGGGAAATAGATCCAGTCGCGCGCCCGCGTGCGTGTGTCGAGCGCAAGAGTCGTCGCCAGCAGCAACAGAACCAACCCGCCCGAATGATGATTCAACGGCCAGAAGCCAAACAGGACTCGTGTGCTGTGCAGCCCGACGAGACAACTGAGCGCCACGCAGGCGGCGATCGCGCGGTGGATGGTCATCGGCCGGAACAACCAGATGAGGAGTGCGAGCACCGCAGCAAACTGCAGCAGCACTATCGTTTGATACAACCACAACCGCAGCCCGGCGATCTGGTACGCGGCCTTCACACCAAGTGTGAAGAGGGGACGATACTCGACGTCACGAGAGAACGCGTTGCGAATCGAATCCTGCCAGCCCCAGGACGTGGCATCACGAAGCACGTTGACGACGTCCACGTACGGCCACGGGATCGCAAAGAAGGCGAGGCCAAGGGCCATGGTCCAGCCCAACGCCCACGCCGTAGGAAGCCAGTACGATCGCCGAGCGGTCATCAAGGAATCGGAATAGTACTATGACGTCCAGTTCGTGAAACCGCCTGCGCGACTCGCACAGCCCCTCGCCCCCATCGATCGAACACTGACGTCGATCGTCGCCGCCGGCACATTCGTGCTGCGATGGCTGACGCTCGACTTCGACAATGACTACTTCATGCACATGGCATGGGCCGCCGACATGCTGCGCGGCCAATGGCCCGTGCGTGACTTCGTGGAGCCCGGCTTCCCGCTTCAGACCTGGCTGGCCTATGCCGGCCTCCGGTTGGGCGGCTATCAGCTCTCGTGGGAGGGCGCCATCGCGTGCGCGTTCATCTCGCTCAGCGTCGCGCTCACTTACGTCCTCTGTCGTCGCATGGACGTACCGCGATGGCTGTCGGTCGTCGCGGTTGTGATCGCCTTCGCGACGTTTCCGCGCTTGTATACCTACCCGAAGGCGTTTGTGTATCCCGCCGCGATGTGGGCACTGCTCCGCTACCAGAGTCACCCGAGCGCCCAATCCCTGTTCCTCATCGTGCTCGCGACTGCCGTCGCGTTTCTCTTTCGCCACGATCATGCGGCCTGGATCGTGGCACCCACACTTATCGGGCTGGCCTTTTGCCACTGGCGAAATCCGAGATTTCTCGCACGGACGATCATGTCCTACGGGATCGCGAGCGTGGTGATGGTCTCACCATGGCTCGTCTGGGTCGCCGTGTCAGGGCACGCAGGTCAATACGCGCGCTTTCTCGTGGAACGGGGTGAAGGCCTCACCGACCGGGCCCGCCTGCCACTGCAGATCTTCGAGTTCGACTTCACAGCTCCGCTCGTCACGATCGCGCCCGTAGACCATCCCGTCATCGGCGTCCGATGGGCAGCGACGTCGCTACCCCAGCAGCGCCGCGCGCTGGAGGAGCGCTATCGCCTTCAGCCATTGCTGGACGATCCGGATCGATATCGTTTGACCGACGTCGACGCGGACAACGTCAAGGCGCTGATCAGCGATCCGGCGGTCGAGGACACCAGCGGTATCGACAGGAGGTCGCTGCGGACGCCTGACGGCGCATTTCCATGGCTGTATCTGCAAGTGCAGCGATACGTGCCGCTCATCCGACTGCGCCTGTTTCCGGGGTTTGTGACACCGGCCAACGCCGAGCCGTGGCTCACGGATGTGACGTTCTTCATCCCGTGGTTCGTTGTGGCCGTCGAGCTCGTGCGGAGGACAGGCGCGCGGCAAGACACTGACAGGGGCGCCGCCGCGCTCATCATCCCGACGGCGCTGTTGTCGATCATCACCTATCAAACACTGATACGCGCATCCCCGGACTCGCGACTCGGCGACATCGTGGCCTTGACCGGTTTCCTGCTCGCATGGGCTGCCTGGCGCATGTGGACGTTGAGCGGGATCTCGCGGTTGGTCGTACGGCCGGTGACGGTCGCGGTGCTGCTGCTCACGGTTGCAAGCGCGATCGTCTATGGACACGTGATCAATCGCGCCGCCGGTGTCGGCGTGGACGGGCCAACCAATTTCGTGCGACGACTGTCTGGCGTTGGCGTTTTGTACGCCACGAGGCCGCTCGATCTGTACGCCCCACCGGGGGTGACCGGCCTTCCGCGCCTGTCGCGATGGCTCAACGAGTGCACCGGCGACACAGCCAGAGTCGCTTTGATCGGATTCGAACCGCAGGTGTTCTTCCTGTCCGAGCGGGGATTTGCAGGCGGACTGGCGTTTTACGATCTCGGCTGGAATAGCGCCGACGACGATCAGGCGCTCGTCATCGCGCGCTGGTCGCGGCAAGAGGTCCCGGTCGTTCTCGCGATGGATTCGGAGTGGGGATCGTTCTCGCGAGACTACAAGGCGATTCGTCGCTGGATTGATGAGAACTATGACGTGGTGGCGCATTCCGCGTTCGATGGTGGCAAGCCGTTGACGGTGCTCACAAACCGATCACATCCGTCAGTGCGGGAGCATCAATCGACAGGTCTTCCTTGCTTTCGGTGACCACGCTCGTCCAACGGCGGTCAATCTCCCGTCAGACGGGCACGCCGAAATCCTCGGAGTTGCGGGCGAGCCGGCGTGCGGGATTCCCGACCCACACACCGCCTGGAGTCTGGATGCTCGTCGTGACCACCGCACCCATTCCGATGACGCTGTCATGGGCAATGGCAAGGCGATCGCCGATGCTGCTGTTGGCGCCGATGAAGCAGCGCTCGCCGATGCTCGTGAACCCGTTGACGACGGCGCCCGATGCGATGAAACAGTCGTTGCCGATGACGCAGCGATGAGTGATCGTCGCGGCCGCCCACAACGTGACATCGTCTCCGAGTCGAGAGTGATGCTGGATCACGCACGACTCGGGGACGAAGCAGTTCTCGCCGATGACGGTGTTCGGCCAGACCACGGCACGAGTGCTGACGTACGACTCGCAGCGAAACCCCAGACCCTTGACGCGACCGAAGAGGCGGCGCCGTACCCGATTCAGTGCGTTGAACGAGATGGCGACGTAGGCGCCGAATTCGTCCGGAGGGTAGCGGTCGACCAGGGTCTCGAGCGCGACGATCGGAAGCCCGTACATATCCGATTTCGAGAGGTAGGCGCCCTCGACGGCGAAGGCCGCGACGGCATGCGGAGAGTCATGCGTGAAGTACTCGTATGCGATTTCGGCCGTCTCGCCGGCCCCGACGATGATGAGCTTCCGACCCATGTCTGACATCGTGGCTCCTCGAGCGGCGTGTGCCCCTCAGAGCGTCTTGGAATACGCAAGCTTCAGGGACGCCTCGCAACCGAGGTTCCGCTTGAAGTGGATCAAGCCGTAATTGGGCGCGCCATCGTTGGTGGACGTGCCGATGTCCATCCAGCGCGCGCCCTCGGCGCGGGCATGCTCGTAAAGTGCTTCGGCGAGCAGGATGATCGGGCTCACGCCGGACAATCCGGCCGCATCCCCCCAGTAGAAGACATACACCACGTCGCGACTGACTCTGATTGTGATGCTCGCGGCCGCCGGCTGTGCCTCGCGGAACACCCCGAAGCCGTAGATCCGCTCGCCGAAAATCTCTGCCATCTCGCGGACGCGCTCCCAGGTCATAGACAGCGTGTAGCCCTTGCGGCAGGTGTTGTCGAGAATCAGCTGGTACGCGTCTGACAACTCCGATAGCGAGGTCAGCTTTCGCGGCGCGAAGCCAAGTTCGCGTGCACGCGTCAATCGCCGCCGGCCGTCGGCATCGACCCTCGCACTGAACGGCCGCTCGTCGAGACGGATGGACTGATTGAGGCTGTGCGGTGTTGCCACATAGCCACGGTTGTGCAGCGCCAGGTATATCAGGTGCGAGAGCTCCGGCGCATGTGCGAACGGCGGCGAGACAATCCTGATTCGTGTTGCGCCGCGCTCACGCAAGATCCGCTCTGTCTCGTCGGCAAAGAACTCGACCAGCTCGACACACGGCGGCTCTCTGAAGTCGAAGCTGCCGAAGGTACCCAGTCGCGGACTGCGAAATACGCCTGGCGACTCCTCGGCGAAGTGGATTGTTGCAGCGACCTGGCTGGAGCCTGTCGCGACCAGCTGCAGATAACACGCATCCGGAGTACGGTGAATCTCGAAGAACTGCGCCGTATTGAAGAGGTGAGTCCAGGGAGCTGGCAGGAATTCGTTGACTACAACGGCGTAGTGATCCCTTCTCATCTGCTCCCTCTTACTCCTTCGGCTTCCCCACTCGCGACCACGGCGAAGGCTCGCGCACGAAGCATGGCCAGTTCTGCGGACCAAACCCTCGCAGAACCGAACGTTCTGGGCGGGTGAAGATGAGATATTCCTCGCCATCCTCAGGAAGTGTGGCCGCCACCTGATACGCGCTCTCCACGTAGGCGACCACTCCCGGGTTCGACGCCCGCGCATACGCGTCCAATGCCGATCGCCGGGCCAGCACGATCGGCGGGGCGAAGTGTCTGACTCGCTCGGTTGCCAGCTGTTGTTCTCTCTCCAAGCCAGCCCAGGCTGCGGCAAACGCCAGATGCCGCTGCGCCATCAGCCGGTCGCCGTAGTAGTAAATCTCGGGTTCGAACCAGAGAACAACTAACCGTTCCGTGGCGGGCACGCAGTCACGCACGTATGCTGCAAGTCGAAGGCTGAATCGAGCCGGCCCGTCGACGAAGTACGCGAGTGGCGGCGACGAGACGAGCTCATCGTACACGGCGCGCCACGCGGTTTGCGCACGGCTGAGAGAGTTCCAGTCGCCGGCAAGACCGGTCAGTCGCTCGCTGAACCGACCGGCCATCGCCACGCTGCTGCTCATCGCGAGCACGAGCGCCAGCGCAGTGACCGTGGTCGCAATGCGCGGCAACCGGCGCGACGCTGCGGCTGTACGCCACAGCCACGCAATACAGCAACCGTATGCCACGGCAGACAGCACGACGGCATCGGGGCCACGCGCCGGAAACGGCATGCGCAACATCGCCAGATCGACGAGCAACACAAATACGGCGAAGGCGAACAGATGTCGCGCCGTGATCCATGGTGACAAACACGACCTCATCCAGGGGGCCGCGACAATCAGGACGATCGGCAGCACGTAGAACAGAGCGACCGCGATTTCGCTCGCACGGCCCTGGCGGTCGAGAGACGGCAAGACGCGCACGCGCAGCCACGGATGGTTGAACTTCCACTGCTGCTCCACGGGCCAGGTCGTGGACGTGAGTGCGCCGGTTCCGCGCTCGATGCCCGCCGTGTCCTCGACGATCGGTTCTTTGATAATGGCCCGGAGATTGGCGAGCGAGAACTCCGACAACCGCACGCGCTCGGCCGTTTCCTCCGACTCGAGCGACGTCAGGCGATAACGCGCGAGTACATCGCGACGCTGGTCCGCTGAACTGGCCGCAGTCCAACGAATGCCGATAACCGGGGCGTATTGTTCCGCGGGCTCGACGGTCCACAGGCTTCCCCACAGACGAAGAAGCGGCCACTCATGCGGGCCTTGCGACACGTGCTCGACCTGCGCAGCCGCCAGCCCCGTCTGGGCGTACTCGAGCAAGCCCACAGCCCACTGCACGTACAACATGAAGGGTGTCAGCACTGCCACCATGGTTGCCGCACCAATTGAGCATCGGGTAACCGCGATCCGCTGAACACCATGAGCGGCGACGACGGCGAGAGCCAGGCCAAGGGCGACGTATATCCCGTGATCGGGTCGCCAGTAGAACGCAATCGCAGCCCACGCCCCGAGAATGGCAATCCCCGCCGTGGACGGCTGTCGCACGTACTTCCACCACAGCAGGGCCGCGATAGCGTAAACGATGCCCTTCGGGTAAGAGTAACCGCGCGCTCCGGCAACGATCAGCAGGGGCGCGGCCAAGAGCGCCGCGCCCACAGACTCGGTGAGACGCAAAACGATGGCGAATGCGACGAACGTACTGATCGCCCACGCAAGCGCCACGATGACCGCCTCCGACATCAGGCGATCACCGCCAATTGATTGGGCCATGGTGCTCAGTCCGTACTGCAGCACCCATCCCTGATCGAAGAAGTCTCGAACGGGCCAGTCGCCAGCCAGCACCTGCTTGGCCAGCGTCATGTGCAGAAAGTTGTCGTTGTTGGCCGTCGTCATCAGGAATGCGTGCCAGACAGCGGCGAACGATGCGAGGAGCAGGGCGATCGCCGGGCTGATCCAGCCGCCGCGACGGCGGACGGGCGGCAACTCCGTTCTGTGGGGCTCCACTGTGTTCGTGTCAGGAACGCCTGGCGGCAGCTTCGACATGACTGGCGGCGAACTCCTCGACCGAATGCACGAGCGGCACCGGCCTGCCCTTGGTGTTCTCGAAGATCCGCCACACATATCCGCCGACGATCCCGAGCGCCAGCAGCGTCGTTGAAAACGAGAACAGCACCGCCAGCATCAGCGGCGTGTACCCTCTCACGTCGATGGCGCCCAGCGCCCATGCGACCACGACCGCGGCGCTGGCGACAAGGGCGCCGCCGATTCCGACGGCACCGGCAACAAGCATCATCGTGATAGGAAGATCCGAGAACGCAAAGGCGGTGTCGAAGGCGTACCGGAACTTGCGCTTCATCGTCCAGCCGCTCTTACCACTGGCCCGTCGCGTCCGTGGAAACGTGATGAGCTCGCGGCGAAACCCCACCCAGAACAACAGGCCCACCAGAGCGCTGTTGGCTTCCGGCATTCCCACGAGCACTTCACGCACTCGCCGCGTACACGCAAACGAATCGGCGCCCCCTTCGGGCATCTCCGGCTGAACGAAACGCCGGTAGAGACGCCAGAACGTCGTGGCGGCCATCTTGGAGAACCAGGGGTCGTCGCGCGATTCGCGCTGGGCGATCACGATGTCGGCCCCGCGTTCGAGCGCCGAGAAGAACTGGCTCACCGAAGATACAGGTTGCTGCAAATCAGCGGCAAGCACCGCCACGAACTCGCCGGTTGCGTGCGTCATGCCCGCTCGGATCGCGGCGAAGGAACCAAAATTGCGGCTGAGGGAAATCAGTTGTGACGGGAAGGGCATCTGGCCGAGATGCAGCTTGAGCACCGCATACGAGTTGTCGGGGCTGCCGTCCACGACGAACACCATCTCGAATGGATCGGCGCTGCGCTCGTACAGCTCCGACAGCTGCCGAAGCAACTCCGGCAGGGTCGCTTCGTTTCGAAACACGGGCACCACGACGGAACGCGTCAGCACGGTTTACCCAGCGTTTTCTCCTAGAAACACGGCAGTCCGGTTACAGGATGCACACGGTCCGCTCGCCGGTCGCGGCGAACCAGGAGGCTATATCTTCCGCTACCGTTCCGCGCATCGTCAAAGTCCGTTGCGCCGAGGTTCTCGTAGTGCTCGTTGAGATACTGCATGACCAGCGGATAGCTCTGAGGAAACAGCTTGTCGCCGTTGAGCAGGATCACGACCGGCGCGGACTGCGAGGCGAGGATTTCCACGCTGCGAGCCTGAAAGCGCGGTTCCGACCAGTGCTGACCGAAGAACGTCACGGCGCCTCCTGCGAAGCCGCGCTGCGCGAAGAAGTAGATGTCCGGCGCGAACCATCCGATGAGGACGCGATCATTGCGGCCAGTGCACTCGCGCAGGTACTTCACGATTCCCAACTGCTCGCCTTTCTGCAGCCGCTCGAGCAGTGGAGGCGAGTCTCGTAGGCCGTCGGCGACGGCGATCACGTGACGAGGGCGGAACACTTCCGCCGGCATTCGCACTTGCCATTCCGCGGACAGCGACGTGCTCCAGATGGTTGCCGCAAGTCCCATTACCAACACACACTGGAGCAACCGCCGGATAAGGCCCGGACGCACCTGCCGCACGCGGCGAACCGTCCACGCCGCGAGAACCGCCGTCGGCGCGGCCATCCCGCCGAATCGGGCGCTGACTGGATCGCGCAGAATGAACGCGTTGAGCGCAAACGACAAGGCGACGACGCTCGCAATCGATGCGACCTCGGCACGGGTCATCGAAGACTGCCGCAGGTTCGCGACGAGCATGATCCCGGCAACCAATGGAAGGAACCTGAACAAGCTGTAAAGCACCGCGTCGGCGTTGGCCACGTTCCAGGCGCCGGGCAGTACCCGCACTCGCAGCAACGGCAGCGCCCGTTGTGCGCGGAGCCATAGCGCTTCCGATGGCACGGTGAGCTGCGCCCGGTCGATGCCGTCGGTGTCTTCGACGAGCGGGTCTGAGAGCAGTCCTCGCAGGTGATCCTTCGACGAATCACTGATGCGGTAAGCCCACGTTCGTTCGGCGGCGGTCCCGCGGAGCTCTCCCTCCGAGAGGCCATGCCGCGATTCAGCGGCCACCCGCGCCGCATTGTCGGCCTGCGGTGCCCACCTCACGAGAATCGAGGCGCCGGCCGGCGGCAATTCGATGATGCTGGCGAGTGCCGGGAATGAAAGCCGGGGCCGTATCGACAATCGCGTCCGCGCGGTTTCACGTCTTCCGTATGCCAGCATCTGATCAACGGCATTGGCGACCCCACCTTTGAACTGGACGATCACCAGGAACGGCAACACGAGACATGCGACGGCCATTCCGAGATAAGCCACTCGCCGTGCAAGCGTCGTCCAGTCGCCGGCATGAAGAATCGCCATCGCGAGCACCGCGGCACCGCCAACGAAAATGCCCGTGTCATAGCGATACAGCGAGGCCGCGACAACACATGCCGCCAGCGCCCATATACGCGAGCGCAAGGGCTCTTCGACGCAACGCCAGCACAGAAAGATCCCCAACGGGATGAAAAGCACCTTGTCGTAGTCGTAGGCGCGGGGAAACAACAGCAAAGCGAGTACGGCTGCAATGAACCCTGTAATGGACGATGAGGAGACTCGGCGAGCAAGCACGAAGACGAGGACGGTACCGGCAGCGATAAAGGCAGATGTCAACAGCGCCTCACCAAGGAGATTGTCGCCAAATATCTGCTGCACAGCCGCCGAGCTGTACTCCGTCAGAAAGTAGCCCGGGTCGAGAAAGTCACGAAATGGCAACTCCCCGAACCGCGCGATCTGTCGACCTGACGAGATGCGGTGGAAATGGTCGTCGAGGAGGATGACGGTCGACAGCGAGAAGAAGAACGTGACGAGGCCGAGCGCCGCGCATGTCAGTTGAAGCATGGCAGAGCAGTACGAGCGTCGATTCTCGCAGGAGGGCGGTCCATCCGAACGAGCACCAGGTAGTCGCCGTCGTTGCTCGGACTGTCGAAGTTGGTACGGGCCGCGACGTTGTAGTGCTGGTCGATGTATTCAGTGAGGACGGGGTACTCTTCGCGGACTCTCTCATCACCTGCGAGAGCAAGGATGATCGGCACTGACTCTGATTCCAGTGCCTGCCGACTTCGCGTCTCGAATCGTTGATCCGACCAGTGGCCGCCAAAGGTGACCACCATGCCGGCCGCGAAGCCGCGACGCGCGAAGAAGTACAACTCTGGAACGAACCACCGTGCCAACACCTTGTCGGTTGGACTCGTACAATCCCGCAGGTAGCGCACCATCCTCGGAAACGCGCCTCCTTCGACGACTTCAGGCCGCGGCGGTGACGCGCTCACTCGCCGGACGACGTCTCGTGCCTGTGCGACAGGGGTGGTCAACGCGGGAAAAACGTGCGCGGACCATGACGCAACGGAGCCGAGACTCCAGACGACGAGCGCGAATGTCGCGAAGACGATGGCGCTCAGAGCAAGCCGCGGCCTCCATCGCCTCGCTTGCCATGCGCGCGCGGCGACCCAGGTCGCCAGAATTGCGGTCGGGCCGGCAATTCCGCCGATTCTGGCTCCGAGCGGCTCTCTCAGCACGAACAAATTCAAGGCCAGACATGCGGCGACAAGGCCTCCCAGTCGCGCGCGTTCCTGGGCCGTGTTCCATGGAGCGTGCCACGCAATCGCGGCAGCAATCAGCGCCACGAGCGGCAACCCCCAGAAAAAGTAGTAGACGAATGCGGTAGCGTTGGCGGTGTTCCAGGCACCCGGGAGGATGCGTAACTGCAGCGGCGAGAAACGCCGTCGGGAGCGAATCCATAGCGGTTCTTCAGAAAGCGATTGCCGACCGCGATCGACGCCCGCTGTGTCGTCGGCGCGCGGATCCTTGATGAGTTCCGTGATCCTCGGCGCGGACGGATCGCGCATCGTGTATCGATACGTCCCGTCACCCGGATTGTCTCCAGGGATCCCTGGGTTCAGCCGGTATCTCGACTCAACCTCGCGACGGCCAATGTCGCTCACGAAATGCGCCCATCTCACGGTCGGGGAGACCGCCGGTGACGAGAGCGACGCACGGCCCACCAAATTTCCGATCGAGAAACGAGGTGCTCGACCGACTTGAGTCCTGACCCTTTCTTTGACTGCGTAAGTCACGACCTGGTCGATCGCATCGGGAACGCCGCCGAAGCCGACGATCGGCACAAGGATCACCAGCCCGGCGAGCGCTGCTGTCAACCCGCAGAGCCCTGTGCGCTGGGCACACATTTTGGGCTCGCGCCAGTGCAACACTAACATCGTGACCACGGCGGCGAGGCCGGTATAGATGCCGGTGTCATAGCGGAACAAGGCCCCAATCGCGATCCCCGCAGCCAATTCCAGCGTGCGACGTACTCCAGGGCGATCGACGTACCGCCAGCACAGGAACATGCCGAGCGGGTAGAACAACACCTTGTCGAAGTCGTAGGCTCGCGGCATCGCGAACAGAGCGAGAAGGGCCGCTGTAAGTCCACTCAGGTGGGCCGTGAGCCCAGGCCGGTGGGCCGTAGGCCCGCCGAGGTGGGAATCGGAGACGCGGCGCGCGAGAACGAACACGAGCGTGGAACCGGTCGCAATGAACACGGTGTTGAGCAGCATCTCCCCCAGCAGGCTGTCGCCGAGCAGAAGCTGGAGACCGGCCGAACTGAACTCCGTCATGAAGTAGCCGGGGTCAAAGAAGTCTCGAAACGGCAGCTCACCGTAGCGCGCGATCTGTCTCGCCCGCGAGATCCTGTCGAAGTGATCGTTGATGATGTTGTAGGTCGAGACGGATACTGTCAGGGCGCCCAGCCAGAAGACAAGGATGGCAGCGACCCGCGGTACCCTCATTCAACGTCGATGAGCTGCCGGCCAGACTCTTCGACCCACTTGTACACGTCCAACTGCTTTTCCCGGATCAATTGGTTGTATTTGTCGGGGATGCGATAGACGCGGGCCGGTTCGCAGGCTGGAATCTCGGGCCCGACATCGTTGCGAAGGAAGAAGGCGTTGACGCCAGTCGGTTCCACGGCGACGAGGCGGTACCCTTTGCTCTCCGACAGCCGCGTCATCGCGGCAAGTGAGGCGCCGTAGTAACAGAAGCGATGGTCGCGCCGGCTGAACTTCGGGTCGTACGGCACGGTGACCGCGCGCTCCGGACCGAACATCGAGTTGTATTCCAGCATGAGCACGCGCGGACTGCAGACGGTGATGGCTTTCCAAATCCAGTAGTCGTTGCCATCGACGTCGACGCTCAGCAGGTCCACGTCGCCGGCGTACCCGTGCTGTTCGAGCAACGCGTTGACCGTTTCAGGAGTGATCCAGGATGCCACAGCCGTCGTGCGCGGGAAACGCCGGCCCGCATACTCCAGTTTTCCCTTGTCGCCTTCGACCAGGAGCCCGCACCAGCCGAACTCCCCGGCGAGCATCGCCGCGTTACCGCCCGATGCACCGCTTCCGAGCTCCACGAATCGTCTGTTCGTGACGCCGACCTGCTCGAAGAGGGCCAGGAGAATACCATCCTCCTGGTTCTGAGACGCGAGTCGAAATCGACTCGCGGTGAGCCGCTCGGGATAGGGAAGGCTGCGAGCATCGACGTATGCCGCCCGGACGAGTCCATCAACGCCGGCCTGCAGGAGACGGAGTTGACGGAATACCTCCTCGTGCTGTTCCCGCAGTGAGCTCAGATCTTTCTCAATGCGGTGAATGCGCTTGGCGATCGTCAGCGGCGACGTCGGCGGTTGCCGCCATTGTGCCAGGCGCGCCCGCAACCCCTGAAACATGAGAACTAGTATCTCCTTTCCCGGTTCGCGCCCCTTATCGGCTGCGGGCCTTCACCGCGGCGCGTGTCTCGCGGTCGATCTCGCGGCGGCGGATGGTCTCGCGCTTGTCGTGCGCCTGTTTGCCTTTCACCAGTGCGAGGGCGACCTTGACGCGACCCTTCTTCATATACATCCGCAGGGGAACCAGTGTCAGTCCCTTCTCCACCACGCGGCCGGTCAGTTTCTGGATCTCGTGGCGGTGGAGGAGGAGCTTGCGCTCGCGCCGTTCCTCGTGGTGCGCATAACCGGTATGGCTGTAGGGACTGATGTGCACGTTCAGCAGCCACACCTCACCCTTGTCGACCCGTGCGTAGCTGTCGCGCAGATTGACCGAGCCTTCACGTATCGCTTTGACTTCCGTTCCGAGCAGAACGAGACCCGCTTCCCACGTGTCGAGGATGTGATAGTCGTGGAAGGCCTTGCGATTGTCCGCGAGGTTGCGTTCGGCCTTTTCACGCTCGGTCTTTTCAGCGGCCATGGCTGCCGCGAATCGTACCACGCACTTCGGAAGCCTGAGAGAACGGCGTGCAACCGATGCGCTGCAACCAGCAGGACGTTGCAAAACACATCAACGCCAGATTCCAACTCCCAACTGCCAAAAGCACCGGCTTGGGAGTCGAGATTGCGGAAGCAGCGCTCACCAGGGAGCAACGATGGCCACGCCGATGACGCGCTAACCAGTTACCTTGCGAGTTGGAAATTGACAACGTCGCGCCTATCGAGCGAGATGTGCTGGAATAACGAGTACGTGGAGGTAAGTGTGTCAACACCGCGCTATGTCGTGTCAAAGCTGGCACCACTGTGCCTGGTCGCCGCTCTCTGTGTCGCCTGCGGCCCGTCGGAGGAGGACATCAAGCGCGACGTCCGCACTCGATTCGACGCCAATCAGACAATTGCCCCGCTGGCGCTGTCGATCGAAGTGAAACGTCAGGTCGTCTACCTGTCAGGCAAGACGGGGACGCCGGCCGAGCAGCAGCAGGCGATGGCGCTCGCAAAGGAAGCCAAGGGGGTCAAGCTGGTGGTCAACGACATGTGGTTGAACAACAGCTCCCTTGCCGACAGAGTCAAAGAAGCGCTTGGCCAGGATGCCGTGGTTGGCAAGATCCCGATCGATGTAGAGGCCCAGGGGGGGCTCATCAGGCTATCGAGCGATCAAACCAATCGGGAAGAGCGTGAACGGATCGTGAAAATCGCCTCGTCTGTCGAGGGCGTCAAAGAAGTCGAAGATCGAATGAGGTGAGACCTATTCCACGATCTCGAACCGCTCGGGATCGATGCGAGCCGTATCTTCCACCGCGGCGTTCTGCAACACGGCGCGGACGCGATTGTGCGTCGGCCGGCGCAGGCGATATTCCCAGGTCCGCTGTCGGGGGTCTCGCTCGACTCGTTGCGCATCGGTCAATCCGAGTTCGTGCTCCACTTCCTGCCGGATTCCCTCCGTCACCTCGGGCTTCCAGCGAACGTCAAATCGCGGCGACAGCGGCTTCGCCGCCGCAATCGGAAAGCGGCGTTCGAAGAGCACGAAGGTCCACAGTGGGTCGCGATGCGGGTCGTCCGGTTCGCTGCTGAGGGCCGCGCTCTGCAGCCCGGTCCAGATCGCATCCTGCGGAGTCTCGGTATCCGACTCCGCCGCCCGTTGCACCCATTGCTGCCGGAAATCCCACGCAGTGTCTCGCAGTTGTAAATAGGCCTCGGCGTTACGCACGGTCCAGGCGATTCCAATCACGGTCACGAAACTGACCGTGGCCCACCGTTGCCATGCGCTCTTCGGCAGTCGCGCCAGCAGCGCAACCAGCGCGACGTACAGGAGCAGACCGTAGCCGACGCCAGCCATCATGCCGACACGGTCACGTGTATACGGCACACCGAAGACGCTGCCGAAAATCAGCAACGTCAGACCGGCCGCGCACAACAGGCGATCCCTCGGCGACATGCGCCGGAAGAAGACCAGCCCCCATGCGATCGCCGCCGTCGTCAGCAACGATGACGCGACGTGCACCCAGCGCCAGTAAGGCACATTGCCGTCGAGCAACGCCGCAGTGAAGCCGAAGATCCCGTCGCGAGGTTCGGACGCGACCACCGTGAGGAATGTCGCGCCGACGTTGTACAGGCGAAACAGCCACGGTGAGTCCCCGAAGCGAGCCTGCAACTGCGCCGGACTCAATTGGGAAAAGCCGAAACCGGACTCCGTATGAAAGGACGGAGGAGCCACCACCATGCCGAACACCAGACGAATCGCGGCGTACGCCGCCACTCCCGCGAATGCCCACGCCAGCGCCCGACGGTCCACTGCGGGCGCCTTCATCAACCACAACACTGGGAGCACCGCGATGGCCATCACACCCCATTCGAGCGACAGGATCGCCACAAGCACGATGGGGAAATAGATCCAGCGTATCGACCGTGCTCTCGGATCAATCCCGATTGCAATGGCGAGCAATAGAAGGATGAGCACGAAGGATCCGGCGTTAACCGGCCAGAACCCGAACAGGATGCGGGACGTATGCAGACCGGCGATGCAGCTGAGAGCGATACAGGCCGCCGCAGCACGGTGCGCGCCCACAGGCCGACACAGCCAGATTATCAGCGCGAGCACGCAGGCAAACTGCAGCAACACCAGCGTCTGGTACGGCCACAGGTGCATACCGAACATCTGGTATGACGCCTTCAGGGCGAGATGGAATAGCGGCCGATACTCGACGTCGGGCCCAAACGCGTTTGCGACCGTCTCGGGCCAGTCGAAATGGTTGGCTTCGCTCAACGAATCATAGGCAACGACGAACCAGGGAATCGCGTAGAAGGCACTTCCGAAGGCAATCACCCAGCCCAGCGCCCAGACGATTGGAACCGGAGACAGTCGAATCCGATCGACGTAATTCATGACCTTACGGGCTGACGAACATGAACATGGTTGCGATGCGCATCAGGGTGCCGAGGTCACCACCCACGCGTGGATGTCAAATCCCGATTCCATCATCGGAACGCGAAAGCGATCGAGTTCCCGGTGCTTCAGCCCTAGAGACGCAAGTCGACGATCCCATTTTCGCAAGGATTCCTGCCGGTCCGACACAATCGTGAGAATGGTGTCCGTATCCTGAATTGCGCGGATTACCTGCTCCGGCATCTCCTCCACGTCGGGCATCGGAGGCTTGCCCAAATAGTTCATCGACGTCATCGTTCTGATCGAATATCCCATCCAGTCAAGTCTCACCGGACAGCCCGGCAACGGGTTGATCCTCTCGTCCTGGCTGAACCAGATCGCGACTCGGCGATAAAGCGGATCGATCGAGAACAACCGTGAGGCTGCTTCGACAACAGCGCCATACACTGCTGGCTGGACCTTGCACGGATCGTCGGCTGCGTAGGACTGCGGAACATCGGCGACAAGTCGGTTCCCTACCGCGAAGACGATGACGAACAGCCACGCGGTCGCGCCCGATGGGCGCCAGAGATAAATGAGGAGAGGCGCAAGAAAAACGATTCCTCCTGCCAGGACGACAGTCGGCGTCATCCACGCTGCGATACTCGACAGAAGAGGCACACTTCCCACGAGGCAAATCGCCATCAGCACCGTCGTTACCGCGATCGTCAGCCCACAGCGTCGCTCGAGTGAGTCGGGCCAGGCACTCGAGAGCAGGCCGGCAAGGGCGAGAAAGGCGCTGAGATTCAACGCGTACACCAGGTTGTCGCCCCAATCGAGGACCGGCTGGCCGAGGATCTGCCACACGACCGCCAATATCCCCGAGGCGAGGAACTGAACGATCAACGCGCGTGGCACCAGTCGCGAGCTGGGGTCAGACCCCTTCACGTTTCTTCCCATGTGAAGAGCTGTTAAGGGGTCTGACCCCGTCTTGTTTCGATGGCCGGCTGGGGCACGTCTGCCAAGGACGAGGAAGACAATCCCAGCAACAAAAATCGCGATCAGCGGAGCGAGATACCTCGAGGTCAAGACCCAGCCCACATCCGACAAGGGGCGGCCGACGATATCGCCCGACCCCGTCAGAAAGCGCATCACCTTGCGAATCAGTCCCGAGAAAAACACGAAATCCCGGCCGACGGTCCAGTTGATCGCGCCAAGGACAAGCGTGATCAGCAGCGCTCCGAAGAGAGTCCAGCCTGCACGGGAGAACACCATGCGGCCACTCGGCCAGCGGCCGCTCTCGGCTCGTGACGCGTCGAGGTGTATATAGAGCAAGGCGGGGAACAGGTTCACGGTGGTGAGATTCGCGTGCGCAGTCAACGCCGCCATGACCCCGGCGCATGTCAGCGCCGCAGCGCCGCCACGCAGCGACGACGGGAGAACCAGGACCCAGAGCGTGGCCAGGAAAAGCGGGCCCGACGGTGTGTTGTGATAGTCCCAGCCGCCAGGACCATGCATATGCGTATAGAACCCGAGGCACAGGGCGACGACTGCGCTGAGGCTGGTTTGGCGGAGCAGGACGTAGGTCGCGCCAAAGAACGTGAGCGGCAGCGCGCACAGAAATATGGCGTGCAGCACGTACGCGGCCGGCAGTGTCGGCATGAACCGCGTGATCGCATGACCGACCAGAATCCACGGCAGACGAGCCAGCTTGTACTCTTCAGGCGAGTAGTCGAGATCCGCGTAGAGCCGGAAGAAGCCCACGTATTGCCAGGGATCGAGAAAGCCTTCCGGCGTGAAAAACCAATCGCGGTTGGCGATGAGGAGGACCAGCGGCGCCAGCGTAACCACGAGGCCCGCCATGACCACACGGGTTGTCGAGGCGTTCGAGGGCAGCGGTCGCGAACTCCCGATGACAGACTCAGTCGCCGGATTCGAAGCCTTTGACATCTCTCGGGAGCGGCGCTCTTACCGACACAGATTCTCGCCCATAGAGCGCCTCGTGCCAGAACTGGAAGTAATACGCGGCGCCCCAGCGAAACATCTGAAGCTTGCGCTTGCCGCCAATGCGCCGCGGCTCACCGACCCCAATCTCGTCGATGCGCATCTTCCGCCTGGCGGCGCGAACAGACATCAACGGCTCCCAGCTGATGACCGTTCGAAACAGACGCTCGGGAAGTCTGTACGACTCCTCCTTGTCGAGATCCAGCTGATAAATCAATTCCCGGCGAAACGCCCGGTAGATCACCATGCAATCGGTATAAGACCCTCCATGAAGTAGATTCACCGTCCTGGTGAACAGCCAGTTCCCGAACGCGGTTGCGAGGTCATCATCGTCGCTCCTCGCCTCCCCCTTGTAACGGCTGCCGATCACAAGGTCAAAACCTTGCTCGATTCGGTTCGCCAGGTCTGGAATCCACTGCGGATCACAGTTGCCGTCCGGGCTGAGTGTCAGCACGACGTCGCCCGCGATCTTGTTCAGCACTTCCAGATAGGCGAAGCGAATTCCGCGCCGCCGCTGAACATGCACGTGATAGCCATGATCACGGCACCATTCAATCGTGCCGTCCGTCGATCCGCCGTCTACGACGATGAGCTGGTCGTACCAGGCTCGATGGATGCGTGGCAGGATGGCCTTCACACCGTCGATCTCATTTAAGGTCAGGGCCAGAATGGTCACGGGCATGGCGCGGACCTACCGGAAATCGCGGACGGCCTCGATGACGCGTTCCTGATCGAGGCTCGTCATGGCCGTATAGAAAGGAAGCCGGAGCAGGCAATCTGCGGCGTGTTCGGCCACCAGACACTGCCCCCTTGTCCCGCCGAAGCGCCGCCCCATCTCAGACGTGTGAAGCGGAACGTAGTGAAAGGCCGGCTGAATGTTCTTGGTGCGCAGGGCTGCCGTCAGCGCGGTGCGCGCTTCGAGCGATGGCATGCGCACGAAGAACATGTGGAACGGCTGCTCGCAATGCGTGGGCACACAGGGCATCATCGCCCCGACTGAACGGCACCAGTCGGCGAGGCCCGCAGCGTACCGCTCCCACAGTTGCCGGCGCTTCGACTGAATCTGCTCCGCCGCTTCCAACTGTGCGACGAGAAACGCCGCGAGAACCTCCGATGGCAAGTAACTCGAGCCGACGTCGACCCACGTATATTTGTCTATTTCCCCGCGAAAGAACTGCGATCGATTCGTACCTTTCTCGCGCACGATCTCGGCGCGACGCACGTACTGGTCGTCGTTGATGATGAGTGCTCCTCCCTCGCCGCAACTGAAATTCTTCGTCTCGTGAAAGCTCTGGCTCGCCATCACCCCGAAGCTCCCGAGGGCCTTGCCACGATATCTCCCGAGCAGTCCGTGCGCGTTGTCCTCCAGAACCGGAATGCCGTGTGCCGCCGCCAGCGACAGAATCGAATCCATCTCACAGCCGACACCCGCGTAATGCACGACAACGATCGCCCGTGTTCTGGGAGTGATCAGCGACATCAGTCGGGATTCGTCGAGGTTGAGCGTGTCGCCACGAATGTCACTGAAGACTGGACGACAGCCCCGTAGCACAAACGCGTTGGCCGTCGACACGAATGTGAACGCCGGGACGATGACCTCGTCTCCCGGCCGCAGGTCGAGCAGCAGCGCCATCATCTCGAGCGCATGCGTGCATGACGTCGTCAGCAGCGACGCCGGCGACTGCGTCATCGTCTGCAGCAATCGGTGCGCGCGCATCGTGAAGGCACCGTCGCCCGACAAGTGCATCGCCTCGATGGCCTGCTGGACGTAGGCAAATTCCGTCCCGGTCACGTAAGGGCGGTTGAACGGAATCTTGGTGTACAGCTCGGGGGCCGAGGCCTTCGCATCACGAATGATCAGCGTCGGGCCCTCCGACGTGCCCACCAGTCGTCCACCGATGCCACCGGTTTCGTGTCGTATCCAAGGAGCCGCCTCAGAGCCGGGTTGTCGGCGTATCGGCCCTGCAAGACGTCAGGCATCGAAATCTGCTGCCCGATGAACGGCAGTGCGTAGACGTGATTGACCGCGCGGCGGGTTGCGTTCGACCGGTTATGGCCGGCGCGGTGAAACAACATCGAGTCGAACACGAGGAACGAGCCAGCAGGCGCCTCCAGGGGGCGCTCGATCTCCTTCGCCAGGTGGTCAGACGGGAAGTGTTCGATCCGGTGGGTCCCGGGCAACACGACCGTGGCGCCATTCTCCCGGGTGAAGGGATCGACACAGAAGAGAGCACTGATCGCGAGCGGCCGCGACGATACGAAGTGTTGATAGGGGAGATCGCGATGGCACGCGGTCTGGTGATGCACCCGCCCGGGGGAATTCGCGATGCCGTTCTGCTGCGTGAGGACGATGTAATCGCCAAGCAACTGACGACAGACCGCGAGAACCTGTTCGTTCGTCGCAAGTCGTACGAACGCGTCGTCGTGCGCGAGGCAGCAGCGAAGCGTTTCGTGCTCGCCGATTTCAGCCAGCGCGTCCACGCCTCCAGCACGTTCCGCCTGCTCGGCCAGCAGGACGTCGATACGTTCGGCAAGATGCGCGAGTTCGTTCGCGTTGTAGCCACCGGAAACAATCGTGAATCCCTCGAGCCGAATGCGCTCGACGTGGCCATCGCAATCGGTGCGCGCGGACGCTTGCTCGATGACTCCGTAGCTCGATGTCGTCGTCACTAATCGTGATCCCCGGAAACAGGCGCTCGCGGCCCCCACATAGGATACAGTCGCGTGAATACATTATCGATTATTGATGTTTGATTGTTGAATCATTGCGATTACTGATTGTTGATTTCGATTTGGAGGCTCTAAATCGAGGCTGATTTGCCCATAAATCAAGAATCGGCACTCTTCAATCAGCAACGCATCACTCATCGAAGATCAACAATCAAGAATGCTCTCAGGAGTCAATGAGCGGTAAACGCGTCGCGATAGTTCAATCCAGCTACATTCCGTGGAAGGGTTACTTCGACCTGATACGAGCATCGGACGAGTTCATCCTGCTCGACGATGTGCAGTTCACGAAGCGTGACTGGCGCAGCCGCAATCGGATCAAGACACAGCACGGGCCGGCGTGGCTGACGATCCCGGTCCGGACCAAGGGACTCTACACGCAACTGATCCAGGACACGTATGTTTCAGACGCGCAGTGGGGCGCGGCACACTGGGCCACGTTGCGCGCCAGTTACGGACGCGCCCCGTTCTTTCGTGAGTACGAAGAGCGGATTGCCGCGCTCTACGAGGCTCGCGGCCGCGATGAGCGTCTCAGCGATGTGAACTTCCGATTCATTTCGACGATCTGCGCGCTGCTCGGCATCACGACGCCTCTCAAGTGGTCGACCGATTACGGCGCCCCCGCAGGCAAGAACGAACGTCTCATCGAGCTGTGTCGAAAGGCGGGCGCGACCGCCTACGTCTCGGGCCCGAACGCGCGGGGATATCTCGACGACGCGCAGTTTGCCGCCGCGGGAATTCAGGTACAATTCGCCGATTACAGTGGCTATCGGGAATACCCTCAGCCCTGGCCGCCATTCGAGCATCATGTGAGCGTGCTGGATCTGCTGTTCTCAGTCGGACCTGACGCACCGCATTACCTGAAAGCGCTCTAAGGACTGAATGCCGTACGACGTTCGCGTGTCCGTTGTCACCTCGATGTTCCGGTCGTCGCCCTTCCTCGAGGAGTTCTACGCGCGCACAGTCAAGGCCATTTCAGCGATCTCCTCTTCCTACGAGATCGTCTTCGTCAACGATGGCTCGCCGGACGATTCGCTCGCCGTCGCGCTGCGACTCCGTGAGCGCGATGCCCGGGTGCGAATCATCGATCTGTCCCGGAATTTCGGTCACCACCGGGCGTTGATGACCGGTCTGACAATGGCGCGCGGTGAACTGGTCTTCCTGATCGACTGCGACCTCGAGGAAGAGCCGGAATGGTTGTTGCGGTTCCACGAAGTGCTTCGACGCACCGGTGCCGACGTCGTCTACGGTGTCCAGTCCCAGCGTAAGGGCGGCCTTCTGGAACGGGTGAGCGGCGACCTGTTCTACACCGTGATCAACCGCTTGCTCACCGATCAAATCCCGCGCAACGTGCTCACGGTGCGACTGATGACCCGGCGCTACGTGCGCGCGCTCGTCCAGCACATGGATCGCGAAATCTGCCTCGCCGGACTCTGGGTGATTACGGGATTCGATCAGCGGCCGCTCGAAGTCGTCAAGGGCAGCCGGCCCGGCAGCAGTTACAGCCTGAGAGCTCGGGCATCTGCGCTGGTGAACGCCGTCACCTCGTTCAGCAACCGGCCGCTGATCTACATCTTCTACATGGGCGCAGTCGTCGTCACGATCTCGTTGCTCGCCGCGTCCGTGCTCGTCGTCCGAGCGTTGACCGGCCATATCGGAGTGGCCGGCTATGCCTCGCTGATTATCTCGATCTGGTTCCTTGGCGGCCTGACGCTGTTCAGCGTGGGGATCGTTGGCGTCTACCTCGCGAAGGTGTTCACGGAAACCAAGAACCGGCCCTACACCGTGATTCGCGCTGAATACGGCACTCCGGAGGTCGATGAGCACGCTGGAACTCCTGCGGCAGACGCGGCAGTATTACGACGGTAAACTCGCCGAGCATGGGCCGACGGCGCGCGGCGTCGACTGGAACTCCGAGGAATCACAGCGTCTGCGCTTTCGCGAGCTTGCGCGGTTGATCGAGGACGATCGTGATGCCAGCGTCCTCGATTACGGGTGTGGATACGGCGCGCTCAGAACGTACCTGAGGGAACGCGGGCACCGCGGGCCCTACATCGGCTTCGACATCAGTCAGCGAATGATCGATGCCGCCAGCGTCGGCGCCGTTGACGGCGCCGCCCGGTTCGTCGCCGACCGGGACGCGTTCGAGCGCGTTGACTATACTCTGGCAAGCGGCATCTTCAACGTGAAGCAGGCCACATCCGACGAGCAGTGGAAAGCGTACGTTCTCGAGACGATCGAGGATCTCTCCAGAGTCAGCCAGCGCGGGTTCGCGTTCAACGCGTTGTCGCTGTATTCGGATCCAGAGAAACGGCGGACTGACTTGTACTACGCCGATCCGCTCGAGCTGTTCGATCACTGCGCACGGCGGATCTCCCGACTCGTTTCACTGCTTCACGACACCCCGCTCTACGAGTTCACCTTGCTGGTTCGGCTGGCGGCGCGGAGCAACGCTGGGACGTAGTGTCCGGCTTCAGCCGGACCGTGAAAGACGTGAACTACACTAACGACTCGCATGGCACGTCTAGTGATCTTTGGTACAGGTGACATCGGTCGCCTGGCGAACTTCTACTTCAAACGCGACAGCCCGCACGAGGTCGTCGCCTTCACCGTCGATGCCGAATACCGGCGCGGCGACTCATTCGAAGGGCTTCCGCTCGTGGACGCCAGCGAGGTCGTATCGAGGTTTCCGCCTGGCGATCACGAGATGTTCGTGGCCATCAGTTACGTCAGGATGAACCAGGTCCGGGCCGCCAAGTACGAGCAGATGAAGGGTGCGGGCTATCGACTGGTGAGCTACGTCAGCTCGCGCTGCTCGTATCTGTCCGACCATCCACCTGGGGACAACTGCTTCATCCTCGAAGACAACACTATCCAGCCGTTCGTCAGGATCGGGAACAACGTCACGCTCTGGAGCGGAAATCACATCGGTCACGATTCGGTGATCGAGGATCACTGTTTCCTGACGTCCCACGTCGTCGTGTCGGGGAACGTGCGTGTGCGCCCCTACTGCTTCATCGGTGTCAACGCCACCATCCGGAACTCCATCGAAATTGCGCCCGCCACACTGGTTGGCGCAGGGGCCATCATCATGAAGAACACGCGGGAGAAAGGCGTCTACCTGCCGCAGCGCGCCGAGCGTTTCTCCAAGACGAGTGACGAAATCGAGCTCTGAGCCACGCAGGACACAAAGAACAGGCCGCCACGAAGAACAGGAAGCTCACAACGAATGCCATGAATGGTACGTTTCTGAGATGTCGGGACACTGGCGTCGCTTGGGCTTGATTGGCTCGGCGGCCGGCGCTGCTCCATGGGCCGTCACTCACTCGGCTTTGCCAGCGCTGTCGTCCCGAGCCGATGGCCACTGGGACGTGTATCTCAGCACCCGCGACGGAGAAGGACGTGCGCGGATCGCGCGGGGCCGGTTGCGTCTCGAGCCGACACCAACGATCGAGGACATCGAGACGAGCCCGGTGCTGGACCTCGGCAGCCTGGGGACCTTCGACGATCGCGGTGTCACGATGTCCGCGATTGTCTCGGCAGAGGGTCGGCACTATCTCTACTACACGGGCTGGATGCTCGGTGTGACAGTTCCGTTCTACCTCGCTGCGGGACTGGCGATCTCCGACGATGGCGCAACATTCCACCGGCTGTCACAGGCTCCCCTGCTCGAGAGAAACGCGTCCGATCCGTTTTTGACGGCATCGCCCTTCGTCATGATCGACAAAGGCCTGTGGCGAATGTGGTACGTGTCCGGTTCAACGTGGGCTCTCGTGAACGCGATGCCGCGTCACTCGTACCACATCAAGTACGCCGAATCGAAAGACGGCGTTCATTGGACGCGCTCGGGCCTGGTCTGCCTGGACTACGCGTCCGACGAAGAGTACGCGTTCGCGCGGCCGTACGTCCGCTGCGACAACGGGCGCTATCGCATGTGGTTCGCGGTAAGAGGGCAGCGATATCGCATCGGCTACGCCGAATCGGCCGATGGACTCACGTGGATGCGTCTCGATCACGAGCGTGGTCTGAGCGCCGCGGGATCCGGGTGGGACTCGGACATGGTCGAGTACCCCTGGCTCTTCGAGCACCACGGCCGCGAGTACATGCTCTACAACGGCGACGACTACGGTCGATCGGGAGTGGGGCTGGCCGTCTGGGAATCCGCCGACTGAGAAGCATCACCGGACGGAACTTCCATCGCTTCCAGGAAGGTCAGATAGAGCGGCCCGTGCTGTGTCATCAGTTGCTCACTGCCCATCACACGACCGCTGAGGCCATACGGCGCAAATACCTGGTCGAACGGAGCGGCCGCGTTCTCCTGTTCGCCGATCACCACGACCCTTGTCCCTGCCCGGATCTGTCTCGCCTGTTCAGGTGGGACCTCGGGAAATTTGTCCGAAGCGATGGTGTAGCCCCACAGATAGATCGATGTGAGTCCCTGGACGTAATGACCCAGCTTCTGCGGAGGCGTAAGCAGAAAACGCGGCTGCTCCGCGGTGATGTAGCGATCGACGATGCCAACACCGCGATTGATCACCTGAAAACCATCGGCTCTATCCGGGTAAGGACCGAAATCCGTCGTCACAGACAGCCAACCGTGCAGGCAAATCAGCGCGGCGACAATCATGACGCGTCGTGGTATCGGCTGACGAATGAGCGCCACGCAGATCATCAGGGCAATGGTGACGGCGAGACCGGCCAGCCCGCCCGGCGGAAGCCGCACCGACGCCGGCCACACGAGTGACAAGACCATCGCCAGTGCACATGCCAGTACAACCGGGACATCAAGGTTTGCGCGCGCCGCCGTGCCGGCGAGCACGGCACCGATCGCGATGAAGCTCCATGGAAGCAGCCACGACGTGTAGTAGTAGGTGTACAGGAGCGCGCCGTTTCCAGCCCAGTCCCACACCGCGAAGATCACGCTGCACAGGACGAGAGAGGCGATCGCTCTCTGCCCTCCAGCCGTCAATGACTGGCGTCGTTGCGGCAGCAGCCAGACAACCAGCGACGCCACACACACCGCCGCTGGAAGGAAGAACCAGGGGGCCATTGCGATCCACGCGAACCCCGTAACGTCCCACGGGTTCACGAGCCGCTGTTGGAGCATCCAGCGGAACGAGGGCATGAAGAAGTCCCAGTTCCCGCCGGCGCTCACGCTGACGATGCTGAGGATCGCTGTGCAGCCGACGATGCCGCCGCCCCACCAGAGGAGGCGCATGAACAGCGGTTGCCAGAGCGATGACTGCGCGGGCTGAAGACCGCGCTCTACCAGTTCTGGTCGATCGGTCGGGAACCAGATCAGGATCGACGGCAACATGAAGGCGGCGCCGATGTTCGAATGGAGCATCGCGCCGGCGGCGACGCCCGACGCGAGAGTCAGCCACCGGCTGTTCGCCTGAAGGCTGGCCATGAGAAGCGCCAGCGTGAGCAGCGTGTACGCGATCACCGCCCCGTCCACATAGTCCCACCCGAGCGCTCGAATGGCCGGAAGATACAGGCCGAACGCGACGGCTGAAAACAAGGCGCCAGAGCTTCCCGCGACGCGACGGACGATCGAATAGAGCGACCAGACAGCGATGCAATAGAAGGTCAGATGGAGAATGAGCGCGGCTGCAATTGGACTGAACACGTGATAGGCGACATATCCCGGAACGATCCACGCCAGGCGCGTCCCGTAATACGTCGGCGGGAACATCGTCGAGGCATACGTCTCGAGGTGGTGAAAGAAACCGTGATAGACCCAAGCGTCAATGGCGTAGGTCAGCGAGTACATCCAATCCGGCACCGCAATCGTGACGACCGCCGGCAGGAGGAGCAGCGATAACCGGTGCCACTTCGGCACGTCGGCGGATAGTCTCATCCTCATCGCTTCCGCACGTACAAGCCGGGCGCCGGCAATCCTGCGCGCGCGGCCGGCACGAGGATCCCGCGGAGGTCCACCAGCGGAGGCACCGCTTCCCACGAGAAATCCACGTAGAAACAGCGGTCGGCGACGGTTCTGACGGGTGCCCTGACCAGACCCCACGTCGGTGGGTTGACGTAGCTCACACCGCTCGAATGCCAGCGTCGGTCGCCCCACGGCGCCTCGGTCTCGCGGCCCTCATACGCTTTCGGGTTGAGGCGGTAGCTGCCTTCGTGATTCTGATGGTAGACGGGGCCGCCGATATCGCGCACGTCGAAGCCGCTCGCCAGCGCTTTGACGATGACGTTGCGGTCGATGCCGATACGCGCGACGCGATAGACCTCGTTGAAGCCGCGGATCTCGTGAAACGATTGGCGATCGAGCAAGACGAAGTCGCCGGTGCCGCTGCCCATGTACGGGCGCTTCAGCACATGCGCCGGTCCTGCCAGGTTGCGAGGATCCTCGAGCATCGCCCAGGTGACCTCATGGAGGTCCTCAGGCAGATTCAGATCATGGCGCGGCGCACGATACAACACCCCGGGTTGCAGCGTGCGCTGCTCCAGCGCGTCGAGCACGCGGCGACCCAGATAGACGTCGCAATTCGACGTCAGGATGTATTCGCCGCAGGCGCGACGAACGCCGACATTCTTCGCCAGGAACTCGAGATACTCGAGTCTGGGATTCAAGGAAAGCGCCGTTTGATACTCGGGGTCCACGATGTACCACGAGCACACGCGGCGATCGAAGCTCGGGAGCTCCTTCGCGATGTCGTCGAAGAGGAGGGAGCGGTCCGGCGGCGGTGCCCACTCGATGAAGACGAACTCGTGAGCGACGCCGCGAGCCGTGAGTTGGTCGTGGTTGAACTGGAGCGTACGGAAGAACCGGGCGGCAAAATCGCCGCCGTAGCCGTCGTTGCGGCCAGTCAGGACGATGCTGAGGAGCGGCGGCAGCGTTTTCCTCTGGATGAGCGCGAGCTAGCGTCCCTCAGACTGGCGCTCGGGCTCCGCTGTGCTTCGATATCGCTGCGCGGGTCCGTGCGTCCAGCACATTGGCGGCCCCCTCGAGGATGTCGAGCTTGACGTCGATGGCCATCAGATGCTCGCGCGCGAGCGCCAGCGACTGCTCGGCTTCGACGAGACGCACCCGCAGCAACCGCTCGATCTCATCCTGTCTCTGCCGCCGTTTTTCGCTGGATGTCGTAAGCCGATCGATGAGCTGTGCCTGGCGCTTGACTTCTGCTTCCAGACCTTTGGCGCGGGCCATCGCCTCGCTCGCCTTGGTTTTCCATGCGAGCGATCCGGCCTTCGCATCTTCAATCATCTGCGCCTGCGCGGCGACCGAACGTGCTGGCGCCAGTCCCACCAGGGCGAGCACGCGGATCACCAGTTTCTTCACGGTTCGCCGCCGAGTATACTACGGGGACTTTTGCTATCAGGACTCGCTTGTTGGTGCTGTTAGCGATGTCGTAGCCCACTGGAACCGTCCGGATTTCTCGCACCGGCGCGCGCCGATAGCCTCAACACAAGCGAGCTGTGGAGTAAAGACCCGCATCGGAGCCGTCATGAGCGCAGCACCAGACTCATCCTGGCGCTTGCAGCGACTCGCACAGATCCTCGCAGAATCGAAACCCCTGCCTTCGACATCGGCGCGGGAGACGGATCCGGCGGATGTTCATCTTGGCAGCGTGTCGCTCGAGCGTATCAGCCGTCTCACCGCGGAGCTGTCACAAAAAACCGCGTCCGATATCGATGACATCGATCGCCTGGCCATGCGGTTACTCCTGAATGACTACACGGCTGCTGTCGCTCACCTCCGGGCAGCCATGCGCCTGGCGGAGCAACGGATGGCCGATGCGACCCTTCCCATCGAGCAAGCGGGACTGCACGTCAAGCAACGAGAAAAGCGTGGAACTCGCGCGCCGCGCGAACGTTGACGCGTCGTTCATGAGCCACTCGGACCGGCCGTATCTGAGTGTCGTGATGGCCTCACGCAATGACGACTACGCCGGAGGCATGCTGCGACGGCTGCAGGTCACCATCAACGCGTTCATAGAACAGATGGAGCGATTCGATCTGCCGTCGGAGCTGCTCCTGATCGACTGGAATCCTCCTGACGGCAAAGAGCTCTGGCATGCGATTGAATGGCCGTCATCGGCCCTGCGTCGATGCACGGTCAGGGTCATCACCGTTCCGCAGCGGATTCACGCCAGGTTTCCATTCGCCGATCGGCTGCCGATTCTCATCCACAGGGCTCGCAACGTCGGCATCAGGAGAGCGTGTGGCGAGTTCATCCTGCCGACCTCTTCCGACATCCTGTTCTCGAACGAGCTCGCCCAGTGGTTTGGAAGACGCGAACTGGATCCGGATTGCATGTACCGCATCGTTCGGCGCGACGTGCCTGCGAAGGCGCTGCTGTACGGATCGACCGACAAGCGGTTGCGCTATTGCCGCAACAACGTGCAGCAGGTCCACAAACGCGACTCGTCCCATCACATCGCCGGCTTGCCTCACCTCTTCACCAATGGCGCCGGCGATTTCACGCTGATGTCGCGCGACATGTACTTCCGGCTGCACGGGATTCCCGAGGAACGGGAGTTCCATTCCATGCACTTCGACGGCATCCTCTGCTTCATGGCCCACGCTGCAGGAGCCCAGGAGGTGGAGCTCGGCGCACCAATGCGCATCTATCACGTGGACCACGGATCACCCTCATGGCGATCCGAGGCGAGCTGGCTCGAGCGGGCGGCTTCGCGGGTGCCGATCCAGGAATTGGCGACGCGGCTGGTCCCGATCGCGCGCAAAATCGCGCCGCCGATGAGTTCGCTTGACCGGCGCGGCGTGCCATATCTCGACTGCTCAACCCGCACAGGTCAGGCCCAGTACGAGAGGCTGATCAGATCCCTCGTCGAGAGACCGGATGCCTTTCGCTACAACGACGCTGATTGGGGCTTGGCTCAGTACCGGCTGGAAGAACGCGTGCTCGGTCAGGCCCCGCTCAGAGCTTGAATTCGGTTGGAACGAAGGCAGGCTTCGTCAGCCGGC
>JBKPNV010000280.1:0-14843 GCA_046732795.1 Acidobacteriota bacterium
CACGTAGGTAACGACCGTTGGCACACCGTCCGCGCGAACGACCACCGCCAGCGCGAACATCAGGGCGACGATTTTCAAAGACTTCATTGCGCCTCCTTACTTGCCGGCCTCGGTGCGAGGCGGCGCTGCCTGGATGAGGACGAAGTACAAGCCATCGGGATCCGGCATGATCGCAGCGCGGATACCTCCCTGCAGCGTTGCCGGCACGCCGCCCGCTGATACAACAGTTGATCCCGACGCTTTCAGTTTGCCGATCGTCGCGTCGAGATCTTTTACTCGAATCTGCAGGCGCGTGGCGCCCGGATCCTGAATTCGTGGATGAATGGGCGATCGCTCCACGCCCGTGATCTCGACGAACTCCATCCGCAGCGCCGATCCCGGCACTTGCGCCGTCGCCAATCGAATCTGAGAGCCCTTCAGCCCCATCAAATCGAGGAGGTCGGCGCCGAAGGCGCCGACCTCAGGTCGGAACTGAAACTGATCGCGATAGAGCTGCATCGTTTTGTCCGTATCCGCGACTGTGATCCGGACGCGGGCATCGATGATGTTGCTGTCGGGCGGCGCGGTGGTTTCAGGAAGTTGTGGCAGCTGCAGCAGCTCGACAAAGTGGCCGTCCGGATCCCTGACGATCACCGCGCGACCTTTGTTGGGTGGGAACGTCATCGGCGCTCCGCCCGGCGTCACCACCGGAACGCCGGCGCTCTTCAGCGGTGCAAACGCTTTGTCGATATCGCGGACGGCGAGCACGAGCGTCATGCTGCCCGGATCCTGCGGACGTGGATTTGCCGGCTTTCGATCGATGTCCTTGGCTTCGACCATCTCGACCCCGAGATTCGGCCCGGGCACCCTGGCGACAACCCACCGCAGCTGCGCAGATGGAATCCCGAACATGTTGCGAATCGCCGGATCGGTGCTGAACGGTCGCGGTCCTGGCGCCTGCGCAGGTGGCACCGTCAGCCCGAGCAGGTTTCCGTAGAACTCGATTGCCTTGTCCAGGTCGTTAACGATGGGGCTGTAGTTGCCGGAACCGACGACGACGTCACCAGGAGGCGCGGCACCAGGAGCTGGCTGTCCGCGTTGAGCCAGGCCTCGCGACGCAAATGCTAGGGCGATGAGGAGGGCAGCCGCGATGGCGATCGATGATGTCTTCATGTTTTTCATGCGCCACTCTGAGTGCAATTGTGGGAAGGGGCCTGACCCCGTCTCATTCACACGTGAAGTTCGCGGCATCATCCGGACTGCCAGTTCCGTTGTATGTCGCCACCTGTGGATCCAGGCACAAGGGACGCCGCCGATCGACCACGCCTTGCTCGCGTGTTCAGCGATGATTCGCTTCGACGCCTCCCCCTTTTCAACCCATCGTTCGATGACACCCATCTTGGCGAAGTTGTCGGGACCGACGCCGCCCCGACAGTGCGTCATGCCTGGCATCATGAAGAGACGAACGGAATCGGCTGCGCTCTTCGTGGCGGCGGTGACAGTCTGGTAGTAGTAGTTGACGCTGTTCATCGGCGCAACCAGCTGGTCGTTCCATCCCTGATACAGCAGCACCTTACCACCGCGGGCAACGAACGGCTGCACCATTTCCGGGGTCGATTCCAGCACCGCCTAGTGCGCTCGCATGGCATGCGGGCCGAGCAGGCCGCGCGCGACCCTCTCGGGAACCGCCTGGATGAAGGCTGCCGGCGATGAGCGAAGCGGGAGCGCCCCTTCAATGTGCGGTGAGACGATCATGGCGGAAATCCTATAGACAACTTGACCGCGGCGTACTCCGGGTGCACGGAGCCGTCGGCGGCGCGAATGATCAGGGGCGGCTCGACCCAGGTTCGTTCACGCACCTCGGCTGGCAGGTCGATGCCGCGCATCATCACGAACAGCCCGACCAGCGGCGCGTCGCCCGCGCGGAAGACGACCGGCCGTCGCCTCACGATGATCGTTCCGGCCGCGCGTGCGGCGGCTTCCAGTCGCGCCCGCTGATCCTCCGGAAATACGCAGGCGAAAACACCGCCCGGGGCGAGATGCCTCGCGGCAATATGAGTGTAGTCAGCGATATCGCCGCGCACCTCGAAGCGACACGCCAGCTTCTGCGGATGGTCGCTTTCGACACCTGTTCCGAGAGGGAAGTACGGCGGGCTCCCGAGCACGAGATCGAATGTCTCGCCGGGATCGAGCGTCCCGTCGACGCGAAAGTCGGCGTGCCGTAGTTCGTATCGCGACTCGAGTCCGTTGTATTGTGCCGATTTGCGGGCCAGCCGAACGCTGTCTTCCTGCGCTTCGATCGTCACAAGGCGTGCGCCGGGAAGACGCCACGCCGCAATTAATCCGACTGAGCCGATGCCCGATCCAAGGTCGAGTACGCGTGACGCCGTCGGAGTCCAGCTCGTCCCGTACCAGGCCGTGAGCACGTCGTCGGTCGAGAAGCGATGGCCGTCGCGGAGCTGAAAGATCCGGAAGTGGCCGCTGATGGCGTCGAGTGTTTCGTCGGGTGGCACGTCTGGAGGCGAGAGCGCGCCAGGCGGAATCGGCCCCGGCTTCGCCCAGCCTCTGAAGTGAGTCTCCATCAACTGCCGGCTCCTCATGAAGACCCCCGGGAGTGATTTTCATCGTGCATCTGGCAGAAAATCAGCCCCGGGGTCATTTACATGCCGACTGTGGCGGACCGGCTGTTGTCGTTCGTCGTCGAGCGATACCCGTTCGCTTTACCAGCCGTGCAACGCGCGCTCCAATCGTGTGACGCCGCTGCACATGCCGCCGATCAACGGGCGATCGAGCAGTTGCGGCCGACGCTGTGCCGCGCGCTGTCGACACAACTCGCGGAGATCGCCGCCAGCGACCTGCCAGATACTACGCCCGGCGTCACTGTAAGCGCGAGGCTGCAGGCGGCACGTGACGAACTGGTCGAGGCGTGTGACGCGTTCCTCATTCGCGACGCCATTGCGGCGTCGCTGACCGATGACGAACGGCGCGAGATTCTGCGCGGGATGATCCTGACGCGCGCGGTCGACAATCGCTTGAAGCAGTTCTTCCTCGGCGGTGAGATCACTTACCACGACGTTCCATTCCAGGGCAAAGGCTTCAGGTCGCTGGGGCAGGAGGCGATCTACGCGGCTGCGATCCGCCTGAAACGCGGCCCGGCGTTTCGCGATCCGTCGCGTGGATGGCAGGGTGACATCGTTGGCCCGATCATCCGTGACCTCGGCGTTGCGCTCGCGATGCGACCGGAGCCCGCGACGGTCCGCATGGTGCTGAACGCCCAAATGGCCAAGAGCGGCCCGCCGATGGACGGCCGCGATCTGCACATCGGCGACTGGGAGTGGGGAATCCTTCCCGCCACGGCGCCGCTGTCGATCAGCACGCTCTCGATCGCCGGCGTTGCGATGGCGTTCTCGCGTGAGGGGCATGGACGCGTCGCGCTCTCGTTCATCGGCGAAGGGGGATCCTCGCTCGGTGAATGGCATGAAGCCATCAATCTCTGCGCGGCCCGGCGGCTGCCGGCCATCTTCTGCATCGAGAACAACCAGACGGCGCTGTCCACGTCTGTGTCCGAGCAGTCAGCCGCTCGAGTCTTCGCCGACAAAGCAGCCGGCTACGGCATTCCCGGGATCACGATCGACGGAACGGACCCCGACCAGATCGCCGCCGCATTCACGTGGGCCGCTGATCGAGCGCGGTCCGGGGCCGGACCCGCGCTGATCGAGGCGGTGTCGATGAGAATGTCGGGGCACGCGCATCACGACGACATGCTGTTCCTCGGCAAGGATCCACCAATCGCCTGGGACTATGCGAAGCTGTCGCCGGGCGCGTACGCCGATCCCGATCGCTACACCTTCTGGTCCGCCCGGGATCCGATTTCCACGTACGCGAAGCGGCTCGAATCAGCTGGTGTGATCGCTGCCTCCGACGTCGAACGCTACAGGCACGAGGCGCACGAGATGGTCGAGCGCGAGGCGCGCGCGATAGTCGAAGCGCCGTGGCCGGAGCCGGCCGAAGCAGGCACCCGTGTATACGCCGGCACGGCGACGGCGGCGCGCATCGATCTACTCGAGCCGGCGTCCCGGCTTGCGATCGATCCGAGTCCCCCACTTCCCCCCGAGGAGGCGAGATTGCCATTCGTTCGGAAGGGGCACACGTTCCTTGACGCGATTGCGCTCGGCATCGCCGACGCGATGCGCGCTGATGCGCGTGTCTTCGTCTACGGCGAGGACGTCGGCGGGAAGTACGGCAACTCGTTCCTGCTGCTCCGGCCGCTGCTCGACGAGTTCGGCGATCGCATCATCAACTCGCCGCTCGCGGAAGGCGGCGTGCTCGGCGTCTGTGTCGGCGCGGCGCTCGCCGGCCAGCGGCCGATCGGCGAGATGCAATTCAACGACTTCGTCGCCAGCGGCTTCAATCAGGTCGTCAACAACGCCGCGAAGATTCGCTATCGCTGGGGTGGCTCCGTCCCGATGGTGGTCCGCATGCCGTGGGGCGGTTTGCGGCACGCCGGGCCGTATCACTCGCAGAACACGGAGGCCTGGTTCTACCGCACGCCCGGCCTCAAGATCATCGTGCCTTCGACGCCCGAGGACGCGCGGGCCCTGATGGCGGCGGCGGTCGCCGACCCCGATCCCGTGCTGTTCTACGAGCACATCGCGCTCTATCGCGATCCCGCGATCAAACAAGCGTTGCCGGCGGCGGCACCCGCTCCGCTGACGCTCGGGCAGGCGGCGCTTCGCCGCGCCGGCGACGACCTGGCGATCATCTCGTATGGCGCCTACGTTCATGTGGCGCTGCGCGCCGCGGCCACGCTCGCGACCGCGGGCATCGAGGCAAGCGTTCTCGACCTGCGTACGCTGTCGCCGCTCGATCGCCGCAGCGTCCTCGCCGTCGCGCGCCATTGCAGCCGCGTGTTGATCGTCCACGAGGACACGCGCACCGGCGGCATTGGTGAGAGCCTCGCCGCTATCATTCAGGAAGAAGCCTTCGAGTCGCTCGACGCGCCGGTGCGCATCATCGGCGCGCTCGACACACCGGTTCCCTATTCCCCGCCGCTCGAGGAGTACTTCCTGCCGTCGCAGTCAGAGATCGAGCGCGCGGCTCGCTCGCTCGTCGCGTACTAGGTGATCGCCGCGGTAAGATGCTTCACGCACGCATGTGGATACTCAAGACCATCACCGAGGATCTCCCCGAACGTACGTTTCGCATTGTGGCCGGCGGTGTTCGCACGATCGGCCGGTCGACCGGCGCCGACTTCATCGTCGACGCGCCACTGGTGTCACGGATTCATTGCCGCCTATCGGCGTTGCCCGACGGCGATCTCGAAGTACGCGATCTCGACAGCACCAACGGCACCTACGTCAACGACGCGCGTGTTGAAACGGCCCGCTTGTCATCCGGGGATCGCTTGAGAGTAGGGCGCGTCGAGCTCGTTGCAACACAGCAAGCGGACTAAGCTGCACTTCCGAGGTCCGGGTTCCGGTTCGTGTTCGAGGTTCCGGGTTCCCTAGCTCTGAACCTCGAACGATGAGCGTGGAACCCTGAACGCGACACCGAACACGAACGTGGAACTCGGAACTGCGCCTTATTTTCTGGCGAGATACTCCAATACGAGTGGATTCGTCGTCCGCTCTCGCTTGATCGTCGTATCGGCGTAGTGGCCCGGATGGACAATCGCGTCGTCGCCGAGCGGAAAGAGCACTTGCGTGATCGATCGCATCAGCACGTTGTAGTCACCGCCCGGGAGATCCGTGCGGCCGATCGAACCGGCAAATAATGTGTCGCCGACGAAGAGCTCCTTGGCCGCGTCGCCACTGCGGCCGATCTGCAGACACACACCGCCGGGGCTGTGTCCGGGAGTGTGGTGCACGTGCACGACATAGTCGCCGAAGGTGAGCGGCGTGCCGTCGTAGAAGTGATCAACCGGCGGCGGCTGGCGCACCGAGAAGCCGAACATCGCGCCCTGCTGAACGGCACCGTCGTAGAGGAACAGATCGTCCTGGTGCAGGTAGACCGGCGCGCTGTATTCGTCCTTCATCCTCGCCACCCCCGTGATGTGGTCGACATGGGCATGCGTCAGCAGGATCAACCGGACGTCGACGTCGAGGTCGCGCACCGCGCCCACCAGCTGATCCGCCTCGTCACCGGGGTCGATGATGACCGCTTCACGCGTCCTTTCGCACCCCACAACGAAGCCATTCTTGTCGAACGGCGGAACCGCACGCACTTCAAGGATCATGCGGCTACAATCCTATTACTCTATCGATCGCTTGTGTGGGTTCCGGGCAACCATGATCGTGTGCGTGGTGGACGACCTGATCTTCTCAATCAAGATCTCGACTGCGGCAAAGCAGCTCGGCGTTCCCATGTACTTCGAGCGCTTGAAACAGAACGTTCTGCAGACGATCAGGGACAAGCAGCCTTCGCTCGTAATCTTCGATCTCAACAGCGGGCGCCTCGCGCCCATCGAGACGATCGCGGTGATGAAGAAGGACCCGAATCTGAAGGCGATTCGGACGTTGGGCTACGTCGCGCACGTCGACTCCGAGACAATCGACAAGGCGCGCGCCGCCGGCATCGATCAGGTCCTGGCCCGCTCAGCATTCTCGGAACGGTTGGGCGAGATACTCTCGGGATCCGTCATCCGTGACTCGGGATCCGGGACTCGGGATCCGGCATCCGGATAGGCACTTTTACCGCCAGAACCACCACGCGAGCGCTGCCGCCGCGAGCAGCATGGCTCCGGCCATGGCAGCAACCCGTCCAAAGCTCGTGGACTGCGTCTGGACGAGTTCCTCTTCCTCACCCGCGACGCCGAGCGCGTCGAGCACGGCGATCGATCCGCGCAACGACCCGGCCAGGGCGACGGCGCTCTGAAAACGGAACTCCGGGTTCGGCGCCAGCGCTTTCAGGACGATGTCGTCCAGTTCTTTCGGCACCTTGGCATTCGACGCACTCGGCGCCGATGCGCCGCGGTGCATCGGGCGTCGCGTGGTGAGCGTTTCGTACAGGATGGCGCCCACCGAGTAGACGTCCGCGCGATCGTCAGGCGCTTCACCCCGTGCTTCCTCGGGCGCGTTGTAATCGATCAACCGCCCGCTGCTGTCGTTCTTGTCGAAACCGCTCTGCGATGCGAGCTCGAAGGCCGGGATCTTCGCCCGCCCTTTCGCGCTGATGACCACGGAGTCGGGGCTGAGCCCACCGTGTCCGAAGCCGTGGGCGTGAGCATCGGCAACGGCGTCGGCGATCTGAATGGCGATTTCAACCGCACGGCGGACGTTCATCGGGCGGCCGGCAGCCTCGGCACGAAGCGACTGCCCCTTCTGGAACTCGAAGGCCAGATACACCCGCGCATCGTGCTCGCCGCAATCGAACAGGGCCGTGACGTTGGGATGCGAGAGAGCGCTCAGTCCTCGCGCTCCTTCAATCAACCGCTGTCGATCGACGGTGAAATCAGCCGGCAGCAGGCGCACTGCAACCGTGCGTCCGAGCTTCGTGTCGCGCGCCCGATAGAGATCACCAGGCCCGGAGGGCTCCAGGCGCTCGAGCAGGTTGTAGTGAGCGATGACCCCGAGCGGGGTGGGCGTCGACGTGGTCACGTCCGCTCGGCCTCGATGACGCTCTGCACCAGCTCTTTCGCGTCACTGATCTGCTCCAGCACCATCGTGATGTCCATCGTCGGACGGCCGGGTTGCCGGGCGTTCTGACAGTACACGCCATGCTGTCCAACCATCGCGAGCGCATCGGTCAGCAGATCCATCGCGACGGCCAGCCGGCCGCGATCGCGGCCCATCATGGTCTCGTGCTTCTCGAGCTCATCGTGGTGTTTGGTGAATGCTGACTCTTGCATTGGAGATTTCGCGATCTTTGATTCTTGATTTCTTGTTGATCGTTGATTGCAGAATGACGATTGGGCGCAGATCCGCCGCTCGCGCCGCCTCAAATCGAAAATCACGAATCAACAATCAACAACGATTCACCAATCAAAGATCGATAAATCAAAGATCCGCTGCCCGCTCAGGCTTTCCGTGGCGGCTGCGCCGGTCGAATCTCGACGCGGCTGGGAAGGCTGCGAGCCGGGTGGGCAATCAGATCGACGATGACCTCCGCGACATCGTCCGGCATCAGAGCCCATTCCGACTTCGTATTCGACAACCCGCCGAAGCCGGTGTTCACGGAGCCAGGCAGCACGTAGGCGACGCGAATGCCGTCGTAACGCACTTCCTGCATGAGCGCTTCACTGAACGCGTTCAGCGCCGACTTCGAGGCGCAGTAGGCCGCGCCGTTGACGAACGCGTTCCGGGAAGCCAGGCTGCTGATGTTGATGATCCAGCCGCCGCCGCGCGTTTTCAGATGCGGCAGCGCCGCATGGCAGCAGTAGAAAACGCCACTGAGATTGGTGTCGATGATCCGGTGCCACTCGTCGACGGCCATGTCGGCCACAGAGCGGAACACGCCGACCCCGGCGTTGTTGATCAGGATGTCGAGGCCACCGAACTTCGACACCGTCTGCGCGAGAGCACCCTCGACGTCGCCGTACTTCCGGACGTCAGCGCGAATGCCCAGAGCATTCTTGCCCAACGCGGCAACCGCCGAGTCGAGGCGACTTTGATCGGTGCCAGTGATCGCAACCGAGGCGCCGCTGGTCACCAGTGCCTTCGCCGATGCCAGGCCGATCCCGCGCGATCCACCTGTTACAAACGCAATCTTGTCTGTGAGAGTCATATGTCGATACGTGTCAACTAGAATACTCCACAGATTCGTGTCGACCGTTTGCATCATCGGGGCCGGAGAACTTGGCGGCGCATGCGCGCATGCGCTCGCACGCAGTGAACGCGTCCGCCGTGTGATTCTCATTGACGACGCGGCCGGGGTGGCGGCGGGCAAGGCGCTCGATATGCAGCAAGCGGGAGCGATTGACGGTTCGCACACGTATCTCGCGGGCGGCGGCGACCTCTCTCGCAGCATCGGCGCGGCGGTGTGCATCATCGCGGACCGCAGCGGCCGATCGTCGAACGAGTGGCAGGATGATGAGGCGCTCGTCATGATGAAGCGTCTGCTCGCCTATGTCGGGGAATCACCGATTGTGTTCGCAGGGCCATCTCAAGCGTCGCTGCTTACCGCCGCGGCACGCGAGCTGCACGTCCGACGCGAGCGCCTGATTGGCTCGGCCGCGGAAGCGTTGTGCGGTGCGGTGAAGTCGATGGTGGCTATCGAGGCACAATGCTCGCCCTCGGAGATCGGCCTGACCGTGCTCGGAGCACCACCGCGCGGCTTCGTGGTCCCCTGGAGTGAAGCCTCCATCGGTGGCCACGCGCTGGAGCGCGTCCTCACGCAGGTCCAGGTCTCACGGATCGAGAGTCGCCTGGCTCACCTCTGGCCGCCAGGACCCTTCGCGCTCGGGCTCGCCGCGACGCGAGTCGCTGAGGGCCTGCTGACGTCTGCCCGCGCGACGTTCAACGTGCTCACCGTCCTCGGCGGCGAGTTCGGTGCCCGCGGCCGGGTCGGCGTGCTCCCCGCTGTCCTGTCAAAAACGGGCATCGTGGCCACCCGCGTGCCGGCGCTGAATACGCGGGAACGCGTCCAGGTCGAAAACGCTCTGGGGTAGGATCGATCCAATGGGATCGCTCGCACCGCCGCACCGCCGGACCTGCGCACCTTCGGAGCCTCGCACCCTCGCGCCGTCCCGCCTGGTGTACGGCGTCCTCGGTCTCGTACTGACGTTCGTCTCGATTGTCGTTGCGGAAACCGGTATTGCGCCGGATGCCGTGCTGCAGCACATCAAGTTCTTGTCCTCCGACGAGATGAAAGGACGAAGCAACGGATCGCCTGAGCTCGAGACAGCAGGCGACTACATCGCGCAGCAGTTCAAAGCCATCGGCCTGCAGCCGGGAGGCACCAGCAAGGAATGGTTCCAGCCCTTTCCGTTGATTGCCGGCTTGACCATCGGGTCGGAGAACAAGTTGTCGATGAGTCTCAAGGGACGAACGGTGACGCTCGCGCTCGGTGTGAGCTATTACCCGCTTGCGGCACCATCGAATGACGACCCCTCGAAGCCATCGAGCGAGCTGCACGCGCTGCCGGTCGTGTTTGCCGGCTATGGCCTTACTGTCCCCGGCGTGTACGACGACTACGGGCGCATCGACGTCAGCGGCAAGGCCGTCCTCATCTTCAGCCACGAGCCTCAGGAGAGAGACGCCAACAGTCGGCTCAACGGCACACGGCCGATGCCGCAGACCACCCTCGCGGCGAAAGCGTCGCTGGCGCGGAGCCGTGGCGCGAAGATCCTGATCGTCGTCGGCGATCCCTCACACAACGTCGATGACGCGCCCTACGGTTTGTTCGGCAGCGATCCAGATGCCGAAGATCTCGGGATACCCGTCCTCAGAGCCCGGCGCGAACAGATGCAGCCGCTGCTCGATGCCTGGCAGCTCGACGCGACCGCGCGTCAGATCGATGGCGACCTCATGCCTCGATCGCGCGATCTTCCCGAGGGCAAGGTCGAGTACGTCGAGCACATCGCGAAGAATCATCGTACGGTCCGCAACGTGATTGGCCTGCTGCCGGGGAGCGATCCTGCGCGTGCAAAAGAGGCGATCGTGATCGGCGCTCATTACGACCACGTCGGGCTGGGCGGCCGGCTCTCTGTATCGCCGGAACGCACCGGAGAGATTCACAATGGCGCGGACGACAACGCCTCCGGCACAGCATCAATCATCGAGATCGCGCGCGCAGCCGTCGCCGAACGCAGCCGCTTCCAACGGACGTTGATCTTCGTGGCGTTCGCGGGTGAGGAACGCGGTCTCCTTGGATCGGCCTTCTACGTCAGCGCGCCGCGAGTGCCGGTTGAAAGCACGATCGCGATGCTGAATCTCGATATGGTGGGACGCGCGAATGGATCGGTGGATGTGAGTGGGCTCGATGCGGCACCGTCAATGGAGGCGGATTTCAACGCCGCCGTCAAGGCAAGTGCCTCGCCTCTCAAGATCAAACGCGAAGGTCCCGGTGCGGGGCGCAGCGACGACTACAACTTTCTCGTGCACGGAATTCCCGCCATTAATTTCTTCACCGGATTCCACGGCGACTACCATCGTCCCGGCGACGACTGGGAAAAAATCGATGCTGCGGGGACGAGTCAGGTCGCCAGACTGGCGCTGGAGTTCGCCGCGGCGCTCGCCAATCGAGCGACGCGGCCGGAGTTCGTGTCGAAATGATCAGGAATAGGCGGGGGTCGGGCGATGCAGTGTCAGCCCCGAAGCAAATGTCTGCAGCTTTTCCCGCAGCAGCAATCGGCCACGATGCAGCCGCGACTTGAGCGTCTGATCCTTGACCTTCAGCCGGGTGCTGGCCTCTTCCGTCGTGAGCCCCTCGAAATCACGGAGAATCACCGGGTCACGGTAGATCTCGGGCAGTTCCTGCACAGCCAGGGCAACGGCCCGCCGCAACTCGAAACGCAACAATTCCTCGTCCGGCATGTGCGACCAGTCAGCCTGATCGGCCATTTGCCGCTGTGTCCCGTCGTCTGATCCTTCCAGCACAGCCAGCGCGCGGTCGCGCTCCTGCTCTGCCGCTCGTTCACCACGATGCTGGCGCAGCCGCGACATGGCCGCGTTGAACGTGATGCGATAAATCCAGGACGACAGAGCGGAGTCCCCTCGAAACGCGCCAATCTTGCGATACACCTTCATCAGCACGTCCTGCGTGACTTCCTCAGCGTCCTCGCGGCTCTTCAAATGCCGCAACGCCAGCTGGTGAATTCGGGGGCCGTACACCTCTGCCAGCTGTCTGACCGCCGCCTGATCTCCTCTTTGAAGCCCGGCAATAAGTAACCGATCCTGGGTCCTGTCCATGGGGTTCCGCCTCTATCTTCCAGAACACCGACCAATTCGGTCTTATTCCAGCTCCTACCGACACCCATCGAAATCATTGCTCAGCAACCGTTTATCGCTGGACGCGAAAACGGTGCTAAGTACTTGGGCGCCCAATGGTCCTTGCGGCCATCCTCGTCATCGCGGCTCTCCTGCTCGTCAACGCCCTTTACGTTGCGGCCGAATTCGCGGCCGTGAGCGTCCGTCGCAGCCGGCTGCATCAGCTTGCGGAGGACGGCAACGCGTTCGCGGCCTGGCTGCTGCCGATCGTGGAATCGCCTGCGGCTCTCGATCGCTACATCGGCGCGTGTCAGATCGGCATCACGATCTCGAGCCTCGTGCTCGGCGCCTATGCGCAGGCCACACTTGCTGTCTGGCTGACGCCCTACCTCGAGTCCCTGGCTCGACTGGAAGAGGTCGTTGCCCAGTCGACGTCGACCATCGCCGTGCTGCTGGTTCTCACTGTGGCGCAGGTGGTATTCGCGGAGCTCGTGCCCAAGTCGCTGGCGCTGCAATATCCCACGCAGACGGCGCTCTACACGGTGGTCCCGATGGTCGCCTCGCTATGGGTGTATCGCCCGTTCATCAAGTGGCTGAACGGATCGGGCCTCCTCATCCTTCGCCTGCTCGGGGCGCGGCACCAGGCGCACCGTCACATTCATTCACCAGATGAGATCGAACTGTTGATCGCGGAAAGCCGTGATGGCGGCCTGCTCGAACCGGACGAGCATCGTCGACTGCAACGTGCCCTCCGGCTGAACCTGCGTCAGGGCCGCCAACTCATGGTGCCTCGGAAGAGGATTTCTGCAATCTCGATTGACACGCCACTCAACGAAGTCGTCGGCGTCGTCGCTCAGAGCGCCTACTCGAGGGTGCCGGTGTATCGCGAAAGCCTCGATAACGTCGTCGGCATCCTGCGAACGAAGGATCTGGTTCGCTGGTTCGTCGAGGGACGTCCAGGCGCGACGCTCGCAGAACTGATTCGCCCGATTCCATCGGTGCATGAGAGCGTCAGCGCCGATCGGATCCTCAAAGATCTCCGCGAGCGGCGATCGCATCAGGCACTCGTCGTAGACGAATTCGGCGGCACGGCAGGACTTCTGACGCTGGCCGACGTGTTGACCGAGTTGCTCGGCCATGTCGGCGACGAATTCAGGTCGGGTCAGCTCGCGACTGAAACACTGACTGACGGCCGCACCCGGCTTCCCGGTGAGGTGGGCGTCGACGATGCGGCGATGCTGCTGGAGACAACGTGGGAAACGGACGCGTCGAGTGTGGGTGGCCTGGTGACGGAGGCACTGGGCCACATTCCCGCTGAGGGAGAGACGGTTGTGATCGGCGATTTCGAGTTCGAGGTCGAACGGGTCAGGGATCGCATCCCGCAGTCGGTCATTGCCAGGCGAGTGGTCCCGGTTGTGTCGGAGAACCGGCGATGATGGAAATCCTGGTCCCGATTGGAATCATCCTGTTCCTCATTCTGGCCAACGCCCTGTTCGTCGCGGCGGAATTCGCCATCGTCGGAGCGCCGCGCGCGAGCATCGAACATCAGGCCTCGCAGGGCAGTCGCCTGGCGGCACGCGTACTCACTGTCCTCGAAGATCCGGGTCGTCAGGATCGCTATATCGCGACCACTCAGATCGGCATTTCCGTCGCCAGCCTTGGGCTGGGGATGTACGGCGAACATTGGCTCGCCGACCAGATGCAGCCGTGGTTCGCTCGTTTAGAGACGTTCGGATGGATCGCCGCGCACACCGTCGCCAGCGTGATCGCCGTCGCCGTGCTCACCTATCTGCACATCGTGCTGGGCGAAATGGTTCCCAAGGCGCTCGCGCTGCAGCGGGCGGGAAACACGGTGCTTTACGTATCACCCGTCATCGCAGCTTTGCAGCGCCTCATTCTGCCGCTCGTGGTCATGCTCAACTCGGTGGGCAACCGTCTGCTGCGACTCGCGGGGATCGAGCGGCGCGAAGTCGAACGAGAGCGCTATCACACCGCCGAGGAGCTCGAGTTCATCGTCCGCGAAAGCCAGGAAGGTGGCATGCTGCGCGGCGAGGCGGGGCAGATCCTGCGCGACCTGTTCGAGTTTGGCGATCGAACCGCCGGCGAGGTGATGGTGCCGCGTGTCCTGCTCGCGGGCATTCCCGTTGGCGCCGAACCCGACGAGCTCAGAGCGATCGTTCGCACGCAACCACACACGCGCTACCCGGTCTACAGCGGCGACCTCGACAACATCATCGGCAGCCTGCATATCAAGGAGATCCTCAGGCACCTCGTCTCGAATCAGCCGGTTGCCGCCAGAGATGCGAGGGCGCTACCGTATGTTCCCGGTCCGGCGTACCTCGACGAGGTACTCGCCGCGATGCGGCGCTTCAGAGCGCAGATGGCCGTCGTCATGGATCAACACGGCGGAACGGCGGGCCTCATTACGATTGAAGACCTCTTCGAAGAAGTGGTCGGTGACATCGACGAGGGGCGCGCGCGCGGCCCGATCGTGCGCGAAGCGGATGGCCGCCTCCGCGTGCGCGGCACGGTTCGACTCGACGAGGCTGGCGACGCGCTCGGCCGCTCCATCGACCACGAGAAGGTGACGACCGTCAGTGGTCTCGTGCTGCTGCTCCTGAATCGGCCGGCGGCGGCGGGCGACGTCGTGACGTGGCGCAACGTCAGGATCGAAGTCGTGTCGTCGGCCGGACGCGGGGTGGGCGAGGCCGTGCTGTCTCTGATCAAAACGGCCCCGCATCCAGGTGATCGGCCGACCTAGTCCTCACTGTGCCGGTTTATGCCCGGCAACTTCGGCCATTCCCTCGTGCACTGCAGCCAGCTCCCTGAGTGCTTCCGCTGCCTCACGAGAGTGCTCGGCGTAGTGGGCGGCGCCACGGGCAAGTTCCCACGCATGCCCAAAGGACTCACTGTCCTTGCGCAAGGCTGTTACGAGGTCCTCGTGCAGTTTGGCGTCAGCTTCGTGCTCGGCTGCGTGCGCCCGGTAGTGTGCGGCGAGCT
>JBKPNV010000281.1:0-7521 GCA_046732795.1 Acidobacteriota bacterium
AATTTGTCGATGACTCCCGCTTCATCGATCACGCGACGACGGAGACGATCGAGGCAGACGACCTGAGATCCGCGTACGCATTGCGCCATGTCCTTGTCGGGCGTGCAGAGCACGATCTGCTCGACGCCTGGCGCCTTGCGCCATCGATCGGCCGCCGCCGCGATGGCATCGTCGGCTTCGAACTCCACCATCGGCCAGACGACAATGCCGAGCGCGTGGGTCGCCCGCTCGGCGAGTGAAAACTGAGACATGAGGTCGTCGGGCACTCCCTGGCTGGTCTTGTAGCCATCGAAGAGGTCGTTGCGGAAAGATTCGATGACGTGATCGAACGCGCAGGCCACGTGCGACACTCCCGGCTCGCTCAGCAATGCCCAGAGCGATCGCAGGATGCCACGAGTGGCACCGACCTCGGCGCCCGAGTGCGCGAGAGCCTTGGGCGCGCCGAAATAGGAGCGGAACAACTCATATGTCCCGTCAACGAGGTGGATGCGGCGGCCGGGGGACGTGATGGTCGCGGAGTCGTTCAGCACCGATCAAGGATACAAGCCGGTGTATCCTGCGTGACGGCTTTTGCGAAACGGAGGGGGATCATGGCGGCGCGGCCACAGGTCGGGAAGCTCCGGACAGCGCTTCGGATCATGAGTGGGGCAGTGTGCGTTGGATTTGTCATCGCGTTGATCTCGTCTCTGGTCCATGCGCAGGCCGCAGCGACGGTGCAGGACGGTGTGTTCAGCGACGCGCAGGCCAGGCGCGGTCAAGGCCTCTATGCCGATCAATGCGCCTTGTGCCACGGCGACAAGTTGGAGGGCTCACAGGGACCTCCGCTCTCCGGTGACTTCTTCGTCAGCCGGTGGTCGGCGCAGCCGTTGTCGGATCTCGCAAACAAGATTCGCAACACGATGCCGGCCGGCTCACCCGGGTCGCTGACACCCCAGCAATCGACCGATGTGCTTGCGCACATTCTCAAGTTTGGCGGCTTTCCGACGGGCAACACCGACCTTGCCTCAGACGAGGCCGCGTTGAGCCGAATCGGCTGGCCGAAAGCGGCGGTGACTGCGGCTCCCGCATCGGCTGGACCTGGCCGCGCGTATCCACCGCTCGGAAACATGGCGCAGCTGATGCGCGGCATTTTCTTTCCAAACGCGAATCTGATCTTCACGGTGCAGACACACGACCCCGCAGAGAAGCCGCAACCGGCGGCCGGCGGCGGACAGACCGGCGGATTTTCGTTCGTCGAGTGGGGAGCTGGAATCTACGGCGGGTGGGAGCTGGTCGACAACGCCGCGATCGCGCTCGCCGACGCGTCGCCATTGATGTTGACGCCGGGCATTCGATGCGAGAACGGACGGCTGGCGCCGGTCAACGATCCAGAGTGGATCAAATTCACGGAGGAGATGATCGCCGTCGCACGAAAGACCTACCAGGCAGCACAGACACGGAAACAGGATGCCGTGTCGGAAGCGACCGGCGATCTGTCTGATGCGTGTGCCGCGTGCCATCAGGCCTACCGCGATGTGCGCGTCCGCGGTCGCGCGCCAGATCCGACCGACCCGTCGGCCAAAGCGAACCGCTGCATGGCGCGCTGACGCAGCGCACGAGCTCGTCCATCGCGTCCAGTCGGCGGCACGCCGATTGAAGGCGGCGCTCCAGCGCTGCGTCTCCTCGTATAGAGGCCGACCCCAAAAAGACGGACCAGGCGCCCGATGATTCGTCACGGGCGCTCTTGGTCATGCTCTAGACGCGAGGGCTGACGGTGAAATCGAGCCGTTCACATACGCTCGTAAAACGGCGGCGGCTCGATGCCGAGGGCTCGCAGGTAAACGTATCCCTGACCGCGATGATGAACCTCGTTGTCGATCGCATAGAGCACGAGATCGTGAACCTTGCCTTCGTATTGTCCGAACGCCTTCCTCGTCTCCTGGAAACGCTGCGGCGGGATCCTTGGCCACGCCGCGTTCATCTGCTGCGTGGTGTCGTCCCACAAACGCAAAATCTCTGACTTCGATCGCTCCTCGCGACTGAACGACGTATCCCACTTGTCATCGACGATGCCGCGAACCATCGGCAGCGCGATGCTCAGCATCTCGAGCGCCAGGGCGCCGAACGGGCGCATCGACCCGACGGAAAACGTGAAGAGTCTGTCGTCGGGAAACGCGTCGATCACACGGCGGGTGAGACGACGATGACCTTGCCAGTGCTCGAGAAGCGCCTCGGGTGTGATGAAAGTGTCAGACACGCCAACCTCGCTCGTTGTTTGGGAGTTGGTAGTTGGGCATTGGGAGTTTACAAGTTCTCGCTGCTTGTTACTGCCCTCTCGCAGCTGGATCGAGACCCGCGAACGTCAGCAGATCAACCATATCGAACGCCTCGGGCGCTCGCCGTGGCAGTGTTGGCCGCCAGCCTTGCGACAGATATGAGGTCTTATCGAGTTGCAACAAGCCGATGATCACCTCGCCGACAAGTCGCGCACCCACGCCCGCCAGCGTCAAGCCATCGGCCATCAGTTCGGCCTCCTTCAGCACGTAGTACCAGAGCGGCGTATCGTTCTCGAGGCCGACGTTGAACATTGCCAGCTCGGCGAGCTGACTGGGCGTCAGCGGCTGAATTCCCATCTCCGCGGCGATCGCCTGACCCGATGGCAGCGACCATGTCAGATGGCGGAGCAGGTTGCGCTGCGGCAGCGCGGTCGGCTGGTCATGGCTCGCGATCGCCGCGAGTGGAAGTTGAAACAACGGCGTCGAGATTTTCGTGTCGATGCGCTTGTTCGGCCTCGCTCTCTGGTTGCCGCCGAACTCGAAGAAGCTCTGCCAGCCAATGAACCGCCGCGGAGCCCGGCATCCGCCGCGCAGGTCCGGGGGATCTTCCAGCCCCTCGCCGGACGGGTCGAAAATGAACCCGAAGAACGGGAGACCTCCATCACCAGCAAGATTGGCGCGGTACGACGGGCGCACCATGCTGTGGCCGAAGCGGTATGCGGCTCCCTGGAACTCAACCGGGATGCTCTGCTCGCCAGGGCGCGGCCGATAGTAGCGCCGGCCGCTTTCCAGGATCTCGGTGACCAGCTGTGGTCCGATGATCGCAGGCAGGAATTGATTGACGACGATCCATTGGTAATGCCAGGTGACGAGTTGTCGCGCACGCGCGAATAGCCTGGCATCCGCGCGATTGCCACCCGCACGAGCTCCCGGGTGGTCGTCTTGGTCGCCGTCATCGTGATTGTCGCCGTGGTCGCCCTCGTGATTGTCGCCGTAGTCGCCCTCGTGATTGTCGCCGTAGTCCCCATCATCGCCCCCGGCGCGCAGCATGTCGACGACGCTGTTGTGGAACGTCAGGAAGGCGGCCTGCATTCCCGCAATCATCACGTGCTCGTCGTTGCGCGGGTCAGCGATTATCGCGGTATGGTCCTCCATTCGCGGAACATCCTCGAACGTTCCACCGCTTCCGACTTTCATTTTGATGCGATCGGCGGGATCGTAAAGATGCGGATCTTCGATCCATCCGCGGCCGTACACGGAATCGAGATCGAGGCGTGGTGTGCGCGCGTTTGCCGAGCGCTCCGGCGCGGTGGGTATGCCAAGCCGCGATGACGTATCGAACGTCAGGTCATGATCGATGAACTGGCCCAGGAACGTGATTCCGGCGGTGTGCGTCGGGTTGTCGCGATTGTTCGGGCTGAGGTCGGGCTTGGTCATCAACTCGAGGGGGCCAAGGTGCAAGGGGTCCTGTGCGTCCATCAATCCGCCAGGCGCGCCCAGGTCGGTCAGCGCGGCACGCACGGCGGGCGTCGCGTCGGCAAACGGCGGCAGTCGCTCGAACATCCGACTGAAGCGTTGTGGCTGTTTCCTGGCCCGAGTGTCCATCCGCTCAGCCAGTACATCGGATGGGCTCAGGACCGCGGCTCCAGCCGCGCCCGCAGCGCCCGATCCTAATCCAGTCAGAAATCCTCGTCGGCTAATGCTCATTGCGTGTGCTCCTTCAGGCACTTCGAGACAGACCTCCACAGGCCCGCTCGGTTGCTCAGCTAAGAATTGGGGAACAGATTTCGGGGACCAGTCGAAGCAGCGCCGCGCGGAGCAATATCTGTTCCCGTTGCACGCCCTGAAATGTCGGCAGTTTCACTCACGTGAGTGAAGCCGCTGTGCATTGACAAGCGTCAACGGGCAGCGTCGATGCGAGTAAGAATTTCGAATACGAAAATCTATGGCAGCGCGAACACGAACACCTGTCCGGTCATGCTGGGTTTGATTTCCGGCGTCACACGCAGCGTCGCGTTCGCCACGCCAGACGGTCCGGTTGCTACAGAGACGTACTGCTTTCCATCGACTGCGAAGGTGATCGGATAGCCGCTCACAGGAGCACCGAGGTTCGTCTCCCACAGCACCTTGCCGGTCTTTTCGTCGAACGCCCGGAAGCGGCCGCTCGCGTCGCCGCCAAATACGAGGCCGCCACCGGTGGCGACGAGCGAGAACACGCCCGCACGCTGTTCGTACTTCCACAGTGTTCGTCCGGTCTCGACAGAGATCGCCCAGACCGCGCCAACCTTATCCGTGCCGGGAGCGATGATGGTGGGGAAGTCGAGGCCATATACCTTGGACGGATCGCGCTTGTCGGTATTCGTCGTGAAGTTGCCGCACAGGTTCTGCATCGGCATGTACATCACGTTCGTACGCGGGTTATAGGCGCCGGCCGGCCAGTTCTTTCCTCCCTGAGCGCCCGGGCAGATCATCTTCGTTTCGCCCAACCGGGAGAATGTGGCTTCGGGGTTGACAGTGACCACACCGGTGGCGCCGTCGATGCCTTTGATCACGTTCTGCATGATCGTGGGCCGTGCCCACAGGAACTCACCGGTCGCGCGATCGAGCGTGTAGACGACGCCGGTCTTCCCCGGGATGCCGGTGACGACCTTGCGCCGTTCCCCTGGCTTCACCCGCGGATTGATCCACGCCACTTCTTTCGGGTCGGGCGATATCGCCGTCTCCACGAGCAGCCGTTCAAACGGATGATCGAGATCCCAGTGATCGACGACGTGCTGGTAGTGCCAGACGATCTTTCCCGTGTCGGCATCGAGCGCAAGCGTGGAGTTGTGGTAGAGGTACGTCTTGTCGTTGCCCGCCAAGGTGAACTTGGGCGCCGGGATTGTCACCGACGTGCCCACGAAGATCCGATTGCTCTCGGGGTCGTAGCTGGGCACCATCCAGGTGCCGACGTGCCAGCGTTCGGCCATCGGCACGTCCCCCCACGTCTCGTATCCCGGCTCGCCGGGTAGCGGGATCGTCCGCGTTCGCCAGACTTCCTTGCCAGTGGCCGCGTCGTGCGCGGTGATGATGCATGCGTCGCTGCCGGCGTCGGGCTGGCACTGACGGCCCGTAATCACCTTGCCGTTCGCGATGATCGGACCGGCGCTGGAGCGAGCGCGCTTCTTGGCTTCCATTACCGCTGTTTCCCACACCATGTTGCCGGTGTGGACATCCACGGCGTAGATCTGGTTGTCGGCGCTGCCATCGATCAACGTGCTGCCCCACATCGCGATGTTGCGGTTGGTGCCGCCGTTGACGCCTTCCGGCAGTTTGCGCCGATGCTCCCAGACCAGATCGCCGGTCTTCGCGTTGATGGCCGCGATGACGTCGCCCGGGCCGGGCACGTACATCATGCCGTCGTACACGAGCGGCGTGGCTTCGACTGTTCCCGTCCCCAGGCCTCGCGTCCAGATCATCTTCAAGCGCGCCACGTTGTTGCGATCGATCTGATCGAGCGGGCTGTAGCCCCAGCCATCGAGCGTGCGTCGCCACGAGAGCCAGTTCGCCGGGTCCGGCTTCCAGAGCATTTCGTCGGTAACCGGTACGTACGGATGGTTTCCATTTGTGGCAGCCGGGCGGTTGCTTTGCGCGTTAGTCGTCAGAGTGGCCACGACGCCCAGAGCAACGAGCACGAACAAGATACGTTTCATGACAACTCCAGGTTTGCAAACGCTGCTTGGCCACGAAAGATCACGAAGGCCACGAAGCTATCGATTCGCCACGACGATCACGAAGGCCACCAAGCGACACGACGCGCCACGACGATCACGAGGGCCACGAAGCGATACCGATTAGCCACGACGATCACGAGGCCCACGAAGCTACACGATTAGCCACGACGATCACGAAGGCCACGAGGCGACACCGATTCGCCACGACGATCACGAAGGCCACGAAGCGACACGATTCGCCACGATGATCACGAAGGCCACGAAGCGACACGATTCGCCACGATGATCACGAGGGCCACGAAGCGACACCGATTCGCGACGACGATCACCAAGGCCACGAAACGACACGATTAGTCACGACAATCACGAAGGCTACGAGGCGACACCGATTAGCCACATCGATCACGAAGGGCTTCAAAGATCAGCACCTGCTTCGTGATCTTCGTGCTCTTCGTGGCTAAATCGGCTCGTGCCCTTCGTGGCTAATCGCTTCGTGCCCTTCGTGGCTAAACGTCTTCGTGTGCTTGGTGGCTAAAAATCTATCTGCGCACTGAACTTCGCGAAGCGCGCGGTCATCACCGTCGTCGGCGTGAGCCATGGTCCGTTGGCGATGAAGTTCTCGTTGTAGCTCAGACCGGGCGCGGCGTTGATGATGTTGAAGATGTCCATGCCGACGTTGGCGCGCAGACCGCTGAAGCGCAGGATCTTGGCGATGCGCAAGTGCAGCTCGTTGACCCGCTCGCCGTACTTGGTGCCCGGCTCGATCAGGTTCACCGTCGCGTTGGCCGCACCGCCCGAGAGCGGACGACCCAGGATCGGCGCGATGGCGGCATTCGATACCGTGTAATTGGCGCGCAGGTGGCCGCCGTTGGTCGGCGTGCCCGCGAAGCTCACGACCATGCCCGGCTTGCTGAGGAACGTCAGACCGAGTTGCACGTCGACTCTCGGGATGTTGTAGGTCGCGAGTCCCTTGTAATAGGGCAGGTACCCGGTGACCACGTGGCAGTAGGGATCCAGCAGCGCCGTCTCCGGAACCTTCGCGCGGATCTCGCAACTGTCGGACGTCGTGCGGCCGAAGTTGAAGCCGCCCTGAACCGTGAGCTGCGACAGCCGGGCGTTGGCGTTGAAGTCGACGCCGTTGAAGAACACGTACTGATTGCCGTACTTATCCGAACTGGTGATGAAGTTATTGGTCTGGCCGAAGACATTCGGGTTGACGTCGTAGAGTCCCGCCACCTGGTAACCACCACCGCCGGGGAGACGCGAGTCTTGCGGCGCCGTGACGTAGAACTCGGTGACATCGTTCGGTCCAATCGCCAGGTTGTCCGTCACGTTGAATCCGTGGAACACCCGTCGCACGTAGCCCACATCAATGGAGACGCGCGGTATCAGCTCGTGTTGCACGGACGCGCCAAAGTTCCAGTCCGAAGGTCGCACTCCCCATCCGTGCTGGATGTCCGGATCGACGGTGTTGCTGAAGACGTTCGGGTTGCCGAAATTGCGGTTCGAGAACGCACCGCACACGTCGCCACCAACCGCCCGAAGGTCCTGCG
>JBKPNV010000282.1:0-20411 GCA_046732795.1 Acidobacteriota bacterium
GCCGAAGCATCGAGCAACCCACAATAGCGACACGTATGTACCAAGCCCGCGAACAGCTCCGGTTCCGATGGAGCACGACGCACGCGCTCCAGCAGCCTGACCGTCGCGTCGCGAGCATTGCCGGCCTCGACCTCGACGTACGCGTACAGTTGGTGCGCCAGCGACAAATCACCGTTGATCTCGAGCGCGCGCAGGATCGCCTGTTTCCCGCGTTCGAGGTTGGCTTCGCCGTCCGCGGGGTTACCGAACTTCCCGAGCAGGCGGTAACAACGTCCAAGTCTCGCCCAAGCTGGTGCAAAGCGCGGGTCGCACTCGACCGAGCGCCGGTACAGGTCGAGTGCGGCGGACCACTGGGAGACATCGAGCTGAAGCCGATTCGCGCGGAGATATAACTCGTATGCTTCGGCATCGCCTGGCGTGTCGCGATTGATGCGCCCCTGTTCGCCCGCCGGCAAGGAGATGGAAAGCGAGTCGACGATCTGCTTAGCCAGCGCATCCTGCAGTTGAAAGATCTCATCGATCGCTGCCTGCGACGTGATCGCCCGCATCAACGTGCCCGATGGAACCTGCACCAGTTGCGCCGTCACCCGCACGCGACCGCCGCTGCTCAACAACGAGCCCAGCAGCACGACGTCCACATCGAGCGCGGACGCAAGACCGGCGAGGTCGGGCGTATCGCTGGCGAATCGTGACGCTGCTGCCGTCGAGCGAACCACCACCGATCCCAGGCCCGACAGCGCCGAACTGACTGCATCGGCGAGGCTGAATGCGAGGAAATCAATCGATGGATCGGGCCGCAACACGCGAAACGGCATCACCACGAGGCGCGTGATCGGCCGGACCGGCGACATGCTGGCCGAATCCACCGCCAGAAGGGCGGCGCGCAGTTCCTGCGCGAAGGCAACGGCCGTCTGGTAGCGATCGTCAGGGCGTTTGCGTAACGCGCGATGGATGACACGGTCGAGCGCAACAACGCTTGCCGACCCGCCGAGTGCGGCCGGCTCTTCGCTCGTAATCGCACGCGCCACCGCGAACACGGAATTGCCGTTGAAGGCAGGACGGCCCGCGACCATCTCATAGAGCACCGCGCCCAGTACGAACAAGTCGCTGCGCGCATCCACGACGCCGCCCTCGATCTGCTCGGGTGCCATGTAGCGGGGCGTTCCCATGACCATGCCCGGTATCGTCAGATCTTTGCCTGCGGTCAGGGGACGGGCGAGACCGAAATCGAGCAGCTTGACACCGTGCTGCGCCAGGAAGATGTTCGAGGGCTTCAGATCGCGGTGGATGATCCCTTTCAGGTGCAGTGCCCCGAGCGCGCCCAGCACTGACAGGCTGACCTGGCCCGCTTCGCCGAGCGGCAACGCTCCGCGCGCCAGCCGGGCGCTGAGCGGCTCGCCGTCGAGCAGCTCCATGGCCAGAAAGAGCTCGTCTCCCTCCGAGTCGATTTCGTAGAGCTGACAGATGTTTGGATGGTTGACGCTGGCGGCGGCGCGCGCCTCGCGCCACAGGCGCTCACGTTCCTGTCCGTCGCTGCGGTCGCGGCGAAGCCGCTTGATGGCAACCGGGCGATCGAGACGCTCGTCGTGCGCGGCGTAGACCTCGCCCATGCCGCCTTCTCCCAACTTGCGCACGATCCGATACCGGCTCGACGTTTTCACCTACGCGCTCGATTACTCGAACATATCGTGTACGTGCGTACAGGGCAATGGATTGGGAACCAGCGGCCGAGTGTCAAGTCGAGCCGCGAACGACGCGGGACCATCGGCCTAAGCCGGACACTATGTACCGAAGCGGTCAGGCGCGGCCCGCGAACTCGCGAGTCTCGGTATGGACCTTGACCCTCTCGCCTTCCTTGATGAAGAGCGGCACTCGAATCTGCAGACCCGTTTCGAGCGTCGCCGCCTTCGTCACGCCGCCGGATGCGGTGTCACCACGCACTCCGGGCTCGGTGTGCGCCACAGTCAACTCTACGTGCGGCGGAAACTGAATGGCGATCGGATTGCCGTTGTACTTCAGGATCTGGACCGCCACGTTGTCGACGAGGAGCTCGCGGTCGTCGCCGACGGTCTCCGTGCCGAGCGTGAGGGTCTCGAAGCTCTCCTGATCCATGAAGTGATAGCCATCGCCGTCCGAGTAGAGAAACGTGGCCGACACCTGAACCAGATCGGGCTCGCCGAACTTCTCTCCCGCCTTGAATGTCTTGTCGAACACCGCTCGTGTCAGCAGGTTCCGCATCTTGACGCGCACCAGCGTCTGACCACCGCGCGCCGTGGGCCGCGAGACCTCGACGTCAATGCAGACGTATGGCGCGTTCTCGAACTCGAAGAACGTCTTTCGCTTGATATCGATCGCTTCTGTTAGGCTGGGCACGCCAAGAGTGTATCGAACCTTGCCCGACTTGCCCTACGATGGGCGGGATGACTTATGACGTCGTCGTCATCGGCGGTGGGCACAACGGCCTGACGACCGCGGCATATCTGGCCAAAGCCGGGCGGAAGGTGCTCGTGCTCGAGCGCCGCCATGTCCTCGGCGGGGCGGCCGTCACCGAAGAGGTGTTCAAGGGCTTTCGCTTCTCGGTCTGCTCCTACGTCGTCTCGCTGCTGCGCCCGGAGATCATCCGGGAACTGGACCTGCCGAGCCACGGCCTCGAGATCCTGCCGCTCGATGGCACGTTCACGCCAATGCCGAACGGCGACTATTTATGGCGAGTCAACGACCACGCGAAGACGCGGCGCGAGATCGCGCGCCATTCGCGCCTCGATGCAGAAGCCTACGACGAGTACGGCCGCGCGATGGTCGAAATGGGGCGATTCGTCCGTCCCATCCTCGGCATGTTGCCGCCGGATCCGACATCGCTCGACCCGCGAGGCCTCAAGCAGCTTCTCTTTCTACTGCAACGCTTCCGGCGCCTGCCGCGCGGTGACCAGTACAACCAGATCCAGTTGATGACGATGAGCGCCGTCGACTTCCTCGACCAGTGGTTCGAGACCGACGTGCTCAAGGCAACGATGTCGGCATCAGGGATCATCGGCACCTTTCTTGGCGTACGGTCGCCCGGCACGGCCTACGTCCTGCTCCATCACTACATGGGAGAGATCGACGGAGCGTTCCGTTCGTGGGGACTGTCGCGCGGCGGCACCGGGGCGATCTCCAACGCGATCGCGAGCGCGGCGCGCGCCGCAGGTGTCGAGATCCGATCGCAGGTCGAGGTCGAGCGTATCCTCGTTCGCGGCAATCAGGCGCACGGCGTCGTGCTGAAGAACGGCGACGAGATCCACGCCCGCGTCGTCGCCTCGAGCGTCGACCCTCGACTGACGTTTCTCCGCTTCATCGAGGCGGGCCAGCTGCCGGACGAGTTCGTCGAGGATATTCATCACTATCGATTCCGCGGCTCGTCGGCGAAAGTGAACCTCGCGCTCGATGCGCTCCCTGACTTCACGTGCCTGCCAGGGCCCGGGACGCACCTGCGGGGCGCGATCTCGATTTCGCCGAGCATCGACTACATGGAGCGCGCCTACGACGACGCGAAGTACGGCCGTTTCTCGCGGAAGCCATACATCGACATCGTCATTCCCTCGCTGACCGATCCGAGCGTCGCCCCGCCCGGAAAGCATGTCATGTCGTGCTTCGTGCAATACGCGCCATACCGGTTGAAAGAAGGCACGTGGGACGATGAACGCGAGTCATTCGGCGATACCGTAATCGACACGCTCGCGCAGTACGCGCCGAATCTTCGCAACATCATGCTGCATCGGCAGGTCGTGACACCACTTGATCTCGAGCGCGAGTGGGGACTCTCCGAAGGCAACATCTTTCAGGGAGAGCTGACGCTGGAGCAGCTGTTCTTCCTGCGGCCGGCACCGGGGTGGGCGCAGTACCAAACGCCGATCCGCGGTCTTTACATGTGCGGTTCAGCGACACACCCGGGCGGGGGCATCATGGGGGCGCCGGGACGGAACGCCGCTAAAACCATCCTCGCCGAGACGAGATAGGGAGTACGTCGTGTCCGGCTTCAGCCGAACGATCGAACGTGATGCCCGGGTTCAGCCGGACCGTGCTCAATCCCTCGGCGCCAGGAACTGCCCGAAGAAAAGGGGCGCGATGAAACGGCGCATATCGCACCGGCGCGCTATGCTACGGAGGAAGCTGCTCAATGCAACGCGATGACCTCGAGCGCTTCCTGAGAGACGACGGCATCGTGCCCTCGTCCGGCCTTGTGGCACGCGTCATGTCACCCGGACACTGGTAAACGACGACTGGTCTCTCTCGCGTAGTGACCTCCGCAACCATGCACGACGCAATCATCATTGGCGCCGGTCATAACGCGCTGATCGCCGCCTTCTACCTGGCCAGGGCCGGCCGGCGTCCGCTGGTGCTGGACAAGCAGGCACACGTCGGAGGCGGCGCGATCACGACGGAGATCCACCCTGGTTTCAAGTGTCCGCGCTTCTCACACGAGATCCTGCTCGATGAAGAAATCGTGCGAGACCTGGACCTGAAACGCCACGGGGTCGAATTCATTCCGCTGCCCGCGCTCGCGTGCGCGCCAGCACCTGGCCGGCCGCTGTTGATCCTGCGCGACGACACTGGTGCCAGTGTCGAGTCGTTGCGGGCGATCAACGCCAGGGACGCGAACGCATACGCGGCATTTCGTGCAAGCATCGAGCGGTTGGCGTCGGTCATCGGCGCCACCTTCGACTCGGCGCCGCCAGACATCGACTCGCCGAGCGCAAGCGATCTATGGAGCCTGTTGAAAACAGGGCGCCGCTTTCGTGCCCTTGGCAAGCGCGACGGCTATCGTCTCCTCCGCTGGCTGCCGATGGCCGTTTCCGACCTGATGGCCGAGTGGTTCGAAGATGAGCGTCTACAGGCAATGCTCGCGGGACCTGGCGTCTCGGGCACGATGCTGGGCCCGCGCTCGGCGGGCAGTTCCCTCGTGTTGCTGCTTCGCGAAGCGTGCCGGCGCCGCGCGGGAGGACGATCGATTCGCGCTCGCGGAGGACCTGGGGCAGTCACGAATGCGATGGCGGCTGCCGCGCGCGCTGCCGGTGCCGAGATCCGTACCAGCGTCACCGTAGAGCGCATCGTCGTCGACAGTGAGCGCGTCACCGCAGTTGTCGCAGACGGCCACGAAATCAAGTGCGACACCGTTTTGTCCGGGTTGGATCCCAAGACGACCTTCCTTCAGCTCGTTGATCTGGCACAACTCACCCCGGAGTTTGCCACCAAGATGCGCAACTATCGGGCCTCCGGCACCGTTGCGAAGGTGAACCTCGCGCTCGCCTCGTTGCCGTCATTCCATGGCCTGACCGATCCGGCGGCAGCTGCCGGCAGGATTCACATCGGGCCGGACCTCGACTATCTCGAGCGCGCCTTCGATTGCGTGAAGTACGGAGAGCTCTCGACAGCACCGTGGCTCGACATGACGATTCCGTCGATCGTCGACACCGGACTGACGCCCAAAGGTGCTCACGTTGCATCGATTTACACGCATTACTCACCGTTCGCACTGCGCGGAAGCGAGTGGCATGTGGCAAAGGACATGCTGCTCGCTCACACGCTGAACACTCTCGAGACGTTCGCACCAGGCATCCGCTCGCTCGTCGTGGCAGCCGACGTCGTGACGCCTTTTGACCTGCAGGCCCAACTGGGACTGAGTGGCGGGCATGTGTTCCATGGGGAGCTCGCCCTGGATCAGTTGTTCACGATGCGGCCGCTGCTCGGCCACGCGGGGTACGGCAGCCCGATTCGGGGGCTCCATCTCTGTGGAGCCGGCACGCACCCGGGCGGGTTCATGACCGGAACCAGCGGCAAGCTGGCGGCGCGGGCGCTTTTAAGACGAGTAAACTGACGGTCGGCACCGGCCGATTGATCAAGGCGAGTCTGAAGACCCGCCGTCGTGCTGAGTGGGTGACGGAAGAATGATGCGAGACACTGCTCGCCTCGCCGTGATCCTCACGTTTCTGATCGCTCTCGATCAGACAGCCTCGGCACAGGCGCGACAGAGCAGGCCGGCTAATCCTGTCGGCCCCGGCGCCCCGACCGGCACGTCGTCCATTGCCGGACACGTCCTCACCCCGGACTCGAACTCACCCATCCGCGCTGCCGACGTGGAGGCGGTGTACCAGAGCGGGGCTCGACTGGCCGCTAAGACCGACCAGAACGGCGCGTACCGCTTCGATCGACTCGCCGCCGGTGACTGGCGGATTACGGTCTCCAAAGGCGGGTATGTCAGTTGGCAGTTCGGGCAACGCCGCCTGTTCCAGCCGCCGCAACCAATCTCACTCGCTCGGGGACAGCAGTTCACCGCTGACATTCCGCTCACGCGAGGGGGCGCGATCTCAGGTCGCATCTACAACGGAGCGGGCGACGCCGCCAGCGGCGTGCAGGTTCGCGTCTACCGTGCGCGCATGGAGCAAGGCGCCCGTCGTCTCAAAGCGGTTGGCTTAGCGGACCTGACCGATGACACGGGCGCGTTCCGGGTATACGGTTTGCCGCCAGGCGACTACTACGTGGCGGCGAGCCTCCGCGTTGCGCCACTCGATTCGATCGTTGAGACGACCTATGCGCCAACCTATTTCCCGGGTACAGGCGATCTTGCCGAGGCTCAGCACATCAAGCTTGGCCTGGGTGGCGAAGCGACAGCAACCTTCCCTCTACTGCCGGTTCGTCCCACACGAATATCGGGCGTCGTGTTGAACGCATCCGGCGGTCCGGCGGATGCATTCCTCAATCTCGTATCGGAGTCATCTGAGCTCGGCGTTCCGATAGGTGCTGGCGGTGTGACTCGATCCGACGGTACGTTTACGTTGGCCGATGTCGCGCCGGGACGTTACATATTGAAGGCATCGTTGCGCGGCGACGGTCCGGACGAGTCGGCGTCGATACCGCTCACAATCGACGGCAACGAGCTGACGGGCATCATGCTGGTGACCGGCCGCCCGGCAACGCTGCGTGGCTCGATTGTGGCCGACGCCGCCGTTTCGAAGGCGTTGCCGCCGAAGCTGACGGTCGTCGCCTTCTCGGCGCGCGAAAGTGGAACGGTGCTCGACAGCGGCGACGGGCCGACGTTCGCAATCGACTCTCTCAGCGAGCCATTTCGTCTCACGGTCGAGGGGCTCCCGGATGACTGGCGAGTGAAGTCGATCACGGTCAATGATGCCGATGCGCTCGACAACACAATCGAGCTTTCACCCAATCAACAGGGCATCGCGCGTGTGGTCCTGACCGACCGATTGACCGAGGTCGCGGGCACGGTGACCGCGGCGGACGCCACGACCACGTGCGAGATCGTCGTCTTCCCCGAGAACTCGATGAAATGGGGTCAGCGGACGCGGTACATCCGACGTGTTCGAGCTGACGCCAGTGGCCAATTTCGCATCGTCGGCCTGCCGCCAGAAGAGCGCTATCTCGCTTACGCAACTGATTACCTCGACGATGGAGAGCATCTCGATCCCGAATTCCTGGCAACCATCCGCAGCGCCGCCCTGCCGTTCTCGCTGGCTGATGACGAGAAACGAGCCCTCGAGTTGAAGGTGGAGGAGCGATGAAAGTTCTGTCGCAGACGCTCCTCGTCCTCGGCGCGCTGATGCTGTCGGCGGTCGATCTCGCGGCGCAGGCACCGAGACGGAATGCTGCGCGCGTGGATCCGATGACGGCCAGCATTAAAGGGCTGGTGACGACCGCGGACACCGGAGCTCCGGTTCGCGGTGCCGAGGTGCGTCTGTCCAGCCGCGGGAGCTACAAGCGGTTGGTGACGACCGACGCCGAGGGGTCTTTCAACCTGCGCGACCTTCCGTCGGGCGACTACCAGCTCACCGTCTCGCGCGCCGGGTTTACCTCGGCGATCTTCGGACAGCGTCGCCCCCTCGAGACCCCGGCACAGATCAAGCTTGCGGAAGGCGAGTCGTTTACGGCCAACGTTGCCCTGACCCGCGGCGGTGCCATCCGCGGCCGCATCGTCGACGAGTTCGGTGAACCGATCGCGGGCACGCGCGTACAGGTGCTGCGATCGCGCATGGTCCGCGGACAGCGTCGCCTGCAGAGCATGGGACCCGGCGATCAGACCGATGACATGGGCGAATTCCGCGTCTACGGTTTACCGCCTGGGGATTACTACGTCACCGCCAGCACCGGGCCTGCTGATTCCGTTCGTCGCGATCCGCCCATCTACTTTCCGGGGACCGCGAGCTTCACCGAGGCGCAAACGATCAACCTCGCGATTGGCACCGAGGCGTCGGCCGACTTTCAGCTGCAGCCCTTTCGCTATGCGCGAATATCGGGAACTGTCTTCAGTGCCTCGGGTGCGCCCGTACAGGCGATGATCCAGTTGTCGTCGGAGGCGGTGGCCGTGGGACTCTCCTTCGAGCGCGGCGGCGACCCGCGGGCATTCATGATCGCGGCTGACTCCTCCGCGGACGGCAGGTTCACGATCGAAAACGTACCTCCGGGCCCCTACATGCTCACTGCGAACAGTTCATTCGTTGCTGGTCTCATTGCAGGGCGCGAGGCAGGGAATCCTGATGGCGGTCCGATCAAAACGATGCAGGAAGTCATGGAGCGCGGACCTGAGACAGCCTCCCTGCCAATCGTCGTCGCTGGCGAAGACATATCGGGCATCGCGCTGACAACCCGGCGCGGCGGGGTCCTCAGCGGCACGTTCGTGGCCGATTCAGGAGTCGTTCGACCGCTCCCGCAAGGACTGAGCGCCGACGTCCGATCGACCAGTGACGCCACTGGCATGCGAATGAGTCAGAGCGGACGCGACAACACGTTTCGTGTTATTGGAATGATTGGTCCTTTCTTTCTCGATATCACCGGTGTTCCCGACGGCTGGGCCGTCCGTCAGATCACTGTCGATGGCAACGATGTGACCGACGAAGCGATCGATCTGAGAGGCACGAATGCCACCGCCCGAGTCGTGCTGACCGATCGCATCACGACCATCAGCGGAATCGTGCAGGCACGCCGGGAACGGTCCGGTTACAGCGTCGTCGTTTTCCCCGACGACCCGGCAAGGTGGACCTATCCCACGCGATACGTGCGCACGGTGCGCGCCGACGATCAGGGCCGCTTCTCGATTGCCGGTGTGCCTGCGAACGAACGGTACTACGCCGTCGCGATCGACTATCTCGAGGAAGGCGAAGAGCAGGACTCGCAGTTCCTCGAGCGCCTGCGAGGTCAGGCCGTCACGTTTGCACTCGGCGAGGCCGAGCAACGATCCATCGTGCTCGAACCGGTTGCCAGGTAGCTGGGTTAGCTGGATTGCGAGATTGCCAGGTGGCCAGTGACTACCCGTCTACCACCTACCCAGCTGCCCAGCTACCCAGCACCTAAAAATAGTCGCTATGCCAATAGAACACGTCTTGTGGTTTCTCAGGCATCGAGACATCAGCGAGCGGCCTGACCATGAACACCTCGCGCGCGGCGGATCGATCCGTGAGCGTGAGCTGCGGCGGAACCGGGAACGCTGAAGGCCACAAGGTGCGAATCAGCGGCAGCGGCGCGGACGGTTCGCGCGCGACCAGCACCTGCAGCATCGCGCCAAGGCGAGCGCCCGCGGGATCGCGATCGCCAGCCTCCTCGAGCGTCCACCCGTGGGCGTTCTCATGTAGGAGCGCATAGGCGACCGCGGTCGCTCCCTCTTCTGCGACGACGAACTCGACTTGACGCAGGCCGAGCGGTCCCAGACCGGCGAGGAGCCGCTTCTTCGCCAAGGCGTAGTGAATCATCGAGCGGTCACGATTGAGCGTGAATCGAGCGTCCGCCGATCGAACCTTGTGCATGGCCTCGAGTGCGGCAAGATCGCGGTCGTCGCCGGCGCGCACGAGCATGGCTGGCGCGCCATCACGGCGCTCGACGCGCACGGTCACTTCGTCGAGCGGCACGGCCACAAAACCGAGGCGCTCGTAATAAGCCGTACCGATCTCAGAAAACAGACTCGCGAACAATACGCCGTCGCGCCGCTCGGCCTCGAGGAGCCGCTCGATGAGTTGAGACGCGTAGGCGTTGCCTCGCCGTAGGTGCGGAGTGAAAACGGCTCCAATGCCGGCCATCCATCCTGCCCGGCCGTCCAGCCGCGCGCGATAGCGATAGCGTTTCGCCGTCGCCAGCAGGTGGCCGTTGTCATCCACCAGCGCGAACCGCTGCAGATGCTGGCGGCCCCACGGCGTCCGCAACTGCGCGGCGTTCCACTGAGCGTACGCGCGTTGGGTCAGTCCCTCGCTCCAGATCTGGTGCGTGAGGCCGATGATTTGATCCAGCAGCGGTCCTTCGGCGACGACGACGTTCATGCGGTTTGAGGATGAATTGTACCGGTCACGCAGATGTGACTGGCTTTGTTGTACAAGATTGGGCATGACGAAGAGCGCCGAAGACCTGCGTTATCCCATTGGCCGCTTCCGCGCGGTGATGCCGGTGACGAGCGAGCTGCGCTCCGCCGCGATCGATGCGATTGCCGGCCTGCCAGACCTGATGCGCGCCGCCGTCACGGATCTGGACGACCCGCAACTCGACACGCCCTATCGGCCGGACGGGTGGACGGTCCGGCAGGTTGTCCATCACGTTGCGGACAGCCACATGAACGCGCTGATTCGAGTCAAGCTGGCATTGACCGAAGACACGCCCACGATCAAGCCCTACGACGAGAAGGCGTGGGCCCTGCTCGCCGACATGCAACTCGCGATCACGGTCTCCCTGGGGATCCTCGAAGGTATTCATGCCCGATGGACGGCAGTCTACCGAGCCATGAGCGCGGAGGAGTTCGAGCGATTGTTCGTGCATCCCGAGGTCGGCGCGCAGCTCACGCTCGACTGGCACTTACAGAACTACGCGTGGCACTCGCACCACCACCTCGCGCACATCACCGAATTGCGACGCGCGAAGGGGTGGTAAGATCGCCGCCGTGGCAGACAAAGCGGACATCGGCGACGCGCTGGGCATGATCGAGACTCGAGGGCTGGTCGGCATGATCGAAGCCGCCGACGCGATGCTCAAGACGGCGAACGTCGTGCTCGTGAGTTGGCAGAAGGTCGATGCCGGCCTGGTGACGGCGCTGATTCGTGGAGACGTCGGGTCGGTCAAGGCGGCGACGGACGCCGGCGCCGCAGCGGCACGGCGTGTGGGCGAGCTCGTTGGCGTCCACGTGATTCCCCGCCCCGCCGACGATCTCGAGAAGGTGTTTCCAATCCGGTAACGACCCCGGAGTACTTTCCCGACGTTGCTCCTGGAATCACCCCCGGGGTCGTTGGAGTGCCTGGCGCCGGCGCTTGCGTTCCCGCGCGGCCAGCGGCCGCAGCGCCACTTCCTCGCCGACCATCAACAGCGGCTCCGTCGGGCGGTCCATATTGAACATCTGTCCATCGCTGGTCCTCGCATACAGCTGGTCGCCACCCCTCAACAACGACATGGGACCGCCCTCGCCAATAGCCTCGTACAGGCGTATGCCGAACACGTCGCGCAGCGTTGACAGCAGGCGTCGGAGCTGGGGAATGGAAAACCCCCGGCGACGCAGGTCGCCCAGCACCTGCAGCTCGAGCACATCCATCGGCGTGTAGCGTCGCTCGGTGAAACCTCCCGCCTCGGTACGCTGAGAGCGAATCGCGGGAACGAACAGACGACGAGCATCCCACCATTGCAACTGGCGGGCACTGAGCCCGGTGAGCGCGGCAACCTCGCGTGAGCTGTAATGCTTCTTGAGGCGCATCAGCCGTATCAGGCGTTTGCCAGCCGTCCAGGCCTCACCAGCGCAAGCTCCGGACGTTCTTTGTTCTCCAGGACAAGGTCGGCCAACAACGCCGCGGTCAGCGGTGCCAGCAACACACCGTTCCGATAGTGCCCCACCGCATAAAAGACGCGCGGCATCATCTCTGACTGCCCGATGAACGGCAGTTCGTCGGGTGTCTTGGGACGGAATCCGACGCGAACCGCTTCGAACGGAGCGCGCGCGAGCGACGGGATGAGATCGATCGCGGCGCTCAACAAGCCGCGTACACCTTCGGCAGTGGGGCGCTCGTCGAATCCGACGTCTTCGACAGTGGCACCCACCAGTACCGTGCCATCGCTCCACGGCACGAGATAACACGCCGTCCCCCAGATGACACGTGAAGCCGCAGCCTGGTCCGCTCGCAGCTGCACGAGCTGTCCGCGAATCGGCTTGATCGATGGTGCTTGGAATGGACGCGAGGGCACCCGCCAGCTTCCCGACGCAACGACGACCAGATCGCTTTCGATCGTCTGCTCGGCGGTCGTCACGCGAGCCACGTCTCCTCCGCCATCGATCGAGAGCACCGCGGCCGTGTCCAGTCGCACGCCGCGAGCCTGGGCGGCCTCCGCGAGAGCCTCGGTGAGCGGAGCCGCGGCCACGTATCCGTGCATCGGCACCAGCAAGGCAGCCATTACTCGACCGGTGAGAGCAGGCTCGAACGCTCGTGCCTCGCGGGCATCGAGCATGCGGCACTCGACGCCATTTTCCGCAATCGCTTCAGCATCCCGGGAAAGCACCAATGCCTCCCCGTCGTCGAGCGCAATTTGAAGCGTGCCTCTCCGGCTGTATTCGATCGAACGATGAGAGTCGCTCTCAACGCGGCGGACGAACTCGTCGTACATCGCAAGGCTGTACGCCGCCAGGCTGCGAAGCTGAGGGATGTGACCTTCGATTTGCGGGGCGAGAATGCCAGCCGAGGCGCGCGTGGCGCCGTGGGCGACGCCGCGGGAATCTAACAGCCGAACGCGCGCGCCGCGACACGCCAGCTCGTGAGCGATGGCACACCCCACGACGCCCGCGCCGACGACCGTGATCTTCACAAAGAGATTCTATCCGGCTGGAGCGGTTGCTTCTTCAGGCGGGTTTCTCAGGCGACCTGCGACGTAGAGCGCGGGCTGCAGCCCGCACGTGAAAGGCTTCAGCCGCGGGCGTGAACCGCGGGGGCTGACCCCCCGCTCTGCGCAATTGAATGTGCCGGAGTTCTAGAACCGGAACTGCATCCCGACTTGAACCTGCCGCGGCCGCTGGGCCATCGTCGGCTGCCCGAAGTAGGGCGAGAGTAGGTTGCCGCTATAGCCGCCGTAGTTCACACGATTGAACAGGTTGTCGGCGGTGACGAAGAGCTCCATCATGTACTTCGCATTGAAAGCCGCGTCGCCCTGATTGCCGCCACGCCCACCGCCGGCGCGGCCACCACTGCCACCAGCACCACGGCCACCGCCGCCCTGGCCCTGCGCCAGGAACGTCTGTCCGAGAGACGCACCACCGGCACCCGCACCGCCACCGGCTCCTCCGCCACCGGCGGGTCCGCCAGGTCCGAATCCACCGCCCGGTCCGCCCGGTCCGCCTCGGCCGCCGGGAAACCCTCCACCCGAGCGTTGACCGCCAAGTGCGAACGCGCGACTCACGCGGAGATTCGTCGTGAAAGTCGCTGTGCCGCGCGCGGTGTTACGGCCGACGCCGGCAGGACGGTCGTTGCTGACGCCATCCCTGTTGTCGTCGCGCCCCGTGGTGATCGTGTAGGGCGTGGCTGATTGCGCATTCACGTTGACGTTGGCTCGCAGACCAAAGGTCAACGGAACGTTGATCGTGCCTTGAAGCCGGTGACGGACATCCTGGCGACCCGGCCCCCATTCCGCATCCGGATTGAGGCTGTCGGCAGGGAGTGAGGTCTCGCTGTCGGTGTGATTTCTCACGCGGCCCAGCGTGTAGTTCATGTTCACGAAGATGCGGCGCTGCGGAAAACGGTAGTTGCCGCCAAGCGTCAGCCGATCGGTCTGCGAACGACCGGTTGATTCGAACTGCGTCACCGTGCCGACAGTGGGATCGGGCCTGTTGCCGAACTCGTCCGGAGCGTTGATGTTGACGGATCGGATCTGCCTGCGGCCGCGAAGCATCTGGTAGGTCGCCTGCACGCTGAAGTTCTGTCTGAGCTGGCGCTCTACACCGAGGGAGGCCTGATGCACCTGCGGCAGCTGCAGGTTGGGATTGGCCTGAATGCGTCCGCGCGGCAGTATCTCCGCGTCCGCTCCAGTGAGCGGATTCGGATAACCGGGATTCAGGATGAGAAGATCACGCTGCGAAATGCCATCGACGCGCAGCGTCTGGTCATACAGGTTGGCCGAATACCAGTCGTAGAACAGGCCGTAGCCACCGCGAATCGCCGTACGATTGCCCCAGGGCGTAGTCGTGAACCCGAGCCTCGGCATCAGGTTCAGGCGATCGTCGATATGTGACTGCAGCTCGTTGCGGACACCGATGCTGACCGAGAGCTTGTTGTTGACGCGGAAGTCGTCCTGCCAGTACATGCCCAGCTGATACTGCGTGAACCTGGTGTTCACCTCTCCGTTGCGCTGAGTGAACGACGTTGGCAGCCCAGCGTCGAAGGCTTCGAGGCTGCTGAACGTGAACGTCCCGGCGTTGTTCTGCGCGTCGAAATTGCTGTAACGGTCACCCTCGAGCAGGAGGCCGACCCGCATCTGGTGCTTCTTGCCGAAGTTGAAATCGAGGTTGTCGGCAAGCTCGAACCCGCGCGATGCCGAAGAGTTCCACACGCCGCCACCGCCGCGGCTGAATGCGTCGAGCACGATGACGGCGGGGAGATTCGTCAGCGAATTCGACTCGTTGTCCTGCTGCGTCAGCTGCAGCCGAATTTCGTTGAGGGTCGTCTTGCCAAGCAAACCCTGCAACTGGGCGCGCACCTGGTGATTGCCTCCAGATCGGTCATACCCACGTTCGGGAAGATTGAAGCCGCCAACACCCAGGTTCTCCGTCGAGTTGTAGCCATGACGATACTCGAGCCGGAGTGTTTGATCCTTCGTCACGGCGTGTTCGATGCCGACTGTCACATTGGTCTGCTCGGACGGGCGAAACACGACATCACCGCGACGGTTCCCGTCCTGATCGAGGGCTGTGATCGTGTCCGACTGCTGATCGCGACGACCGTCCACATTGAGGCGAATGGAGGTCTTCCCCTTCACGAGCGGACCGCGCAATCCCATGTTGAACTGGCGATTCTGCTCGGGCGTTTCGGCGGTGGCGAACGCGTTGCGCGCGTTCATCTCATCGCCGCGATAGTTGAGGCTCGCATTGCCATTCCACTGGACGACGTTCGGCCTGGTGATGATTTCGATCTGCGTGCGGCCGGCGTCGTGATTGTCTGCCGACAGTGAATTGGTGCGGAATCGAATCTGGCGAATCTCGTCGCGCGACGGCAGACGCCCGCCGCGAAAGCCGTTGACCTGGAATACCGCCCCGGCAGCGCCTGCCATCTGTGTCAGCACGTCGGCGAGCTCCTCCGGGTCTTCAGGCAGCTCATCGATCTCTGCCTGTTCCAGCGTGGTCGTGAACGAGTTGCCGCTCCGATCGTCGAGAGCGCTGGCATCGTTGACGACGACTTCTTCCTGGAAGCCGGCGATCTTGAGCGTGACCGTCTGATTGGTCGCTCCTCGCCGAAGCGTGAGCTGGCTTTCGAACGGTTCGAACCCGGGGAATTCGACGTGAAGTTGTACCGCGCCCACCGCCAACATCGGCGACATGGCGAGACCGCGCTCGTCGGTGGCAAATGTCACCGGCTCGCCCGTCGCGGGGGTGACGATGACGGTCGCCTGGGGAATGCCGGCCCCAGTTTCGTCGACAACGACCAGACGGAGCTGAGTCTGGTTGTTGGCGTTCTGCGCGGCGAGCGGCACGGCATTCAGCAACACGATAACCGCGACCACGGCACGCGTCAGATTGGGGAGATTGAGCCGATTCATTTGGTGAACGTGTTGGCCTTCAGGTTCGGATTGATCTTGTAGCTCTTGATCGCCCACTCTTCGTTGGTCGCACCGCTCGCACCGCGTGTGATCATGTGCGGAAGCTTGATACCGTTGACCGTCTTGTATTCCGAGAGGTGCATTTCGAGAGTGGCCGGCGGACCACCCTGCCCTGCTCGTCCCCGCTGTCCTTGTGCCTGGTCTGCGCCGGCACCTGCGGTCGGCGGCGCACCTGCTGCCGGCGGAGCGCCGGCTCCAGGCGGCTGATCACCGGCGGCGCGCCCTTCCGGAGGCGGACCCGCCTGATTGGGAGCGCCTTGGCCGCGACCGCCCTGACCGCCGCGGCCGAATCCGCGACCGGCAGGGCCGGTCCACGACAGCATCAGCGGCATGTGGGACATCGTGTCGATGAACACGCGCGTGGCAACACCGTCCGGTGTCTTCACTTCCAGGACATCGGCACTCCCCTCTGGCGCCTGTGCAGTGCCGATCCACCGGAAAGGCATGTCGCTCTTCAGCAAAAGCGCGATCAGGAGGCGACTGACTTCGCTCTGCAGGTTGCGACGCTGGAATTCGCGCAGCCGTTCCTGCTGCTCCGGCGTCGGCGCACCTCGCCCATCCGCTCCACCCTGAGCACCTCCGCCGGCGCCAGCGAATCGGCCACGGCCGCGACCGCCGAAGGCGTCACCGCTGACCTCACTGGAGAACTCGTTGCCGTTGAGAATGTCCTTTCGATCGATTCCGGTGCCGCCACCGATCGTCAGTGACTCGTTGCGGCGAAATTTGTCGGGTAGCTCGAAGAAAATCTCTGTGTCACCCTCGAGATTGAAGTTGCCATTGGCTCGCTTCGTTGTCCCATTAATCTGCAGCGTCTTCACGGCCGACAGCTTGTCCACGCCGCCAAGTGCCTTCCTCGCCTCGGCGAGCACACTGTCCGCCTTGGCCTCTTCCGCCTGCTGACCGGCGATCACGGTCTGATTCGCCACGGCAACGAGTATCCCGAACACGAAGACACACGTCGCCGCAGGGGTCCGCATAGGCTGATTATTCCTGTGCATGGTCTGCAGTATGGTTAAGTGAGGGCAAAGAGTTTGTTAAGATTGTAAAAGCCTGGAGTTCAATAGGTTACAGCGATTTATGCATGTTAATATTCGCGCCGTGAAGCTCAAGAAACCATCGGGGGCGCCGCTGGTCACGGTCGCCTTGCTGATACTGCTGCCGACATTGGCCGTTCTGCAGTACCAGTGGGTCGGCCAACTGAGTACCGCCGCTCGCGAGCGACTGCAGCGCAACGTCCGCATCGCAGCTGCCCAGTTTCGGGAGGCCTTCGACGGCGAACTGGTCCGCGCAGTCTTGAGCCTGCAAGTCGGTCCAGCCACTGTACGCGAAGGCGTTTCGGAACGGTATTCCGATCGCTACAACACGTGGCTGAATACCGCCGGGCACCCTCAGATCGTTTCAAACGTCCTCGTTGTCGACGGAGACAGCGGTCGACTGCGTCTCCGGCGATGGAATCCGGAACGCGACGCGCTCGAGGCTACTGACTGGCGCGCTCCGCTCGAGCGATGGCGTCCGCAGATCGAACAGGAATTCCGCGACTTCAATGCGGGCCGCCCCCTCGATCGCCGGCCTCCGCTTCGCGGTGAGGATTCCCTGATCGTCGTGCCGTTGCGAAACCTCGTCGTACCGCCGCGACCAACTCCAGGTCCGCAGACCGTGACTCCCATGTTCGGGTTCACGATTATCGAGCTCAACATGGCGTACATCCGGGAGCAGATGCTGCCCGAGCTCGCTTCGCGACACTTCACTCATGTTGAAGGGGATGTCTATCGCGTCGCCGTCACCGACGCTGACGACTCGAGCAGCGTGCTTTACCGTTCGGACCCCGACGCGCCGGTCGATTCACGTCGCGCAGACGCATCGGCATCGCTCTTCGGAATCGGTAACCAGGCATTCTTTTTCGGACGCCCTCCGCGGCCTCCCGTGGGTGACGTACCTCCCCCCGACCAAGGCACCCGGCTCCGTAGCGAGGGACCGCTCGGTGCTCAGGCGAGCGACCGAGCGGCTGAGGACTTCGGGCGTTGGCGTCTGCTGGTACAGCATCAGAGCGGTTCGCTCGAGGCGGCGGTTGCGCGCGCGCGCCGTCAGAATCTGGCTATCAGTTTCGGCGTGCTGCTGCTCCTGACGCTGAGCGTCGGACTGCTGGCCGCGACGTCGCGGCGCGCCCATCGGCTCGCGCGCCAGCAGATGGAATTCGTCGCGGGCGTCTCTCACGAGCTGCGCACACCGGTTGCCGTCATCCGTTCGGCCGCCGAGAACCTGTCGCACGGAGTCGTCGGCAGTGGTGATCGCGTAAAGCGGTATGGACAGCTGCTCGAAACCGAAGCGCGCCGCCTCGGTGAGATGGTGGAGCGCGTGCTGCAATACGCCGGCATCGAATCCGGGCTGGCAAAGGGACCGCGAGTGCCGCTGGCTCCAACCGACATCATCGAAGGCGCGATCGAGAGCGCGATCACGCTGTTCGAACCGGAGTCGGTCACGATCGAACGCGATTTCGTCCAGGATCCCCCGCCAGTCCTGGGCGACGCCGCCGCTCTCCGATCGGCGGTGCAGAACCTGATCGCCAACGCTGTCAAGTACGGCGGTCGCGATCGCTGGGTAGGTATCAAAATCGAGCGCGGCCGTCAGCGTCGCCGTCCGGAGGTCTGGATTACGGTGAGCGATCACGGCGATGGCATCCCGGCTTCCGAGCTGCCCCACATCTTCGACCCGTTCTACCGCGGCGCCGATGCCGTTTCCCGTCAGGTACATGGCAACGGTCTCGGTCTCTCGCTCGTCAGAAAAATCGTGGCAGCCCATAATGGCAGGGTCACCGTGACCACGAGGGCCGGTGCCGGGAGTTCGTTTACGATTGCCTTGCCCTCGGCCGATCCCGACCTGCGCGCAACGGCGGTAGCGAGCCAGTTGCAGACCACGCACTCTTGACGTAGCGTCCGGCTATAGCCGCATTCATGTGCGTAGCGGTCCGGCTTCAGCCGCATTCATGGGCGCAGTGTCCGGCTGTAGCCGGACCAGTACTAGAGGCAGCAAACACACGTGTCGCGTCGCATACTCCTCGTCGAGGACGAGCCTGGTCTCGTCTTGACGCTCACTGATCGACTCATATCTGAAGGCTATGATGTCGAGAGCGAAGGTGACGCCGTCCGCGGACTTGCGCAAGGCAGCACCGGGAATTTCGATCTGATCCTGCTCGACGTCATGTTGCCGGGCGGCAGCGGGTTCGATGTGTGCCGCACGCTTCGACAGCGCGGGGTGCAGACGCCGATTTTGATGCTGACGGCACGCGGCCAGGTCGTCGATCGCGTCGTCGGTCTGAAACTGGGCGCCGATGACTATCTCGTCAAGCCCTTCGAGATGGCGGAGCTGCTCGCGCGAATCGAGGCGCTGTTACGTCGCGGCGCGACGCCGGTATCCGCCGCTCCGATCGGCGAGACCTTCCGCTTCGGCGACATCTCGATCGACTTCCGCAAGGCTGAAGTGATGAAGTCGGGGCAATCGATCGATCTCTCCGCGCGCGAGTTCAAGTTACTGCGCTACTTCGTCGAGCATCGTGGGGCAGCCTTGTCGCGAGATGAGCTGCTCAACGAAGTCTGGGGCTACAACGCCATGCCTTCGACCAGAACGGTCGACGTCCACGTGGCGTGGCTGCGGCAGAAGATCGAAGACAACCCGCGACACCCACAGTACATTCACACCGTTCACGGCCTCGGGTATAAATTCGTCGTGTGACCCGGCAAAGACACCGGGTGTGATGTCCTCGAGTCTCTGCCGCCGGAAATCACACCCGGTGTCATTTCACGCGGGCGTGACGTCATGCTTCAGCGCGTATGCGTCTTCTGCGGATCCAGTAGCGGTGCGCGACCTGAGTACCGCGCCGCCGCGGAAGAGGTCGCGGTTCAACTGGCGAAACGGAACGTGGGCATCGTCTTCGGGGGCGGCTGCATCGGCTTGATGGGTATTGTGGCGGACACCGCGCTGGCGCACGGCGCGCATGTGATTGGCGTCATTCCGAGCGCAATGGTCGCGCGCGAACTCGCGCATCGCGGGTTGCCCGACCTCCGTGTCGTCGCGTCGATGCACGAGCGAAAAGCCCTGATGGCCAGCCTGTCGGACGCGTTCATTGCGTTGCCTGGAGGCTTCGGTACGTTCGAGGAATTTTGCGAGGTGGTCACCTGGACGCAGCTGGGTCTCCACCGAAAACCCTGTGGCCTGCTGAACGTCGCGGGATATTACGATCCGCTCGTCGACCTTTTCGACCGGGCGGTCGTCGATGGCTTCGTCAGGCCGGGAAACCGTCGAATCGTGGTTGCGGACTCGGACCCGGTGGCGCTCATCCAGCGGCTTGCCGAACGGCCCGCCACGGCCGCCGAGGCGGTCATCGGACCGGCGGACGCCTGAAACAGGCCTGTTTTGAGTGCAGCTATCGAGGACAGATCCGGGAAATCAGGTCGATTGGAGCCGGGAGTGGACGTAGATCCCCCGTGTTTTCGGCCTATTCTGAGGCACAGCCCTTGCTCTCAGCAGGGATTCAGAGGATCAGATCATGACCAGGACCGCGGCCGTCATTCTTGCCATTGTCTGCGTTACGGCGGGCGCAGGCGGATCGT
>JBKPNV010000283.1:0-7069 GCA_046732795.1 Acidobacteriota bacterium
AACTCGGCGCATGACAACACCATCCGCCTCGGGACGCAGAGCGGCGCGTTTGCGACGGGGATGAGCTACACGTCCGACTGCACGGCGACGCAGGTGAACACCTATCACAGTGGCGCGAAGAACCTGCGGTTCTCGCACAACACGTATTACGTGCCGGATGTCGGCGGCTGGTATTGGCTCTGGAACGGCATGAAGCAATGGGGCCAGTGGCAGGTCATACCTCAGGATGCCGACGGAACCGTCTCCCGATAGTCTGCTATCAGCTAGCCGTCGCCATTGCTATTGTCGCGTCGCGATCGTCAGCTCGCGACATGTCTCGTTGACTTGATCGACCGTCATCGTTGGGAACAGTGGAAGCGTGATGGCCCGTGATGCGAAAGTCCGGCAGCGCTCGACCCCATCGGTGGCAAACCGATGAAATGCGGCGAAGCCGGGTATGCACGGGTAGTGCATGCTGGTCTGGATGCCAGCGTCTCTCAAGTGCGTCACCGCGCACTCGCGGGTCCTGGTGTCGGGTGCAACCACCACGCTCAGATGACACGCACTCTCACCCGGATAATTGACGAACGGTATGATCCACCCGTTCAGAGCAGACAAAGCCTGGTGATAGATCGTAACGAGCTGACGGCGCCGCGCGTTGTTGTCGGTTAACTTGCGCAACTGGCACCGTCCCAGAGCAGCGTGCAGCTCGTCGAGGCGATAGTTATAGCCATGCGCCACGACGTCGTACCCAACGGCATGCCCACGGTGCCGATCCCATGTAAGACTCGTCATGCCGTGCGATCGCAGCAGACGCATACGCTCCGCGAGGTCGGCACGGTTGGTGACAACGAGGCCGCCTTCACCCATCGCCATGTTCTTGTTGCTGAAGAACGAGAAACAGCCGATGTCCCCGATGGTACCCGCGTGGGCGCCGTGTGGCGGCCGTCGGCTCGGATCGACGTAACGAGCGCCGACCGCATGGCATGCGTCTTCGACGAGGGCCACACGATGGCGCGCACAGAGCTCGGTGAGCTGGGCCAGCCTTCCGGGATAGCCACCGTAGTGCATGACCACGACAGCCTTGGTCTGCGGCGAGATGAGCCGCTCGACGGCCTCCGGGTCGAGCGTCGGTTCGTCGAGGCTGATGATGTCCGCAAAAACGGGCGTGGCCCCGACTGCCACCGTGGTATTCGCGGCGGCGACGAAATTGATCGCGGGTTGGATCACCTCGTCTCCAGCGCCAATCCCGAGAGCCAGGTAAGCGAGGTGGAGCGCCGCAGTCCCGCTCGAGACGGCGAAGGCGTGTTTGATGCCGAGGAAGTCCGACATTTCGGACTCAAACGCCCGCACCTCAGCGCCCATGGACAGCCACTTGCTGCGAAGCACTCGCAGCACGGCCGCTTCCTCTTCCGGACCGTAATCGAGATCAGACAGTGGAATCGGCGTCGCCGGCAAATTCAAACCTGTCTTTGTGTGCCTCGAGCATCTCTTGCGCGCGCTCGTAGTCGTCGGCACGTCCGATATCGAGCCACAGACAGTCGGTCGCATACGCACATACGCGCTCGCCGTTCGCCAGGAGGCGAAGTACGAGATCGGGAAAGTCCAGGTATTCGCCTGCTACGATGTAGCGCAACACCGAGGGTTCATACACATACACGCCCATGCTGACATCATAAAAGTGCTCGGGCTTCTCGACGTAATCGGTGATTCGGCAGGCGTCGTCGAACTTGAGCACACCGAAGTCGATCTTGACGTTGCGTCGCCGCGTTGCAATCGTCAGCGCGGCCCCGTTCTGGTGGTGAAATCTGACCACGTTGTTGAAGTTCAGATCCGTGAGCAGGTCACCGTTCATCACGAGAAACGTGTCGTTCAGTCCTTCGACACGCGCGAGAGAGCCTGCCGTTCCGCTCGGCTGTTCTTCGAGCACGTAGGTCAGGTTCAACTTGGTGAGCAACCGCTGCCGGTGCTGGAAATAGGCCTGCACCAGTTCCGCCAGGTGACCAAGACTCAGCGTCACGTCGTAAATCCCGTGGCGCAGCAGGCTCCGGATCAAGAGTTCGACCACTGGTGTATCTCCCACGGGGACCAGCGGTTTTGGAAAGCTCGCGGTGAAAGGCCGGAGGCGCGTTCCACGGCCTCCGGCCAAAATTATGGCACGCATGCGGGCGGCTCTGGTGGGGCCATCACCTTGCTCAGAGAGACCTCGCTGACGTTCGAAAACGCGGGATCCTCAACGCTGCCGAGCACTCCGGACTCGATCAGCCGCGCGACCTCCTCGATGCCGTCACTGACGCGACGCATCGGCGTGAAAGACAAGATCGAGCGGATGCGCTCGAACGATACCTTGTAGTCGCGCGGATCGTCGGCCACGGACACGAACTCGACCGTGGCGCCGGGGACGCGTCGGCCAATCATCTCGACCAGGTCCATCTTGCGATAGTTCTCGTCCGTGTGCCCCACGTTGAACACTTGACTCTTCACCAGATCTACGGGCGCGTTCAGCACCGTGGTGATCGCGCTTGCCGCGTCGCGAACATGGACGTAAGGTCGCCAGAAGCGTTCGCCATAGACAACCAAACGGCGATGCACGAGCATCTCCATCACGAACTGGTTCACCGTCAGATCGAAGCGCATGCGCGGAGCCACACCGAAGAGCGTGGCGAAACGCAGAACGGTCGTTGCCATCGTTGAGGCCCGATGTTGGAGCAACTCGCGCTCGACGGCGACCTTCGTTTCCGCATACAGCGACAGCGGCCGCAGTTCATGCTCTTCGCTCGCCAGCACGGACGTATCCGCCATCCGCCCATAGTTGCTGCAGGTCGACGCAAAGACGAACCGGCTCGCGCCGGCGGTCTGCGCGGACCGAATAAGCTGCAGCGATGCCCGCTCGTTGATGGCGCGCGCGGCCTCCGGATCACGTGCGCAGGCCGGGTCCCCGACGATGGCCGCGAGGTGAACGACTGCATCGACGTGTTCGACGGCGCGGTCAACGGTGCTGCTGTCCCGAACGTCACCAACCATGAGGTCAACTCGTGGGTGGCCGAACACTGCGAGAAGCGACCGGCCTCCATACTTCAGGTTGTCGAGAATTCGAACGTGATGCCCTTGTTCGATTAAGGACAGTGAAAGAACGGCGCCGAGGTATCCGGCACCTCCCGTAACGAGAACCTTCATCGACCCTCTCGATTGTCGCGAGCAGCGAAGAATCGCGGCGTCTGGTATCGGCCGCCGACAGCGGCTGAAATCGACAAGAGCGGTGTGTATTCACCGCGATACCCGCCACATACTTTATGACGGGGTTATGACAGCGACAGAACTGCCGCATTCTAGCCTAAGGAGAAGGCGGCCAGCCCAGCAAAACCAGCTGACCGACCCGCGTTGCTCGACCTGTCGATGGTCGTCAGGAATGGATACTGCGACCCATTTGCCTTTCCAAGCACACCTTGTGAAAGGGTGCGGACGCAGGCGTTGGTGGATCAGGCCGCTGTGAGACGATTCCTGTGAGCTGCGTCACCTCACCACCAAGATCGGCGCCGTAGGCCAGAGGGTCATACCACCACGGGTCGCCTTCGATGAGTTTGTTGCAGTCCAAACAGCGAAACTCCATAGCAGTCACCCACATTCGTCGCCGTTCGCGCCAGTACTGCGCCATTCGCGAGGAACTGTCGTATAGGTCAACCAACTTGACGGTGCCCGGATTCCTGCGATGTGCGCGGATCGTCGTAGGACCTACGGTTGCCGGGTGAACTAAGACCACGCGAGAGAATCGCGCTTGTGACCCTTTCGCCGCGCTAAGCACGCCTTATGGAATGGCCCCGATACGGATGTTGGTGGATATGGCCGTTGCGCGGAGGCTGCTGTCGGTTGCGCCGCCTGCGGACCATCGTTCACGGCGAGCGCCGCAGGGTCGTACCACCACGGTTCCTCTTCAATGGGCAGGCTGCAGTCAAGGCACCGGGATGTCATGGGCTGTAACTCGCTCCGATTCCTGCCGCCGCTGGGGCAGCTTTGGCAGTTTGCCGCCACGATCTGGATCAGGCAATAGCGCGTTTCCACTATTTCACGTCTCCAAGCACGAAAAACAGGACCGAAATAAAGTCGGCGTGCCCACAGACAGCCGTCTGGACCGACCCGGCCCAATTCCTCTACAGGCTCTCGAATCGTGAGGCGCATTGCGTGCGATGACATGAACCTCTGAGCATCGTGTTGCTCTGGCGTGTCGGTTGCAGCGTCCGTGATATGGCAACTGCCGCCATGTCGGCGTATCGAGTCGCTCACGAGTCGCAGATTCCATTCAGGGTCAACGTCGTCACATCGGTGGCGCGCATCGAGCCGACGAGTTCCGATACCGGCATTGAAGACGGGCGTGGTGCAGCGCGAGGGATTCTCTTCGCCTTCCTCTTGTGCGTGCCGTTCTGGGTTGGTGTCTACGCAATGCTCTTCTAGAAGTGAGTTGAGGAGAAGCAGTCCCTGGATTGGATCATTCGTCGGCGACGGAGCAAGGGCGGACATACGGTCCGCTCAGGGGAGGCGTAGCAGTAATGGTCGATGAAAAGCGGTTGCTCGATGTCGTGACGAACGTCGTGCTCGACTGCGAGGAACTGCCGAGTGAGGATCAACTCTTTGCGCTTCAACTCGCATGGTGGGCGACGGCTTCCAACATCCGCAACGCACGGGTCGATACACCGCCATGGTTCCCGGCGGCACGCGAGCGTCAGGCCGCGATGTTGGAGCGTATGGCCGACTGGGTGCGCGGTGATTCCTCCGACCCGGAGCTGGAGCGATTGTGGGAGCGCGCCGACCATGAAGGCTTGGTGAAGCATGTTCGGCGCGGCCATGCGTGAACCACAGCACAAAGGCGTGAAGCACGTCATTGATGCGGCTTTGACGCCTGCGGCGGTCATGTGAAGTGATGATGGACACCGACGCGACCTGGCCTGAGATCGAACGGCGTCATTCGGCAGAAGGAGACAGACGCAGCGTTCCGCGCGGGGGGCGACGTCGATTCGATCTGCCTCGGCCCGTGACGTGTGTTCGTTGCGGGACGCGTGATGTGCGTGCGCTGGGGACCGGTGCCTCGGGCTTCTGGTGTGAATGCCGTCGCTGCCGCTACGTTTTCCCCGTGTAACTTCGGTCAGGTCGACGCAGACAGAGGTTCGTTTGCTAAGCATCTTCCACATCCAGTCCGCCGAAGCTCCGACGGACAGGCAAGCCGCCGCTCTCGTTCTTGGGAAGACGCTTTGGGTTGATCTGGTTGCAGGGGTGTGCCGCACAGGTCGATGGCACGATCCCTGCTGAGGGGCAGCCACAGACGTCTCTCAATGAGCGAATTTACCAGAGCGCAGATCCGTCACCTGATCGCAGAAGCCGAGATCCTGGTTCGGCGCTCGCAGGAACTCCGGCAACAACTCGAAGTGGTCTTGCAACAGATTGCGAAATCTGAATCCCTGAGAGCCCGTCGTGAACCACACCGATCCGCTGGGGCAGCTTCAGCGACCGGCGGATGGAGCGAACAGATCCCGACTCCGATTCGACCGCGCGACTATCTGGTCGGGGAGCGTTCATGACGTGCACGCGAGCCTCGAAGTGCGTCGACAACGCGCGGCCTACGCGATGAATCGGCCCGCCCCGCGATGAGCGCGTCTCGATCGAGACGCGCGCTCGCTGGCGTGGAGGTTACGCGCGCTTCGGCGTGAGGTGATCGATGGTCGTCGGATCGCTCTTTTTTGCCGCCCAGATAGGTCCGGATCTCCTGCAGAGGTAGCGGTGCTGATGCGGGCATACGCCAGCACTTCTGTCTGACAGTCGCACACCACCTACGGCTGAAGGCGCTGCAGGGGCTCGTGCAGCTGTTGCCAATTCGAAAATCCATGAGGTGGGGATCGAAAGCGCGACTAGGCCAGTTCCGCCGCTCCTTACAAGACCGGACGATAACGCGTTTGTGTGGCAACACCGCAAAGCAGCGATGTTGCCCGGCGTTCGACGATCAACCGTTCATGCTGAAAGCACCATGCCTCGACACATTCGAGAACTCCGGACGCAGGTCAGGGGAGCCGCGCTGGACCGAGCGTGAGCGTCCGTTCGGGAGCTGCGTTGTCCAAGCGCAGACCTGGCCACGAGAACCGCTGGATGGAGCCATCGCTGAACGTAAGCGCCATCTGCAGATCGAAGGTCCACTCATCTTTTCCGTCCGGAGTCATCCGAATACGCAACCGAGCGGAGTCGGTGTCCGCTGTCCGAAAAGGCGAACCCACGGAAAGGGCCATCGGGCCGGCGGAAGTGTTGTCGTCGAACTTCGTGCCGACGAGTTTGGACTGGGCGGCGAGCTCGGCATTGTTTCTGAGCAGCTCGATGGCGACTGCCGAGTTCGCATCCTTACCGCTGTCGCGATTCTGAAACGTTACGCTCGCTCCGGTGAGCGTGGGGGTGGCCGATCCTCCCTGCGCACCGGCGCCGTCGCGTGTAGTCGCACAGCCCATCATGGCGACGACGGCTATCGGCATGAGCATGAGCGTGACGAGATGTCGCATAGTCCCTCCTGGGGCAGTTCACGAGGGATGAAGCACGCTCGATGCCGGCGCAGAGCAATCACGACCCATCCGGGAGTAGCCGAACAGGTTGCCGAGCACCTGATCGAAGGAACCTGCAGCCTCCCTAAATCCACTGCCGGCGTGGAGGCGCGCTTACGTGATGGAGACCGAGCACATTCCTTCTGGATGGCCTGCACCCTGCAGTGTCGTCGCGAGTGGTGCTGTCGTTCGTGCCGGCCTATTACACCGGCTTTTTCGGCAACGGCCTGAAGTGGTCGATCATTGTCGGATCGTTCTTCCGAACCGACCATATGTGTCCGCATCTCCTGCACAGGTAGTAGTTGACCACGGCACTTACCCGAGGGAAATGCTCAACGCCTTCTGGGAAATCGCACGCTGGGCAGGCCGATATTGCGATGCTCAATGTTCTACTTCCCTGATTTCCGCTGATAACCGCGCGACAGTGGAATGGAAGGTCTTCCTGACGCGATGCAGGTTATATAGACAAGAAGCGTGCCCCGTGAGCCGGCCTGTTCACGAAGCCTCTACCCCTTCCC
>JBKPNV010000284.1:0-14652 GCA_046732795.1 Acidobacteriota bacterium
CGCCTGTTCCGTGTCGGCCTGCGAGCTGACGGACACATACTCGCCAGCCGCCATCGAGAGCGCGCCGGCGACGAGCCCGGCGACGCCGGCGATCAGAACCTGACCGCGATCCGCGTGTGAGGCAGCAACGCCCACGACGAGGCTCGCCGTCGAGAGGATGCCATCGTTGGCCCCGAGAACACCAGCTCGGAGCCAGCCGATACGGTCGGTTCGATGTCGTTCGCGATGTCGCATGACGAAGGTCCTCCCTCTTGTCGATTGCCGCCTTCTCTGTTGCGAACGTGCTTTGTGAGCTGACCGCCCTTGATACCGTGTCGCGGCGCGATCTCGACCTGCACGCGCAGTCGCATGCGATACGCTCACACACGCTGAATCCCACTCCAAATTCAAGACTGATTCTGAGACTCGCTCGCAAGGTTTGCGCGATGCCTGTCTGTGATGCAGCATCACATGTCCGGTGCGCCATCCTGCATCACTGAACCTCTTCGCGCTGCCTGGGCGCTCTGCACGGACTCCTCCGGCGGCGCGGCGGTTCTGATCACGGTTCGTCCGCCACGGCGGTTCGATGCATCGGCATCGTCGGTCTTGGTGGCAACGAGACGCAGGCAACTGGCCGCCGACCGGTAACCGACTAGCCCTGTCGAGGTGGACGCATGGCCGCTTTGCATCCGCAAGTCGTGCACTTCACGATCGTGCTCACGATCGTTGGCGTGGCGTTCAGACTGATATCGCTCGTCGGTAAACCCGTGTTCGCGAGCCCGGCCGCCACAACTCTGTTACTGCTCGCGGCGGCGTTCTCTGTGGTGTCGGTGCGTTCGGGGACTGCCGCGCACGGGCCGGTCGAACGCGCCCCAGGCGCGCGGCCGGCGGTGATGGAGCATGAAGAGTGGGGTGAACGGACGCAAACCGCCTTGCTCATCGTCGGCGCCATAGAGGTCCTTGGACTCCTCTTGCGCCGGTCGCCAAAGGTCAGATTGGTCCGTTCGGCGGCGGCGGTTGCCGGAGTGGTCGCAGTCGTGTGCGTCTATGAAGCAGGAGAACACGGCGGCGAGCTTGTTTATGGGTACGCCGGAGGCGTCGGCATTCGGTCCGGAGACCCGAAAGATGTGGAGCGGCTGCTGCTGGCTGGCTACTACCAGCAGGCGCTGTCGGAACGAAGCGCCGGACGAGGCGATCAAGCCGCGGAACTGCTCGCCGCAGCCGCGGCCCGCTTTCCCGCCGATCCTGAAGTGCAGATGCTCGCAGCGGATTCGTTGCTCCGCGACCGAAAAAATCCTCAAGGGGCGCTCGACGCGCTCGCAAAGGTGACCCTGCCTGCCGGCAATCGGTTCATGGCGTTTCAACACGCCAGCCTGCAGGCCGACGCGTACGAGGCGCTTGGCCGGAGGGATGCGGCGGCATCATCACTCGAGTTGGTACTCAAGACATTTCCCAATCTGCGCCTGCAACAACGAGTCGAGGCTCTGCGCAAGTAGTCGAAAGACAAAGTCTTGACAAAGTCGAAAAGACAACCTGTCGAAAAGACAACCTGTTGAAACGCAGTGATAGTGTCCCCTCTTTAGCGAAATAGAAATGTCCCCCTAAGCTGGCGACTAGGGGGTCGCGGATTGGGGCGGACGGCAATGAGTACGCGGGAGCTGACGCGCGCGGGGGTGTTGGCGCGGGTGGCAGCAGGGACGTTGAGCTTGAAGTCGGCGGCGACGGTGATGGTCATGAGCTATCGCCAGGCGAAGCGGTTGTATCGACGCTACCGGGCTGAGGGGGCCAAAGGGTTGAAACACCGCAGTGCCGGGCATCGGTCCAATGCGGCACGGGACATCGCGGAACGCGACCACATCCTCGCCCTCGTGCGGGAGAAATACAGCGGTCCAATCGACGAGCGCTTCGGGCCGACGCTGGCGGCGGAGCACTTGGCCAGCGAGGACGGCGTGCACGTGCATCACGACACGCTGCGGCGCTGGATGCTGACGGCCGGCCTCTGGAGCCGCGCGCGGAAGCGCAGCCCGCATCGGCGCCGGCGCGAGCGGATGGCCCACTTTGGCGAGCTGGTGCAGCTCGATGGCAGTTTTCATCCATGGTTTGAGCGTCGCGGCGCGCCGAGTTGTCTGTTGACGATGGTTGACGATGCGACCGGCCGCAGCCTCGGGTCCTTCGGCGCCCAGGAAACGATTTGGGCGGCCGCGGGCGTGTTGCGGGCGTGGATCGAGGCGTATGGCATTCCGCGCGCCCTCTACACCGATTGGAAAAACGTCTACGTGCGTGCGCCGAATCAGGAGGAGCGCGCTACAGGCGCGGAGCCATTGACCCAATTCGGCCGCATGTGCGCGAAGCTGGGGATCACGATCATCCCGGCGAGCTCGCCGCAAGCGAAGGGACGGATCGAGCGCCATCACGGCACGCATCAGGATCGGTTAGTGAAAAAGCTCCGCCGCAAGGGGATCGCCGATGTGGCCGCCGCGAATACGTTTCTCGAGACGGAGTACTGGCCCGACCACAATCGCCGATTCGCGCGCGCCGCGGTCTCGACCGACGACTTCCATGTCGCGGTGCCGCCCCGGCTCTCGCTCGCCCAGGTCTTCCGGCTCGAGGAGACGCGCACCGTGTCCAACGACTGGGTGGTGCGGTATGCGAATCGCCATTTTCAATTGGCGCGGCAGAGTCACCAGCCGCCGGCGCGCAGCACGGTCACGGTGTTCGAAGATCCGGCGGGCCAGGTCGAGATTCGCTATCGCGGTCGCCGTATGCGCTGGACCGAAATTGCGCCGCCGCTGCTGACGAAACCTGCCGCGCCCGCAGGGACGCGACCGGCGCTGCCAGCAACGCCGAGTCCCCGGTCGCGCCGTCGCGGGCAGTCCGCCGACCATCCGTGGCATCAGGGCGTTCCGGATCATTACGCGTATCAGCAGTTCGCGAAAGACCGACGGGCGTGGGAGCGGGTGCAACCGTAAAAATGCGGCCGTGGAAGCTGCCGGACCTATGGACGCGGAGAGCACGCGCCCACAGGTCCTTGGAAAACGACAGAACCGTTTTCCACAGCTCCCACAGGCTTCTATCCTCGGGGGGACATTTCTATTGAGTTAAGAACGGGGACATTTCTATTTCGCTTTGACAAAGTCGAAAAGACAACCTTGACAGGGTTGCGTTCGAGGGCGTATAGGTCGGCCGTCAGGGGAAAAGACATTCGCACAGCGAAAACGCCGTCGCCTCGATAGGACACCGGAGGACCGTGATGCGGAGACCAATGCGTAGAGTTCTACGAGAGTACGCACCAATCCTGCTTCTGGCTTGTGGACTCGTGAGCGTACCGTCCGTGGGCGCGACACAAGTGCTCGGCACCGTCGCGGGTACGGTCACCGACGCGTCTGGCGCGGTCCTGCCCGGCGTGACTGTGGAAGCATCGAGCCCGGCGCTCATTGAAAGAGTCCGGACGGCCGTGACCGACGGCGCCGGTCAGTACCGAATCGTCAACCTGCCACCCGGCAGCTACATCATCACGTTCTCGCTATCGGGATTCAGCACCGTGAGGCGTGAAGGCGTGGACGTGTCGATCAACGTGACGTCTACCATCGACGCTAACCTGCGCGTCGGCAATTTGACGGAGACCATCACGGTGACCGGCGAGACGCCGGTCGTCGACCTTCAGTCAGCCGCACAGACCACCGTCGCGGACGAGAGGACATTCAAGGAGCTCCCGTCGGGCGGATCGTGGGTAAACATCGCTCAGCTCGTTCCGGCCATCAACTCCGCATTCTTCGGTGTCCGGGACGTCGGAGGGCTCCAGGGCGATCAGACTGGAACACAGGTGTCCGTGCACGGGGGTCTGCCGGGCGACGGCGTGTCGATGATCGACGGCATGCGCATCGGCAACATGTATCTCAGCTCGAACCTGACCAACATGAGCCTCTCGGCGCTCATCTACGACGAAGTCAATCTCTCGTTCTCGGGACAGACCCCCGAATCGGGGACCAACGGCGTGATCATGAACGCGATTCCAAAGTCGGGCGGCAACACGTTTCAGGGCTCGCTGCTCGCCAACGGATCCGCGCCGTCTCTCCAGGGCAGCAACGTGAACGATCGGCTTCGCGCCAGAGGCGCGTCGGACACCGACTCGCTGAAGAAGCTGTACGACATCAATGGGGCCATCGGCGGACCCATCAAGCGCGACAAGCTCTGGTTCTACTACACGTCGCGGTACTTCACGAACGAGTACTATCAGGCGGGGCTGTACTTCCCCGTCGATCCATCGGCCTACGTGCGCACACCTGATCTGACGCGTCAGGCATTCGCCGGCACGTGGACCGCGGACAACAACATCCGTCTGACGTGGGCGCCCACGCCAAAGCAAAAGGTCTCCGGCTGGTACGCGTACCAGCGCAAGAACGATCCGCACTGGCTGTCACAGCTTCTCTTCATGTCGCCGGAAGCGGCACAGCTCGTCAAGTGGCCGACGCAGTTGAGCACGATCACGTGGACGTACACCGCGACCAACCGCGTGCTGATCGAAGCGGGGATGGCGCCCGGCGAGAGCCCTGACACGATCACGCAGCCGCCGGAGAACATCGCCGGCGTTCCGATCTTCGAGCTCGGCGGCCCTGATGTCCCGTTCAGCTTTGCGCATCGCGCTTCATGGTTCGCCAACAACGACGACCGCCTCCCGTCGCAAACCTTCAAGGGATCGCTGAGCTACGTGACGGGCAGCCACAATTTCAAAGTCGGCACCCAGATGCAGCGGGGACACTTCGAACGGCGCGACAGCAACCACGCACAGGGTGACTACTACATCGTTTCGCTCAACGGATCGCCGCTTCTCGCCACCATCAGCTCTCCGCTCGCGGGGTGGGTGGATCGGCTGAACTACAACCTTGGAATTTACGCTCAGGACTCGTGGACGACGAGACGGCTGACGCTGAGCGGCGGCGTGCGGCTCGACTTTCAGAACGAGTCGGTTGACGCATACCACTACGGGCCCGGTCCGTGGCTGCCGAATCGGAATGTCGACTACCCGGAAATCAAGAACGTGCCCAACTGGAAGGACGTGAACCCGCGGATCAACGCCAGCTACGATCTGCTCGGGAATGGCAAGACGGCCATCAAGGCGAGCGTGAGCCGCGGCGTCCTGCAAGATTCGATTGGCGTCGCCCGCGCCAACGATCCGGCGGCCAATGCCCTGGTAACGTCAACCGACCGCCTGTGGTTCGACAATAACGGCAACCATACGCCTGACTGCGATCTGTCGAATCCGGCTCCGCAGAATTTTTTCGGGCCGGCCTTCGACCCGACTAAGGATTTGTGCGGACCGTGGAACAACGCCAATTTCGGTAATCCCGGTCTCGCGACCACCTGGGACTCGGAGATTCTCAACGGCTGGGGCACGCGGCCGTACAACTGGGAGTATTCGGTAGGCGTCCAGCAGGAGCTGATTCCGCGCGTCTCCGTCAGCGCCGCCTACTTCCACCGCGCGCTCGGGAACTTCTGGGTGACCGACAATGAGCTCGTAAGCGCGGCCGACTACACGTATTACGACGCCATCGTGCCCGCCGATCCGCGCCTGCCCAACTCGGGGCAGGTCATCACCGGCGTCCCCGATCTGAATCCCGACAAGCTCGGTCTGAGCCGTAACGTCGTGAAAGACGATTCGCAGTTCGGCGACCACATCGAGCACTTTGACGGCTTCGACGTGACGGCGAACGGCCGGTTCAGCAACTTGTTTCTCCAGGGTGGCATCAGCACCGGGAGAAGGCTGACCGACGTCTGCGCCGTCCGCGCGCAGGTGCCGGAATCGTCGTTTCTCACCATCACCGGGCAGGCGACGCCAGTCATCTTTCCTTTCTGCCGCGTGAGCGAGCCGATGCAGAACAATTTCAAGGCGTACGCCTCGTATGGGCTCCCGTGGTACGGCATCAGAGTCAGCGGGACGTTCCAGAGCGTAATCGGTCCGATTATCAACGCCTACAACACGTACGCCGTCACCGCGCCGGGACTCGGACGACCCTTCTCGTCCGGTTCGTCGACCGTCAACCTGATTCCGGGGTGGGTTGATGCGTTTGGGTTCAGGGGTCTTCCGACGGGCACCGAGTTTGGCGATCGCTTGAATCAGTTCGACCTGCGCTTCACGAAGATCGTCAACGTCGGCAAGGGGAGGGTCGATCTGAACGTCGATCTCTACAACGCGTTCAACTCGGACGCGATCCTCCAGGAAGTGCAGAATTACGGCGTCGCCTGGCGGAACGCGACGTCCGTCATCCAGCCGCGGTTCGTGAAGTTCGGGGCACGGTGGGATTTCTGATCGGGAAGGCCGGCTGCTTGTGCATGGCCAAGCTACACGGCAGAGATGCGTAAGGGCGCCGCAATACGAGGACAACGGCCATCCAGTTTCAACGGCGCGACTCATCCACGGCGGCGGTTAGCGACCTGCGGTGATCTGTTGCTCGAGTGGATTGCGGCAGTTGTCGCAAGAGCCGCAGCGTTGCCACTCCGGCGTCTCGCCGAAGTACTCGAGGACTTGCACCCAGCGGCAGCCCGCCGACTGTCCATACCGCATCATCATCTCCAGCTTCTGTCGATCGCCGACTTGGCGGTCGCGGTATTCTGCTGCGAGAGCACTCAATCGACCACCTGAGATCTCGCGCTCCCGCAATTGAAATCCGCCGCCGCGCAGGCTGACCGTGAGCTGCATCTCCCGAAACAGTGTGAGGACGACCCGCACTTTCGTCGCAGCGACACCGGTGGCTGCAGCTTTTACATCCTCCGCGCGGACGGCGTGGTCGGCAGCGCCGATGCGATGCAGCGCGTGATGGACCTGCTGTACGTCATCTGCTGACGGATAGCGACCCCCGAGGAAATAGAGCTGCGTGCGTCGATCTTCGAGCTGGTAGAAGAGAATGCAGCGTGCGACCTCTCCGTCGCGGCCGGCACGGCCGGCCTCCTGATAGTACGATTCGAGCGAGCCCGGCATGTTGTAGTGGACGACGAACCGGATGTCCGGCTTGTCGATGCCCATACCGAACGCGTTGGTCGCGATCAGCGCGTGGAGATCACCGCACATGAAGCCTTCCTGGGCCTCCTTTCGCTTCTTCGCCGTCATCCGGCCGTGGTACTTGCCGACCCGGAAGCCAAGCCCACGCAGCACCTCCTCCAGCACCTCGACCTGCCGCACCGTGGACGCGTACACGATTCCGGTACCGTCAATCTCACGCAGCAGTCGAACCAGGTGCTCGCGCTTCTGCGGCTCATTCACCGTTCGCAACACCTCCAGCTGCAGATTGGCGCGGTAGACGCCAGTGTTCACCACCTCGGGATTGGCCATCCCGAGCTCGTCGACAATCGACATGAGCAGACGTTCAGGCGCTGTCGCGGTCAGCGCGAGGATCGGCGGTCGGGACCCATTTCGGCTGATCGATCTGATTGCGTCCTTAATCTCGAGATACGCCGGTCTGAAGTCGTGGCCCCACTGCGAAACGCAGTGTGCCTCGTCCACCACGATCAAATCGACCGTGAGCTCGCGGAGTACGGCCCTGAATTCAGCGGTGGCCAGTCGTTCCGGCGTTGTAAGGACGAACTCCGCGCGCTCCTTCGCGACCTGGTCCAGATGATGCGACTCCTCCCGCACCGTCAGCGCGCTATTGATGGCCGACGCGGCCAGACCTCTATCGACCAGCTTGTCGGTCTGGTCCTTCATCAGCGAGATGAGCGGCGAGATGATCAGGGTCGTGCCGTCGAGCAGGAGCGCGGGGATCTGATAGCACAACGACTTACCCGCTCCCGTGGGCATGATTCCGAGGGTGTCGCGCCCTTGGAGCACGGACGAAATGATCTCTTGCTGACCCGGACGAAAGGCGTCGAGCGCGAACACGCGGGTGAGCACGCGGCGCGCATCGGCGAGAGATGGCCTCCTTCGCCTCCGCCTCATCAAACCAGATCTGGTCCGATCCTGGCTGCCCGTCACAGCTTCGCGCTGATCGCTCTGCGCCATGATCCGGTTTTGCGTGATGAGCACGAAAGTCGCCGGGAACACGTCCCCGAGCCATGCGACGGCGGTGAGCAGTCCAATCGGAAGCGAAGCGAATCATGGGGTCGACCCGTCATGAAGCGAATAGAGAGCAAGTCACGAGCCATGCCTGCATCTCTTGCTGAACCCCGGCGCCCCGCGAGCTCATCTCTTACTCGTGTCGCCGATGCTGCCTGCGCTCGCTTGGCACCGAACAGATCGTGTCCGTCTGCTCGAAGCGTCAGAGCCCGGCCGACCGCCATCGCGTATAGCTACGCCTATGCGAAGGGGATCACGCGCGATGCTGAGAAGAGGGTCCGTGCCTGTGGGGCCGAGCCTGTCCGGCTTCGCGCCGCTTATCGCTCGGCGCGCGGCGAGAGATCGCGAGACGTAGCGCACCTGAATTCAGCACGGGCGCAGGCGGATGGCTAGCGTTCAGCGGCCGTTAAGGGTGGGCGCCGCCAACGCCTCCCGCAGAATCTGGGCTGACCCTGGCGAGGTTTTATGGGCATTGGCGATGTAGAGGCCGCCTGCCATCATGAGCGGCGTCCACCCGAGCCGGTTCTTCGCGTTCACCTCGGCGCCCTGTTCGATCAGGTACTTGACGATTGACGGCTGGTTGCAGATGACCGCGCCGTGCAGCGCAGTCATCTCGGCGAAGCGCGGATCGCCCATGCCCAAATCGATCAGCTCCTGGAAGTTGTCTGGGTAGCGCAACAGCGTGCCCTCCGGCGTGCCGGTCATCTTGTAATCGCCGAAGGTTGTCCGCGCGTTGATCTTGTTGCCCAGCGCGAGCGCCAGCTTCACGGCCTCCAGCCGCTGCGATTCCGGAACACCCGAGAAGGGCCCGGCGGTCTCGCCTTCGTAGTAATCAAGACACGCGGCGGCCATCAACGGCGTCACGCCGAAACGGTTCGACCTCGTGGGATCCGCGCCTCCGGCGGCAAGCACGCGCATCATCGGTTCGTCGCCGTTGCGCGCCGCCAGATAGAACGGCGTGGCACCCTGGTAGGTCAGGTAATGCCGTCCGATGTTCAGGTTGGCGGGGCTTCGCGCCACCCCGGCGCTGTTGAAGCGGCGGTCGCCCCAGGTGACCACGGCATTCGGGTCGGCGCCTTTCGCGAGCAGCTTCTGTGCGATGTCGAGGTGCGACAATCTGCCGCGCGGACGCGGAACCGGCTGCGGATCTTCACCGTTCATGGCGAAGTCCGGCGGCGCGCCCGGCTGGTGCAACCAGACGACCACGTGCAGCGGATGGCCGCGCGGGTCGGGCACGTTCGGATCGGCACCGGAGTCCAGAAGCAACGCGGCCAGATCGAAATCGGCGTTCAGGATCGCCAGGCTCAGCGCCGAGGTGCCATCGGGGATGCGGTCGTTGACGTCGGCGCCCTGCTCCAACAGGAACTTGACCGTCTCGTAGCGGTTGTTGCGCACGGCAAAGAGCAGCGGCGTGTAGCCGCCCTTGGAGCGCTCGTTCAGCTTCGCACTGAACTCGAGCAGCAGCTTGGCGGCGTCGGTGTTGCCTTCGCCCGCCGCGAACATCAGCGCCGTCTGCCCGCGGAAGGATTCCGCCAGGCCGACCTGCGCGCCATGCTTCAGCAGCGCGCGCACCGTTGCGACGCTGCCGTTGCGGGCCGCGGTCATGAGCGCCGTCTGCCCTTCTTCGGATACCGTATCGGGTTTGGCGCCCGCATCCAGCAACCGCTCGACGAGCGCCGCGTTGCCGTTCTGCGCGGCCAGCGTCAGCGGCGCGATCCGGTAGCGGGTGACGGCATCGGGCTTCGCACCGGCAGCGAGCAGCACGTTCAGCATGGCGAGGTTTTCCCCGTGCACCGCCCAGTGCACCGCGGTCGAGCCATCCGCTGCCGCCTGGTTCGGGTCGGCGCCGCTTTTGAGCAGCGAGCGGACCGCGTCCAGGTTGCCGTTCCTGGCCGCGCCTACCAGTGACGGAGCGTCGGCGGCGAGGGACGCCGAGGCGCATAGAAGTGCCAACGCAACGCTGATGCAGCGAACGCGCGTCGAGAAATCTTGACTCAATCGCATGGGTTCCGACTCCCCGCTCATCCTCGCGCGCGTGCCGCGCCCGCGCGCTGGTAGTCGAGCAGCAGCTGCCCGCTGCTGTCGCCCAGCTTCGCGATCGGCACACCCACGTGATCGAGCATCGTCACGAGCAGGTTCGCCATCGGCGTGTCCGGTGTGTAGTCGAAGCTGTAGCCGGTCTGGAACCTGCCGTGCAGCTTGCCCGCCAGCAGGACGGGCAGGTCGTTGTGGCGGTGCAGATTTCCGTCGCCCATGCCGCTGCCGAACAGAATGGCGCTGTGGTCGAGCAGCGAGCCGTCCCCGTCAGGCGTATCGCGCATCCGCTCCAGGAAGTAGTTGAGCAGACGCATGTGATGCGTGTCGATCCTCGCCTTCTGCGACTTCAGCTGCGCGTCCTCACGGTGATGGGAAATCAGGTGATGGTTGCCAGGCACGCCGATTTGGCTGTACGAGCGCCCGCTCAGGTCGCGCGCCATGATCAGCGAGAACACGCGGGTGATGTCGCTGCGGAAAGCCAGCAACTGCAGGTCGAACATGAGCTGCGCGTACTCCTCGAAGCTGGCGGGGATCCCAATAGGACGGTCGGGCAGCTCGATCGATTCCTCGAAGCTGGACTCCGAGTGCTGAATGCGCTGCTCCACTTCGCGCACCGAATCCAGGTACTCGGCCACCTTGGACGTGTCGGAGCGGCCGAGCGTCGCCGTGAGCGTACGGGTTTCCTCGAGCACCGAGTCGAGGATGCTGCCCTGCTGACGGATGCGGGCACGCCGCTGCTCGGCGCTGCCGCCGTCGCCGAAGAGGCGCTCGAAGATGACGCGCGGGTGGAGCTCGGGCATGTTCGGCGACGTCTCGCTGCGCCACGAGACGGTATTGACGTAAAAGCAATCACCTGAATCGCACGCCCCCTGCGTCGCCGGGTCGAGCGTCATCTCGATCGAGGAGACCCTGCTGTCCTTGCCCAGATGCCTGGCGGCAATCTGATCGGCCGACGCGGCAAGGCGAATCTCGCCGCCGGGACCCGTGCGGTCGTAGGCATGCACGCCGGTGAGCCACGCCCCGGAGGCGCGGTTGTGATCGCCACTGCCGTCGCCCTTGCTGTTGGCTTCGAGATGCGACAGGTTGGTGAAGATGTTGAAGTGATCGCGCACACCCGCAAGCGGCTGCAGGTTGGGCGGCAGCTCGTACTGGCGGCCAGTCTGGCGCGGCTTCCACTCCGAATGGATGACGCCGTGCGCCGCGTAGACGAACCCGAGGCGCATCGGTGCCTGCCTCGACCCCGACCCTGTCTCCCGCAACGCCTCAGCGGCGTTGCTCTGAGCCGAGAGCGCCGGCATCATGGAATCCAGCAGCGGCAGCGCGACGCTCGCGCCCACCCCCTTCAGCATCGTCCGCCGCGTCAGCGCTTTCCTGGTGAGGAACGTCATACGGTCTCCCTGCGTTTCCACTTCATAACGTCCACTAGCGGGGCTCGGCGTGCGCCATCCGGCTCTGGAACGGGACGCTGCTCACCACGCCCAGCACCAGCGAGGTGAAGGTGTAGTTCTGCCGCGCCGATTCCCGGGCGATCATGCGGATCGTCGGCTGGTCGTAATGTTGGATATTACGCGACAGCGCATACATCAACAGCTTGCTGGTCATCGCCTCGACGAAAAGCGCCGGGTCCCGCAGCACGAGTTGCCGCACACCTTCGACGCCGTCGACTATCGTCCCGTCCGGAAGCGCGGTCGCGACCTCGAGCGGCCGCCCGTTCTCCTCCGCGCGCCAGCGCCCCAGTGCGTCGAAGTTCTCCAGCGCGAAGCCGATCGGGTCCATCTTGGCGTGGCATCCGGCGCACGCCGGATTGGCGCGGTGCAGTTGCATCGCTTCCTTCATCGACAGCGGCCTGCCGGATTGTTCGGTGTTGAGCGATGGCACATTGGGCGGCGGAGGAGGCGGCGGCGAGGCCAGCAGATTTTCGAGCACGTACTTGCCCCGCAACACCGCCGATGTCCGCGTGCTGTAAGACGTGATCGACAGGATGCTCCCCTGTCCCAGCAGCCCCCGGCGCGGACTCCCCTTCGGCAGCGTCACGCGACGGAAATGACTGCCCGTGATCTGCGGGATGCCGTAATGCCTGGCCAGCGGTTCGTTCAGGAACGTGTAGTCCGCCGTCAAGAGCTCCAGCACACTGCGGTCCTCGCGGAGGATGCTGTCCAGGAACAACTCGGTCTCGCGCACGAACGCGGCGCGCACACCCTCGTCGTAATCGCGGAACAGGTACACATCTGGTTCCTTGGTTTCGACGTCGCGCAGAAACAGCCATTGGGCGGCGAAGTTGGTCACGAGCGACCGGCTGCGCGGATCGGCGAGCATGCGTGTCACCTGCCGGCGCAGCACTTCGGGTTGCCGCAGCGTTCCCGCGGCGGCCGCATCCAGCAACTCGTCGTCGGGGATGCTGGACCAGAGGAAGAACGAGAGGCGTGAAGCCAGCTCGAAATCGCCGACACTATAGATCGCCCCGGGCGCGGCGCCGGCCGGCTCCTGCTCGATGCGGAAGAGGAACTGCGGGCTGACCAGCACGCGTTCCAACGCTCGCTGGATGCCGCGGTCGAAATCGCGTTCGGCACGTCCCGCGTCGTAAAAGTGGCGCACGCGGCGCAGATCGTCGGCAGTGACGTTGCGGCGGTAGGCGCGGCGCAGCAGCGTGGTCAGGATCCGGTCCGCGCATCCGGCTTCGTTCGCTTCGATCTCCGCCGAACTTCGTCGAGACCTCCCTGAAGCGCCAGCGGGGGCGGGCGCCGATTCCTGGTCGGAGCTGGCGGGGCGGCACACGAACAGCCGCCGGCGACTGGGCGTGTCGCCGGGCCCGGTCGCGTTGAAGGGGCCGGTAATGGTCACCGACACAACCGAGGGCAGGGCGCCACGATTCCGGCCAGGCGGCCGCAGAGGAGCCTCGGACAGGGCCTCGCTGCGCTCCACGAAGGCGACCGCCACACTGCGCGGCCCGGCCGGCACCGCGAACCGGAACGCACCCCGATTCGACGCATCGTCTCCCGCTGGAACCCCGGGTCTTCTCGAGACGTTCGTGATCGCCTTGCGCTCGCCGTCGATGCTGATCTCCAGTTGATGGACCTCGGCCCCGACGCCGGCTGTCTCGACCTTGAACTCATATTCCGCGTCCAGAGGGAAATAGCCGTCGATCTGCAGGCCGCCGCGCGTGCCGAAAGGCAGTGCTTCGTTGCGGCCTTCCTGCGGCTGCCGCACCGGCGTGATGTGCGTGTTCACGAGCGCACCCATCTCGGGATCGCCCACGGCCACACGGCTGATCTTGAGCGCCGCCTCCAGATAGCGCTCCATCGTTGCCGGCGAGACAAACAGCGTGTCCGCCAGATTGTCGAAGCCGCTGCTCGCGTTATCGGCTGGAAGCAGCGTGGCATAGTCGAACTCCTTGGGCAGATCCGGCAGCGCGAGCAAATCGCGGATCACATTCGAATATTCGGTCCGGGTCAGCCGGTGAGCCAGCGGCACTGAGCCGAGATTAGGGCGGGCTGCGGCGCTGGTCTCGAGCTCATGCGCGAGGTAACCGGCCGCGCGCGCGTAGAACGCCTGCGGAGGGCGAGGGGCGCCGGGCGGCGGCATCGTTCCCGCGCGCAACTGACGTAGCACCTTCTCCCAGATCTCTGACTGATCGCCGGGACGCGCGACGCCCATCGGATCGAGCACGAGGCCGGCGGTCTTCAATCGCTCGTTGTGACACGTCGTGCAGTACTTCGCGATGGCCGCCTGCGTTTCGTCGCGGGCGCCGGACGGGTTCTCTGTGACGGCAGCCGGCGTCTGGACCCGGGCGCCAGGCGTGGTCTGCGAGAAACCCTGGGAATGGGCGATTAACAGGCTCCACCCCAATCCCGCGAACGCGATGCCGGCGATAAGACGCCTTCGCGCCATGACGCGCATGATATCGCGTCTCGGGTGCCCGCAGCTCTACTGCGACTCCATCGAGGTCCCGAAGCGAAGGCCATTCTTATGGGTGAACGGCAGCACCATGACGCCGACCGCGCCCCACGTGCTCCAGACGCGAGGTCCTGAGCGGCAACTGCGACGTGCCCTGCGCGGACAACGCCGCCGGCGCCGCCGCGATCACTCGCCGCTATGTCGAAACCCCGCGCGGTCACGCTCTTGGCGCTCTACTCGGGCCGAAGCCTCGTTACCGATATCCCACGATCAGCCAGGCGCGATTGGACGTCGCATCGCCGAGTTTCGGATTCGCCGGATCGGCGAGGCCGAGGTTCCGAATGACAACTGGATAGCGACCTGCGGTGCGCAGCAATGACTCGTCGACAGTTGCGGTGATCTCGACGCGACTGTTGAGGGCCGTTGGTACGGGAATGTTGTTGAAGTACACCTGCGAGCGCTGAAAGTAGTTGAACCCTGTCAGCTTCAGCGTCAGAGCCGGTCCTCCCTCCTTCACGACGACCTTCGAGAAATCCGGACCGGCGTAATCGCTTCGCCCTGAGTTGATCGTCTCGATCGTGGGCTGAGGCTGACGCGCATTGCCGAACCCGGGCGGCAGCGGCGGCACTGGCTGGGGTTCCGATGCGATCACCCACACGCATCGTCTCCGCCGGCCATCTGGTGGCAGCCTGCAG